>CAYSPB010000001.1:0-94400 GCA_964432695.1 uncultured Nannocystaceae bacterium
CAAGCTGGTGTACGAGATCATGGACAACTCGCTCGACGAGGCCCTTGCGGGTCACTGCGATCGCATCGAGGTCGTCCTGCACGCCGATGGCTCGGTCAGCGTCGAAGACAACGGACGCGGCATCCCGGTTGGCCCGAAGGAGTACCAAGGGCAGACCGTCGACGCGGCCATCATCATCATGACGGTGCTGCACGCGGGCGGGAAGTTCGACAACAACAGCTACAAGGTCTCGGGCGGTCTACACGGCGTGGGCGTGTCCGTGGTCAACGCGCTCAGCGAGTGGCTCAAGCTCGACATCTGGCGCGACGGCAAGGAGTACACCGACACGTCCGAGCGCGGCGTGCCCAAAGGCGACGTCGAGCAAGGCGGCGACACCGAAAAGCGCGGCACGCGGGTCACGTTCAAGCCCGACCCGCTGTCCTTCAGCCACACCGACATCGACTTCGAGGTGCTGGCCAAGCGCTTCCGCGAGCTCAGCTACCTCAACCCAGGCGTCAACGTGACCCTTCGGGACGCCCGCGACGGCCGCGAGAAAAACTTCGACGGCGAAGGCGGCGTGGCCAGCTTCGTGAAGCTGCTCGCGCAGAGCAAGACGCAGATCGGCGACCTCGTCTACGTCAACAAAGACGTCGAGTTCGAGTTCGAGGGGCAGCAGGCGCAGCTGGGGGTGCAGCTCGCGTTGCAGTGGACCGACGCGTACCAGGAGAACATCCTGTGCTTCACGAACAACATCAACAACAAGGACGGCGGCACGCACCTCACCGGCCTTCGTACGGCGCTGACCAAGGTGGTCAACGCGTACGCCAGCGAGAAGAACCTGCTCAAGTCACACAAGGGCACGCTCTCGGGTGAAGACGTTCGCGAGGGGCTCTTCGCCGTCATCTCGGTGAAGCACCCCGACCCCAAGTTCAGCTCGCAGATCAAAGACAAGCTCGTCTCGGGCGAGGTCACCAGTCTCGTCTCGGGTGCCACCACCGAGGAGCTCGGTCGGTTCTTCGAAGAGAACCCCAAGAGCGCCAAGCTCATCGTCGAGAAGGCGCTGCTCGCCGCGCGTGCGCGTGCGGCCGCCCGCAAGGCTCGCGAGACCATCACCCGCAAGGGCGTCCTCGATGGGTTGTCCCTGCCCGGCAAACTCGCCGACTGTCAGAGCAAAGATCCGGCGGGGTCCGAAATCTTCCTGGTCGAGGGTGATTCTGCAGGTGGCTCCGCCAAGCAGGGCCGCGACCGCGGCTCGCAGGCGATCCTTCCGCTGCGTGGCAAGATTCTCAACGTCGAGAAGGCGCGGCTGGACAAGATGCTGTCCAGCCAGGAAATCGTCACGCTCATCACCGCGCTCGGCACGGGCGTTGGCGACACCTACGATGTCGACAAGCTCCGCTATCACAAGATCGTGATCATGACGGACGCCGACGTCGACGGCTCGCACATCCGCACGCTGCTGCTGACGTTCTTCTACCGGCACTTCCCGGACGTGATCGAGCGCGGCCACCTCTACATCGCTCAGCCTCCGCTTTACAAAGTGAAGGCCGGCAAGAAAGAGATGTACCTGAAGAACGACGGCGCTCTGGACCAGTACGTCATCGACAACGCGATCGAGAACCTCGAGCTCTCGGTCGGTGAGCACGACGTCAGCCGCGAAGTGCTCGGCGAACTCGCGGCGCGCGGTCTTCGGTACAAAGGGCTGCTCGACGCGATCAGCCGCGAGCATCGTCAGGCGGTGGTCGAGGCGCTTCTCGACACGCTCGAGGCCGATGGCCTGGAGGCGGTCACCGGCGCGTTCGGCTCGGTCGATGCCCTGCGCGGCATCGCGGACCGGCTCGTCGAGGGCGCGGCGAAGGCGATGGAGCGGACGGCGCTCAGCGCAACGCTCGAGGCCGACGAAGAGGACGAAAGCCTGCACGTCATCCGCATCGCGGTGGAGCAGGACGGCGTCACCCAGTACGAGACGCTCGCCAAGGAGTTCGTCGAGTCCCCCGAGGTCGAGGAGCTGCTCGCGGCGCGTCGCTACGTGACCAGCCTCGGCAGCGGCATGCTCACGCTCCGTCGCGAAGACGAGACACTCGCCGAGTCGCGCAGCCTGGTCGACCTCGTGCACCACATGGGCGAAGTCGGTCGCAAAGGGCTCAACATCCAGCGATACAAGGGTCTGGGCGAGATGAACCCCGAGCAGCTCTGGGAGACCACGATGGATCCCGAGCGTCGCTCGCTGCTGCAGGTGCGCGTGGGCGACAACTTCGAAGCCGACAACATCTTCACGGTGTTGATGGGCGACGACGTCGAGCCGCGCCGCGAGTTCATCACGTCCAACGCTTTGAACGCGCGAAACCTCGATGTCTGATCGGCGTCTTCTCGTCGTCCTGGCGTTTGGCTTGCTCGGTCCCTCGTGCGACGAGGAGACCGGACCTTCGCTGCGCGAGCAGGCCGGACTCGTCGCGGAGTCTGTCTGTCGCGGCGCGTTCGCGTGCAGCTGCGACAACGACAGCACCGACCGCTACGCCGACGAGGCCGCGTGCGTGACGGGCATCGAAGACCTCATCGTCGAGCGTGCAATCGACGACGTGGGTCTGACGTTCCAGCCTGAATGCGTGGAACGGGTCGTTACCGCGCTGGACAGCTTTGGCTGCGAGTCGAGCGACATCGCCTCGACCGACGCGGCCCTGTTTGCGGCGGGACAGCAGTTGCAGGAGTGTCGGCTTTTTTCTGGCACGGGATCCGCGGGTGCCTCGTGCTCGCGGCTCGATGGCGGTCTCGGTGATGACTGCGATGCCGAGCACTACTGTCGCGACGGTGCGTGTGTACCGGTCGGTGCGGGTGCACTCGACGCCACCTGTGAAGAGGACGCGGACTGTCAGGCGGCCTTTCGGTGCTTGCTGTCCTCGGAAACCATGCGTCGGGAGTGCAGCCCGCAGCCGACCATGGGTGAAGCCTGCAGCCGCAGCGGGGACTGTGGTGCCGACGCCTACTGCAACGCGGCGGGGTCGTGCGCGGCCATCCCGACAGCAGGCCAATCGTGCGCTCCGGCGGCGTCGCAGACCGGCCTCACTTGCATGCCTGGCAGCGCCTGTGCCAATGGAGTGTGCGAAGCGGGCACCGGCGAGGGCGAAGCGTGCGGTGTCACGTGCGCGCCCGGTTTGGCGTGTGAGAGCGGTTTCTGCCGGGCCAGCGATGCTGCCGTGTGCGCATTCGTCGTCGACGCGCTGTAGCGGCTCCTTAATCTCCGGACCACCAGCCGGGCAGGCTGCGCAAGAAATCTCGATTCGGTCCACGAAAGGGCGGGGCTGGCTGCACTACGTTGCCCCCGCACGCGCTTGCCAGCGCGAGAGAGCGCAGTGTCGACACGCTGCTCAGCCGACCCGCATCGGTTGCTCGCCGGCGCGCGTCTGTACGAGGCGTTCGAGGGTTGGGCGGACGACGTCGCGGACGAGGTCGCAGGAGAGCGCCTGCTCGCTGGTCTCGCTGAGGACGCCGAAGTGCTTGAGGCTTTCGCGCGCATCGTCGCGGACGGGCACGCGCGACTGCTCCCAGCGGGTGAGGGCGCCGAGCAAGACGCGGCCGAGCTCGGGCTGCCGCTCGAGCGCCCATCCCACGATGCGCCAGCTCAACGCAGCGTGGCGAAGCTCGTCGCCCGCGATGGTGTGCAGGTCGTCGGTGTAGGGCGGCTTGGCTCGGGCGGCGCCGAGCGAAGCCCATCCCGCCGCGGAGCCTTCCCCGATGCAGCCCTCGAACAACGCCTCGAATGCGAGCTGCTCGAGGGTGATGTCGCCGCGGGCCGGCGCGACGGGAAGGCGCGCAAAGGTGAGGCCGGGGTCGTCGAGCAGGGCCCGCGCGTGGGCAAGGCACATGCGGCTGTGGACGACCTCATCCATGGCGGCCTGCTGCGTCGCTTCGATCATCGCCAGCGGCGCACCCAAAGCCATCAGCTCCGTCGAGAGCCGGTTGAAGGCGGAGACCGACGCGTACTCCATGCGTGCGCACGTGAGCCAGTGTTCGCCCGCACGACCCCGCAGGCTGTACGCAGGCGCTTGTCGGCGATACACCGACGGCAGCACCTGCACGCCGTCGTGAAACAGTGGCCGTCCAATGGCTTCACAGCCCATCTCGTCGGTCCAGACGATGGCGGACGCGCATGCGATCTGCGCGTCGACGGTGTAATCCATGCACATGGCCGGGTCCTCTTCCGCTTGCTCCACCGCGGTGGCATAGGCTTCAAGGCACTGCTCCGCTTCGGACTCGACGAACGCTTCACAGGGGCCGAGTTCGCGATCGCTGCAGGTTGCGTCGGGGTTGCACAGCGTGGCCAGCTCGCAGACCAGGTCGTTGTAGCGCTCGAGAAAGTCGCGCTGCGGGTCTTCGCGGTCGGCACACCCCGCCGCGAGAAACAGCAGGATCAAGCCCGCGCGCCCACGCGAGCGGCTGTTCATCAGGTCGGTTTTCATCGGTAATCCAAGCGAGCCAGCGAAGCAGCCCACGCTCAGCATGGTGCCGGGTCATGCGCGGGGCAACGCGAAACCGGCGAAAAAGACACTGGCAGACCGTAGCCGCGGTCACCGAGCGCGGCGCGACCACGAAAAACACCCGCTCTCAGAGGGCCGGGCGGGCGCACGCGAAGCCGAGCGGTTCAGCGGGGCCGCGAACGTGCTCGGTCGAAGCCGGTGCGTCGCAGCTGTCAACGAAACGGTCGCCGGCCTCCATTCGGCGCAAGCCGCTGCCGATTCTGCATCTAGGTAGGATGAGGTGCCGAACATCAGTACCTACGTTGGATGGCCTCGTAGCCAGTTCGTGTCACGACGCGGCGGGTATCTCGTCGGACCAGCCGAGCTTGTCGCCGCAGTGCAGCATCATCGCGCCCTCGTAGGGGTTCATGACCTTGCCCTCTTTCTGAACCCAGGCGGCGCCCTTGCCGGCGAAGGTCATCGTGCAGTGGACGAGCATGTGGCCCGACTGCTTGCCAGCGTCTGCTTTCACGTACTCGATCATCCCCTCGCTCATCGTTTTGAATGCCGATCGAGCGGTGGCGATGTCTTGCGCCGCGATGCGTCCAGCACCCTGGATGATCTTGGCCACGCCCGGCTTGTCCGCCTTGCCCTCCGAAGCTGCGACAACCGCGGCACCGAGCTCCGCGAGATTGTCGAGCTTATCCTCTGCGAGCGTGTTCTGGATCGCGAGGTAGGGCGTCAGCAGCGTGCCGTCGGACGCCGGTTTTTCTTCACCCTTGTCGCAGGCACCGAGGGTGAGTGATGCGGCGAGCAGAATCCAAGCGGACCGGGACGTCATGGCGTCGGGATAGCACGCGCGTTCGTCGGTAGGGTAGAGTCCCGGCCTTCCATGGCGGTTTCGAGCGTGCTTTGGGCGGTGCTGGCCACCGGTGCTCCGGACGTTGCGGCGCAGACGGAGACGCCGCCCCATGAGCCGCAACCCGTCGAGCCGACGCCGGGCGAGGCTGAATCGCTGCAAATGCCTCTAGACGGCGCCCCGGCGGGCGAGCCCGCTGATTCGCCCGCCGAACCGACGGAGCCGAACGAACCCGTCGAGGATGCCGACAGTTCCGAGTACGAGGGCGGCTTTTTCAACGCGGAGACCAGCGGAGACGCCAGCCCGCCCGCGCCAGCCGCCGCGGCCCCGCCCCCGATGCCCGACGTCGAAGAGCTGCCACCGAAGCCAGGCGTGCCCGACGGCGGCGGACGCAAAATCTTCGACCTGGGTCCTCGCGAGCGCGCCCCCGCAGGTGCCGATGGTGGCAGCTTCTTCGACCCTGGGAAAATTGCCGACACCGGACCCTCCGGCGGTGCGATTCAAATCCGTGGCTTCGTGGCGGCGAACTTCTTCGTCGCGCAGCGCAGCAATACGTTCTCTCGCGAAGCAGACGGCTCGTTCACCCAGCTCAAGACGCTGCCGTATTTCGACCTCAGCTCGGCCACGCTCTATGTAGGCGCGCCGATTTACGCCGACGTCGTGTACGCCCGCATCGGCTTCGAGTTTCTCTCGGCCGGCGTCGTGCCGCCTGCGGGGATCGACCCGGACATCTCGGGACAGACTCGCCGCTTCGTCGCGTTCGAAACCGGCGCCCTCGAGATCAATCCGTTCGCACTGGCCGAGAAGACCCCGCGGTGGTTCCGCGAGGGCTTCAAGATCACCGCGGGTATCTTCATTCTGCCCTTTGGCCTCGAGGACGAAGACCACGCCGCGCCGGTGAACTGGTTCATCACGCGCCCGCTCGCGATGACCAACAACCGCGTCTATCCCGGCACGTGGTCCGACGTGGGCGCTTCGCTCAAGTGGAAGCCCACCTTCGGCAATGAGGCGCCGATTCGGCCAATCGAGATCGACGTCGGCTTCGTCAACGGCGATGCTTGCAGCCAGACCCGCTTTCTCGACACGCTCTTTGCCGACCCGCAGCTCGTACCTACGTGCGAGCGGGGGCTTCGACCCAACGAGGTCGCCGAGATGGGCAGCGCGCAGACTGGCAACGCTCGCATCAACGCGCCGGGTGGCTTCATCTTGCCCGACAACAACGCCGGCAAGTCCGTCGTGGCGCGGGCGCAAATTTTCCCGATCCCGTCGATCAACCTCGGCGGCTCGTTCGTGTGGGGCCAGCATCCCGCGGGCGACGTGACGCTGAGACCCGGGGAGTCCGTCGCCGACTTTCGCTCCGCCCCCTCGTGGCGCGCGGGTACCCACCTCGAGCTCAATTTCGAAGAGATGTTCGAGAGCAACGTGCCGCTGCCGATCCTCCGTGGCGAGTTCGTGATGGGTCGTGACGACGCCGTCGACCGCATCGCGCCCACGCTCACCGACCGACGCATGCGCGGCGGCTACGTACAGATCGCGCAGCCGCTGTTCCGGCGCAAGAAGACCCGCCTGCCTGGGCTCATCCTGCAGTACCGCTTCGACCAAGCCGACCCCGATCTCGCCGTGCCTGGCGTCGTCGCGGGCGTCGACAGCGACGGCAATCCGGTCGACGTCGAGCTCAACTCCTCGCTTGCGAACAACGCCCGCGAGTCTGCGTTCCAGAGCCACACCGTCGGTTTCCGGTTCCCGGTCCTGCCCCGCTTCACGCTCAAGGCCGAGTACACCTTCGCGCGCGAAGACGGCGGCCCCACCAACCAGCTCGCCAACGACGTCTTCGGCTTCGAGGCGGTCGCCGACTTTTGAGCCGAACAGGGTCGTCCTACGAACGAGCCGCCATCGTGCGAGATCGTCAGCGGATCGGCAAGCTTCAGCCCCGGGGCGTTCACCTCAGCAGGCCGACGCCTAGGTCGAGAATCGTCGCCCACGAGACCAAGTACGTGGGCGTTCGGGCGAACGGAATGCCGAGCGTGTAGACGACGGCACAGGCGCGGGGAAGCGATCGGGGTAGTTGTTCAGGAAGGTATCGAAGCCCCACAGGAGCGCGCGCTGGGCGAGGTAGGGCGTCCACCGCGTGAACCGATTGTGGCTGCGTCGTCAAAACCTCATGGGCGCCGCGCGTGTCCAGGTGGCATGCGTTCTTGGTGGCGTCCCGGGCTCGTGGGCGGGTTCTTCCTCTCGGCGTGTCAGCCAGTCGGGAACGCTGGGGACTGCGAGGTCTTGCTTCCGCGCGTCGCTCGGGTTGGAGGGGGTGCGCCTGGGCACGAGGACGACGTCGCCGGAGAACCTTGCACCCTTGGGCGCCGGGCAAGGATGGAGCGCGAGCCGGTGACGTGGCTCGCGTTCCATCGCTATTCACAGTGGGCGAACGTAGTGGGTCACGTTCGCGAGGCGGGAGCCGACGGGCCGTACATGATCGCTGCGCGCGGGCTGGGTCGTGTCGAAGGTTCGGCGGGCCCGGGACGGTGGAGAGCGTCGCCGGACCTGCTGCTTCGACCCGGACATGAGTGTGCGGGCATAGACCGTGCTCGGAACGCCGGCCCCGTCTCGAGGGGGTCCTGCGGCCCGGTGTGATCACCAACCGCCGTCACCAGCCGAGGCGCTGCGGATGCTCGACGCGTGGCCACGAACCCCGAAGACGTGTGACTTCACGGTGCTGTCGGTCGGTGGCACCACCCTTTGGACGGAGGTCACCTTCGCGCTGGAGCACATCGATGATCGACGCATCCTGCTCGAGAATGCTGGAGCGTATCCGTGCCCCCACGCGATCGAAGCGCAGCCATCCAGTCCTGAGCGCGGGCCTACGTGGGGGCAGCGAATGCGCGCACGCTGAAAGCCGATGCAACCGGCTGCGGTGGAGTCTGTCGCGTCCGCATGGTCCGCTTGCCCTCTCATTCACTTCTGGTCGCTTTCGCCCTCGTTGGCACGGCGTGCCCCGAAGAAGGGGAGGGTGCGGAAGGCACCTCGGCTGCCGGCACCGACGCGGCTACCTCGGGTGCCTCCGACGGCGATGGCGGTGGTCCGGGCGGCTCGGCCGACGCGGGCACGTCGGGCATGGGAACGTCTGCCGACGCAGGTCCGGACGAGACGGGGGGCGAGGAGACGGGCGGAGGCCCCGGACCCGAGGTGCCTGCGACGCCGACGGTTTCGACGCAGATGGCCGCGCATGGGCTCTGCCCGACATGCAGTTCCCGCTCGAGGACTACACGGACGCGCCCAACGAGCAGCTTGCCGGATCGTGGCAATGCACGAACGGGCAGCAGTACCAACACAACCTGCTCGACCTCACCGGTGACGGCGTGACCGACTACGTCGTGCGCGACGCTTGCGACGAGGGTGGCTTTGGTGCGCCCGGTCCCTGGTCCTTGCCCGCGCTGGAACTCCCACTGGAGGCGTACCCGGATGCGCCCCTGGAGCAGCTGGCCGGGTCTTGGCAATGCACGAACGGGCAGCAGTACCAGCACTCCGTCATGGACGTGACCGGCGACCGGGTTCTCGACCTTCTGGTCCGCGACGCGTGCGACGAAGGGGGCGTGGGCGAGAGCCAGTGGCTCGTGTACGCGGGCGGCGAAGATGGCTTCGCCGCGGACCCGTTCGCATGGGCGTTGCCCGAGCTTTCATTCCCGCTCGAGGACTACCCCGACACGACGCTGGAGCAGATGGCCGGGACCTGGCAGTGCACGAACGGGCAGCAGTACTCGCACACCGTGCTCGATCTGTCGGCCGATGGCGCACTGGACCTCGTCGTCCATGACGCGTGCGATGAGGGCGGCGTGGGCGGAAGCCAGTGGTTGCTCTTCGACGGCCTGTGCGGCTGAGCCCTCAGGCTGCCGCAGCGCTGAGCTGGTGCCAGCGAATCGGCGATTCGATGAAGATGCCCGCGCACACGCGTTTGGCGTCTTCCATGCTGCCCTGCACGAACATGCGGTCGAAGCCAGGCACGGGCGTCCAGCCGCCGACCGCAAACCCGTCGGGGTTCCACATCACGTGAAGGTCTCGGCTGCCGACGCGGATGTAGCCCTCCCACAGCTGTTCCCGATCGGGAATGCGCGCATTGAACACGCGTTCTTCGGCAAGCTCGCTCCACAGCAGATCGAACATCGAGGCGTCGATCGCCTCGGCGGTGGGATGCGTGAGCATGGCTTCAGCATTGACCGGGCTGCACAGCAAGATGTCCTCGGGTGCAAATCGGCATCCCTCAGCGTGAACCTGGACGTGTCGGAGGACCTGTCCCTTATGGTCGACCTCGTACAGGGTCATCCACGGTTCGCCAGACTCGCTGCCGAAGCAGACGCGAATGTACTGATGCTCCTGGGGCGGGTGCGACAAGGTCAGCGGCGTCACGATGCAAAAGTCATCGACGTGCCACCGGATCTCTTGAGCCGCCCAGGCCGCGAGCCGGAAACGAAAAAAGGCCGACCCCGAGGGGCCGGCCTTCCAATCAGGACCAGGGTTTCGTCTCAGTCGCCGCAGCACTCCACGGGGCAGGCTGGGGCAATCTCGCACTCCATCGGGTCGATCTCCGAGCAGCTCGAGGGGCAGCCGGCGTTGTCCAGGGCGTCACAGCAGCCCTCGGCGGCGCAGGCCGGGTCGAGGTTGCACATGAGCACGTCGCGGCACCGCAGGGCGCAGAACTGGTCTGAGCCGGTGTTGGTGCAGACCCCGTCGGGGTAGACTGCGGCGCTGACCATGCAGGTCGATCCGGGGTCGCAGATGCCCTCGTCGTCGGCGCATCCTCGCTTCGTGCAGACGCTGACTCCGAACATGTCCAGGCAGGACATGTCGCCTCCGCAGTCGTCGTCCGTGGTGCAGGAAGCGTACGGTTGCACCGGGGTGGTGTCGGGTCGTCCGCCCGGGTTGGTGTCACCCCCGGTATCGTCACCCCCACCGGTGGTGTCGTCAGCGCCGCCGCTGGTCGAGTCGTCCCCGGTGGTGGGGTCTGGCGTCGTTGGGTCCGGCGTGGTGGGGTCCGGGGCGGTCGGGTTGACCGTCACGCCTGAGGGCGGGTCGGTCATCCCGGTGGTGTATTCGCCCATGTCGCCGGTCGGGACGACCTCGGACCCACAGCCGAGAAGGACGATGCTTGCAAGAATCGAGAGAGTGGTTTGAATCTTCACAGCGAACCTCCGCAGTCGGCTCCAGGCTCAAAGGTGGTTTCGATGCGCGAGGACCCTTCGTTGGCGTAGGTCCACACGTAGTGGTTGACGAACCAGATGCCCGCGGAGAGCGTGATTCCGGATTCGCCTAGGGGCGTGACCGTGGTGGTCTCGGGCGTGACGCTGCCGAGGTAGTTCACGTCGTCGAGGAACGCGTACTCGGTGAAGGCGGGGTCGACCGCGGAACCGAAGTCCGACACCCAGTCCTCGGGCGTTGCGAAGTTCAGGCGGTTCATTGCGCCGTCGACTTCGAAGGTGCCCAGGCCGGAGTGGGCCAAGGTCAGCGCGGGGTTGATGCCGCTGATGGTCGACACCGTGGTGCCGTCTGCCAGGAGCACGTCCCGCGTGTCGCGAAGGACGCCCGAAGTACCAAACTGCTCGATGGTGACCGTGGTCGTGCAGTCGAGCACGAACATTCGGAAGACCTGCAGGTCGATGTTCTCGTAGCGCTCTTCGCCCTCGGCTGCCGAGAACGACCAGTCGATTTCGGAGCGGTGGACGAAGTTGTCCCCCGATACGAAGCCGGTGTCCTGGACGCGTACGTCCTGGGTGGTGAGGTCGAGCCCCAGTGGTGACAGCGTGCCGTCGATATCGACGTCGGCCTTGCTCAGGAAGACCGTCGGCGAGGTGATGACCGTATCGTCGACCGGGGTCGGCGCGGCGGCCAAGGTGGTCGCGTCGTCGTTGTCGTACCAACCGAAGGGCACGAACTCGAAGTCCGGCGTTCCGGTGAAGATGTTTCCGAACGCTGCAAAAGTACCCATGTGCAGCTGGGTCGGCGGTTGACCGCAGCTGGCGGTCACGGCCTCGGCCGAGAGGTCGTTGAGCGACTCGCTCGCGGGCGACCACTCGGTGTCGCCCATGATGCTGGGCGCCGCGAGGTAGAAGCCCACCTCGAGGTCGGTGACCGACCCTCCATCGGCGTACAGCGATGCGTTGTGCAGGACGAGCTCCAGGTCAGGTGCGCCGGCGGCGGGCGTGTTGAGCACCTCGACCGCGCCGAGCTGAGACTGCTCGAGCGACGGGGTGTCGAACGCGAGACCCGGCGAAGCGAGTCCGATGCCGTCGTTCATGGGCGCGGCCTGAATCATGTCGAAGTCGGCGCCGACCGGAAGACCGACGACCGCGTCGCCGTCTCCGTTGCCGTCGAAGTCGACGATGAAGACGAAGGTCTCGTCGCCCTCCCAGTTCGCCTGGTCGGTGAGACCGACGGACGACCCGATCGTGTTCGTATCGGGGTCGCCGTCGCCGTCGCCGTCGCCAAAGATGCCGACCGTCGACACCGAAAGGTAGAGCCGGTCGTTGTACTGGTCGTACGCGGCACCGATGCGGTCGACGTCGTAGCCCGGCGGTGTGCCCAGCGACGAGGTGATGTCGTCGGCGACGTCGGTGAAGGTTTCACCGATGCTGGCGAAGTCCGCGGCAACGTCACCCGTGGATGCTGGTGCCTCGGCAAAGGGCAGCTCCGCAACCGCGATGCTCGGACCTGCGAGCGCCAGCTCCGTGGTGTCAGGCGCTTCCGCCTGGACCATGTACTGGTACTGCGTGTTCTGATCGACCGAGTTGTCGCGGTATGTGTAGAAGAACCCGCCGTCTGCGTCGCCCAGCGACGTGACCTCACCGACCTCGGTGTACGGTCCCGTGTCGCCGAACTCGCGACGAAGCACGTTGTACGTGGTCGTCGACTCGTCGTTGTCGGTCCAGAAGTTCACCTCGATGGCGCACGCGTCGGGCGTGGTGTTCACCCGGCGCAGGCGAGGCACGGCGGGCTCGAGGACCGGCGTGCTTTCCGACTTGGCCGTGGCCGTTGTGGTCTCGGTCGCGTCCGGGTCGGACGCGATGACGGAGACACCCGACAGCGGTGTGGTGTTGTTCGAGCAGGTCACCTGAATGGTGACCACCTGCACGTCGCTGGCGCCAGGAGCGAGCGAAGCGATGTTCGACACCGAGTTGAGCAGGTTGGCGTCGCCAAGCGCGGTGAGCTCGAGCTGCACGTCGGTGAGCGTCACCGAACCGGTATTGGTGGTGGTGATCGTGTAGTCCGAGCTGGCGTTACAGGTCATCGTGTCGTCGGCCGAGATGTCGACGGCGAGACCGGGCGGCAGCGTTCCCGAGGCGAACGACAGCCAGTTGTCGTTCCAGTTGGTGCTCGCGACGCTCACCGGGTTGTCGGCCGAGATCTGCAGGTACGGACGACGACCGTTGTCGGGGTCGTTCATCGCGTTGTAGTCTGCGACCGTGATGCGGAAGTCGACGATGTCGTCGGCGTTCGCGATGTTCAGCGTCTGGTTGACGATCGTGCCGCCGGTGTCGACGTCGGTCACGGTGACGTCGGTGTCCGCCGCGAACGAGGTGACGTACAGGTGCGAGAACTGGCCGGCGACGCCGACCGCGTTGTTCTCGAGGCCCGGAGGTCCGACGTAGGCCACAAACTCTTGGCCGACGTCGCTTGCGCCGACGCTATCGAGCGCGGCGACCCAGCTCCACACGTCCGACGTGCCGTAGCTTCCGGTTTCCAGCCAGTTGCCCTCGAAGACCGAAACCGGGTTGGTCGCGTCGACTTCGAAGAACTTGTAGGCCTTGACCAGGTCGTCGCTTCGCCCGGTGTAGTCGAGGTGTCCGTAGGCGCCGAGGCTTTGCGTGTCGATGTCGACCCACTCGGTGCCCGTCCAGCCGCGCAGGACCACGTCGGTGGCGGTGTCGCCCGCAACGATTCGAATCTCGCGCTCGTGCTGGGCCCAGCGTTCGGCCGGGGCGGCGAAGTAGAAGTGCGTACCCATCGGGGTGCCGTCTTCGGAGGGGACCTGGCCACCGCCGTCGCGACTTCGGTTCTCGAACGACCCGTACATCATCGTCGCGGGCTTGCTCGCGACGACGCGGTAGGTGTGGCCCGCCTCGGTGATGTTCGTGCCGGATCTGTTCAGCGTGACGAGCAGGTCGGTGCCCTCGCTGAGCGTCTGTTCGAGGATCTTCTCGCCAGGCAGGGACACGGAGGTGGTGCCGCTGGACTCCTGCGCGGTCGAGGTGATGTCGTAGATTTCGACGACGGTGTCGTCTTCGTACGCGACCACGTCGATGTCCCAGTTCGGGCGCGGCGTCCACACGAAGAACTCCTGGCCCCGCATCGTGTTGTTCTCGGCGGGCACCCAGTCGTGCTGCCACTCCGAACGGGTGGAGAGCATCGCCGTGACGGGCTTGTCCGCGTCGACGATGAAGTTGTCGCCGTCCCAGATGCCCCCAGCGCCGTCGTTGACTGCGCCGTCGCGGACTCGCACCACGATGGACTGGCCCTTGCTCAGGGTTGCAGACGTCGAGTCGTCGCTGTCCCCGTCATCGGCGGTGTCGGTGATGGTGACGGCCGTGTTGTCCGCGATCGCGGTCACCGTGAGCGTCGAGTGCCGCCCGTTGTTGCTGTTGTTGGGTGGAACGAAGAGTGAGAAGTGCGTCGAAGGCTGGCTCGCCTGAGCCGCGTCCGGGTAGACCGCTACCAGACACGCGGCGGCAAACATGCCGGTTGTGAGAGTCTTGCGAAGTTGCACGGAGTGGCTCCTGATCGTGATTGGGTCGGTAAGGGCCCGACGCGATCCCTGTCGGGTCGTCATCGGGAGGCTGCAAGGCCCGAAGTGGCGCGCCGGCCGTGGGGTGGCCCTGGATGGGCCCTCCCGCGACCGGCGCGCTTCATTCGGTAGGTTTGAGGTTCAAGGTGACGTGCGGCGACGTCGCGCCACACCTGCAAAGGCGAGAAGGACGAGCCAGAGCGGTGCCTGTCCCGAAGGTGCAGTCCGGCATCCGCCGCTCGAAACCGCGGCCGGGTCGTCCTCTGCGCTCGGGTCGCTGCCCGTCGTGGGCTCATCGGTCGGCGGCGGGTCGCTCGGAGGCGGTTCGTCGTCGGCGTCGTCGTCGTCCGGCGGGGGATCAGCGGGCGGTGGGGTCGTCCCACCATCGTCCTCGCCGCCGTCGTCGTCGTCGTCAGCACCGTCGTCGCCTGCATCGTCCGCAGGGTCGGAACCTGTAGTGGAGTCGTCCCCAGCGTGGTCGGTGGGGTCGATCGCGCCGGTGTCTTCGGCGCGTCCCGTGCTCGAGTCCTCGCCGCCGGTGCTTCCGGAGTCGTCGGTGGGGTCACCCGAGTCGGACGATTCCCCACCCGCGCTGGTCGTGCTGGTCCCGCTGAACTCGATCTCGCAGGCGCTGCTGCAGCCGTCGTCATCGAACCCGTTGCCGTCGTCGCATTCCTCGACCCCCTCGTGGAGGAAGCCGTCGCCGCACGACGCGACGAAGCACGTGCTCAAGCAGCCATCGTTGTCGTTGCTGTTGCCGTCGTCGCAGCCCTCGAACCCAGCGTGCAAGAAGCCATCGCCGCACGAGGCGGGGACGCAGCCGTTGAGGCAGCTGTCGGTGTCGTCACCGTTGCCATCGTCGCAGGTCTCACCGTCCTGGATCAGGCCGTTGCCACAGCAGCTGTACTCGATTCCGATCAACGCCTCGTGCGGGCCGAGGCCGTCGTCGATGTCCACGAGCACGTACAGGCGACCGTCGTCCGTCAGAGCCTGCGCATCCTCGCCCACGCTGGCGTTGAGGTTGGTGACCTGTGCGTCGGGCAGGCCGTCGTCGTTGGTGTCGAGCCAGTCGCCGACGCGGAGCACCTCACTGGTGGTACCCGGTACGTTCGTGGGGTCGCACGTGACGAACACCGACTCGTTGCTGCCGTATCCCCAGCCGAAGGCGAGCTCGTCGTGGTCGTTGATCGAAACGAAGCGGGGAGACGCCGGTGCGCTCAACGTGACGTCGGCAACCGTCTGACCTTCGGTCGCGATGATGCTGCCGTTGTAGGCGATGAACGCGTTGCCGGCGATCGAGGTGGTGTCTCCGGAGAAGGCGTAGTTTCCGTGGTCGTTGACGGCGACGAGGTCAAACGTCTCCCACGACGAGCCTTGTCCGGTTGCGCCCGTCTCACGGGCGACGACTTCGCCATCGAGAATGATGAACTGGTCATCGGAGGGGCTGCCCGTGTCGAGCAGGGCCACGTGAATCCGATGGGTGCCATCTGGGGACACTGCGTAGTCATAGTCCAAGCCGAAGTCTTGGAGCGTGAAGCCACCCACCGAATCGCCCGCGGTCAAGATCGGGACGGACTCTGTCGCGCCGGGTTCTTCGGTCCTATAGAGGGTGCGGGCGTCGATCGAACCGTCGCCGTTGTAGTCGATGCCGCTGATCCAATAGGCCTCACCGTTGGTCGTCATCTTGGGGCGTGCGTGTACGACTGACTCCACACCGTTCGGAAACCCGGGCGCTTGTTCGCCGCCACGAACGACCAGACCGTTGTGAGACCAGATCGCATCACGCCCGTCGACGATTGGGCTGTAGACGAAGCGATGACCCGGAGCGGTACCGACACTGCCTTCGGCGCCCAACAGCGTGCGCTCTTCCTCCTCGGTGTTGCGCCACATCATCGCACCGTCGCGGAAGACGAACCCCTCGATGCCACCCTCGGGCATTTCGAGCAGTCCGGTCACGGCAAGGGCGGAGGGGGCTTCGACGTAGGGAGACCCGATATTGGAGACCGGAAGCGTCGTTCCGGGGGCGGGTTCGCCGACTTCGAGGACCACTTCAGCAGGGACGAGGTTCGTGGCGAGAGCAGCGGTCGGGACGAGCATCACCGCGATGGCGACGGTGGCTCGAGCGAGTCCAGGGAGCGACATGAGGCCGGCTTCGTCTGGTGGGATCCGACCGTTGAGCCGCTGTCCCGGTTCGGGGCGCGGTGTGGGGTGCCGCGCACGCACAGGGGTTCACCGTGGACCGGCTGTCGCTTCGGGCCGGGTCAAAACGGAAGTCAGGCTTCGGACGCGGGGGGCGGTCGACGATGCCGGGCTCGATGAACGCGTCTGCTCGCCTGCTCTGCAGTCTGCTCGTCGGAGCGTGCACGCTTGGACCGTCGCTGGTGAAGGCGGCGCCAGCTGAGCCCGCCTCGGTCGCAGCGGCGGATCCCGCTTCGGACGCCGTCGCGCAGGGGCGCCTCGATGAGGCGGTCGCAATCTATGAGCAGCGCCGAGCCGCCGATGCAAAGGACGCCGCATCGCGGGAGTGGCTCGTAAAGCTCTACATGTGGACCGAGCGGGCCGAGACCGCGATTCCAGTGCTCGAGGAGCTCGTCGCGCTGGACCCGAAGAATGAGGAACGCGTCCTTCAGCTCGCGCAGTTCTACATCTGGTTCGGCCGCGCTAACGAAGCTATTCCCCTGTTCGAGCAGGTCGCTGCGGCCAACCCGAAGGACAAGAAGATCCGCGCGCGTCTGATCGAAGCCAACCTCTGGTACTCGCGTGCCGATGCCGCGCTGAAGGTCTACGCCGAGCTGTACGCGATCGATCCCGACGACGTGGAGAACGCACTCGCCTACGCGAAGCTGCTGATTCAAAACGGGCGGTCCGAAGAGGCCATTCCGATCTACGAAAAACTCTCGAAAGACGACCCCACGAACGAGGCACACCTCGAGCAGCTCATCTTGCTGTACGGGTGGAACTCGAAGGGCAAGGCGCTGCTCGTTGGATACGAGAAGCTGTATGCGCTGCGCTCCTCCAATCTCGACCTCGCCTCGAAGCTCGCCCAGCAGTACGAGTGGAACGGCCGCGGTGCGGAGGCGATTCCGCTTCTCGAGCAGGTGCTTGCCAAGCGACCCGACGACCTCGAGATCCGCGTCCGGCTGGCGCGACAGCTGGCTGGCAATGAGCGGGCCGACGAAGCGGCCGAGCACTTGCAGTACGTCGTGGACCACGGGGGTGCCGACGTCGACAGTCGCTTCTTGCTGGCGCAGATCACCCACTGGAGCCCCGACTGGATGGTCGCAAAGGACCAATACCAGGAAATCCTCGCCGAGGACCCGGCCCATGAAGGCGCGAACAAGTACGGCGAGCTGCTCGCGGCCGCCCACGGTCCCAAGTTCTCACTGGGGGCCGAGGCGTTTCGTGACACCAACGACGTCACGCGATTCACCGAGGACCTCACTTTCGACGCGGCGGTCGCTTCCCCGGTACGCCTCGGCGTGGCCTACAAGCGGCGCGACTTCTTCGAGCGTCACTACGCGCTGGGCCGCCTGCGCTCGGCCGAGAACCGCTACACGGCCTATCTCGCGATCGCCTCGGGATGGTTCACCGGACGCGTCGAAGCGGGCGCACAGACCTTCATGAACGCCCCGACCGAGCCTTACGTGTCGGCCAACATGGCGGCGACCATCAAGCAAAAGGTCACCCTGGGCGTCGACTACGGGCACGAGCGCTTCTCGCAGGGCGTGCTTTCAATTCGAGAGCCCGTCGACCGCGATCAGTTCGGCGCGTCGCTGGTACTCACACCCGTGCCATGGTTTGCGGCTTCAGCCGCGGGAAAGTTGTCGGTGATGTCCGACGACAACGTCGGTCGGCTGCTGTTCACGGGCGCCTGGTTCAAGCCGTATCGAGAGCGCTTCTTGTTGACCATCGGAGGCACCGCCGGCCACGAGTCGTATCGCTGGCTCTACCCCGACGCTCTGCCGTACTTCACCGCGCAGGTCTGGGCGTTCGCGCCCGGCGTGGACGTGGGCTACCGGCACAAGGACGTGTTCCGGGCCGAGGTCGGCTACTCCACGGTGTTCGACCTCGCGGGCAACGTCATTCACACGCCTCGCGCGAAAGTGCTCTGGAACATCACGCCGAGAAACCAGCTGTCGGTTGCCTATCACCGCTGGGGCTCCCCGGTGTACGGGTATCACCTTGGAATCGCTCGGTTTACCCACCGGTTCGGGTTCGCGCGGCGGTAGTCGGATAAAGTCGGGAACGTTCTGCGGGGCCCGTACGACCACCGGGGCATGTCTGCTTTGAACGCCGGTCCGTCCTCCTCTCGTCGTCTGGTTCCCTTCGCGTGCGCGTTCGGCTTGCTCGCGGGGCTCGTGAGCGTGGGGACGGTGCTACGCGCGGAGACGGCGGTGGCTGCCGCCAAGCCCAAGAAGGGCAAAGACAATCCCTTCAAGTGTCAGCACCCCGACAAGGACAAAGACGGTCACGACGCCCTCGAATGCGGTGGTGACGACTGTGACGACGGAGACGCGAGCCGCTACCCGGGAGCCGCCGAGGTCTGCGACAACATGGGCCGGGATGAGGACTGCAACCCCAACACGATCGGGGACCGGGATGCCGATGGTGATGGTCATGTCGACGTCCGATGCTGCAACGGAGACCGATGTGGGGATGACTGCAATGATGCTCGTGCGGACGTCCACATCGGTGCCACGGAGATCTGCAACGACCGCGACGACAACTGCAACGGCGCGGTCGACGAGCGTCCCACGGGCAGCAAGTCGCTGAAGCTGACCGTCTACCGCGATCGAGACGGTGACCGCTTCGGCAACCCCGCCCAGAGCAAGCTGATCTGCGCGTACGAGCTCGATACCGAGTGGGTGCTCGACGACACGGACTGTAACGACAACGCGAAGAAGAAGAACCCGCTGTTGGGATGCCAGAACAAGGGCGGCAAGAAGCGAAAGCGGCGCGGCAACACGGAGGTTCGCGCGCGCTGAGTCATCGCGGTCGTGCGCGAGCCAGCAGCCTCACCGCTTTGCGAATCTCCTCGGGCGTGTGGCGGGCGAAGCCGATCCTCAGGTGTGCAGGCGACACCGGGACCGGACATCACCCGAATGGAGCGGATACAAAAACGCTGAGAAAATGGCCGCCAGCCACCATCGCGGTACCGATGCCGACGGCGTAGGCTTCCCGTCGTGAACCGCTCCGTGCTCCGCTGCGCAGTCGTCCTCGCATCTCTGCTCGTAGCGACGGACGCGGGCGCCAACGACGAGACGCCGTTCGCGATGTCGAGTGAAGCCGCGATCTCGGGTGGAGCCGTGATGGCCGCGGCGCAGGACGTGGGCTCGACCTGGTACAACCCCGCCGCGATCGCGGGCGTCAAGCGGGCGGAGACCGAGGTCAACGGCGAGGCGTTCGGCGCTCGCCTCACGCGGGCGCCGGGCGGCGACCCCTTTGCAGCCGGCTCGTCGGTGGCGACGCCGGCCGGCGACAGCACGGAGGTGTTGGTCGTTCCCACCACCATCGGGCAGGCATTTGCGGTCAACGACCGCTGGGCGCTTGGTCTCGGCGTGTTCGCGCCTGTATTCGGGGACGCGGAGTCGGCCGCGGACGAGGGCGGGACATACGTCCGCTCTCGAAGGACGTCGACGCGGTACCACATCGGCCTGCTGGCGGGATGGCAGGCCCACCCCGACGTCCGGGTCGGGGCACGGGCGATGGTGGTCTACGACGAGCTTCGCGTGCAGCATCGGACCTTTGCCGATCCAGCCGCCGGCGTGACGACGTTCGATGGCAACGCATCGATCACGACCTTCGGGGCGGAGGCAGCGCTCGGCGTCGCGGCGAGGGTTCATCGCATGGTGCAGATCGGCGCGAGCCTGGAGACGGCCACGTTCGTGCTCGATCAATCGTCCGAGGGCACGCGACAAACCACGGACACCGATACGATGGGGACCACGGTCTCGTTCGATCGCACGCCGCTGCCCGAGGCCGCCGGTGGCCAGCTTGCCGGGTGGCGCGGCGCGGCGGGGCTGCAGGTCGGCGAGGGAATCTGGAGCGCCGCAACCGATGCCTACCTGGCTTCGAAACCGGGCGACCGGGCCGAGGGCGTCGGCTGGGGTCTACGGCTCGGCGGCAAGGTGATGGTGACGAAGCTGATGGCGGTTGGCGGGGGTACCTGGATCGACCGAAACATCGAATCCGATGCGGGACGCGGTGCGTTTCGTGGCCATCGCTACGGGGGTGCGCTGGGCATCGACATCGTCAAGCCGGTGCGGCTTGCCAAGGGGGAGTCTGCGGCCACCATCGAGTTCCGGACGACCGTCGCCGCCCGGTATGCGTTCGAGACGGGAACGGTCGGCGGCCGGACCCGGCTCGAGCGGCTGCTCGACGACCCCGAACGGACCCGTGGCAACGCGCTTCGCCACGTGATCTTGTTGCACGTCGGAACGGGCCTCGCGTTCTGACGCGCGCCTTGGCCAGCCGCCGCCCATGCCCGGCGGCCGGACCCTGTGCGGGACGGCATGGGACCGCGTGATGGCGTAGAGCGTTGGGCGGACTCGCGCGTTCTCGTTGCCATGACCCGGACATCTCTCGTGTGGCTCTTCCTCGTTCCACTGGCGGCGTGTTCTCTTGGCCACGCGTCCTCCAGCTCGCAGACTTCTGCCGACGACGCCACGCCGGCTCCGGACGAGCCGGCGGCCGGCCGGAGCAGCGATGCGAAGCGGTCCGTGCCCGCGGCGCTTGGCGCAGAGGAGGCACGCGAGCAGAGGGACCCTCCACCCAACGCGAAGGTCGACGGACGGCCCCGAGACGCGCGCGTCGTCGCTGCGAAGCCTCCACCCCGACGTGGCGATGCGGACGAGGATCCACGGGTCCGAGACGCCAAGAACGTGTTGGCAACACACCTGTCCGTGTCGCCTGCAGATCTGACCGTGGTGACCTTCGAAGAGGGGTCGTGGGGAAGCAGCGCGATCGGCTGTCCCAAGCCCGGCTACAAGTACCTGACGAGGCCGGTGAAAGGGTACCGGGTGGTGCTGCGTGCTGGGAGCAAGAAGCACCATCTACACGGCACACGCGGCAGCGGGCCCCGGTTGTGTGCGTCTCCGCGCCCTGGGTACTTGCACATCGAGTGATCGCGGCGTCGATGCGGTGTCCCGGACGTCGTGGCGCGTTGGGACAACCTCGAGCGCGGCGAGTAGGTCATGCTCTGACCTGGTGCGTGTTTCTTTGCTCATCTTCGTTGCAGTATTCGCTGGCTGTCCGCGCGAGCCGACTCCCGCGACTGCCTCGCCGAAGGCCAAACCTGCAGCCTTGCCCGCGGTGGAAGAACCGGCACCGGCCACCAAGAGTCGACTGGTCGTCGCAAGCCCCAAAGGCGTGCAGCGACTCGCGCCCGACGGCACCATGCTCGAGCGTCTCTCGTCGACGCCCGCTCTCGCGCCGCGGTGGGTCCCGGGGACCGACGCCCTGGTGTTCATCGACGCCGCGTATAACCTCATGATTCTCGACGGGTCGGAGCGCGTCGTGACGGCGCTCCCCGTTACGCTGCCGTGCCCCTCGGACGACTTCGCCGAGCCCGAGCTCGCGCTGCACATGGATGAAGAGTTCTGGGTTAGTGCCGATGGTGCCCACGCGTGTCTGGCCCTCTCCGACGCGTTCCCAAACATGCGCAACGTGGAGCGTCACGTTGCGGTGCGGTTGGCCGATGGCGTGGTCGAGCAGCGCTTGTTCTTGGGGGGCGAAGCGTGCGGCCAGCCCGAAGGCGACGCGCCTCTCGACGTCTGTAGCAGTCCTCCGATCCGGCGCGTGCCCGACGTGCCTTCGCCACTGCCCGGTGGGGGGATGGTCGACTCGATGTCGCCCGATGGTGCGTGGACGCTCGTGCAGGTGGGTTCGGAGCTGGCCGACGTCTCCCACGTGCAATACGTGCTCGTGCGCAATGACGATGGCGCTGCGTTCTCGCTGCCGTACGAGGCCGGTGCGTGGCCGGACGCGATCACGCTACCGCCCAAGCTCGAGCCCGACGTGCTCGTCCCCGGACTTCCGGACATGCAGGGCGGCGAGACCGTGGCGTGGATCGGCCCGCACCACCTCGTCGTCGATCAGATTCTCTACGTAGCCGGCGAGCGGATCGTGCCGCTCGCCGGTGACATCGCGCCTTGACGACTCAGACCTCGGCGGTACGCATGAACATCGGCTGCGCGAGCAGCCACAGGCTGAGCATGCTCATCAGGATCATGCCGACCATCATCACCAGGTGAACCCGGAAGCTGGCCTTCTTGTCGCGGTACAGCCGGAAGGCGGCGCGCTGGGCCACGATGATGCCGTAGATGTGGCCGATGATGATGAGGGCGACCTGCAGGTACCAGATGCTCTCGGGAGACCACAGGGCCGACAGCGGTGCCCGGGCGGTGCCGAAGAAGTCGGTGCCCCAGCCCAGCGGGTCGCTGGCGAGGCGGCGCAGCTTCGACCACTCGTAGAACACGTGCGTGGCGTTGTGCGCCAGGTGATAGAAGAGCGCGACGGGCAGCAGCGTGTACGCGAACTTGATGAACACCTGCCGCGTCGAATAGTCGGTGCGACCGCTGGCGGCCCGCATCGCCCAGCACAGTCCCCAATACAGGGCACCAGGAATGACGATGCAGCCCAGCATCATCAGGGTGAAGGTGAGCGTACCGCCGTTGCTGCCGCCGAAGCCGAGGACGTCGCTGCCGAGTACGCCGACCTGCGTGTCGATAATCCACCCGCGCAGCGCGTCTTCCCACTCCATCCAAAGCGGGATCATGGCCGCGCCGTGAAAGGCGCTGACGATGAAGACCAACACTGCCATGTAGGCTTCGTCGGGCTTCGAGCGGTGGGGGTGCAGCACGTCGGCGCCGCTGCTGCGCACGTTGAGCGCGATGTTGTCGTGTGGGCAGCTCTTCACGCACTCGGTGCACAGCGTGCAGTACTGGTTCTCGTTCATCCCGCCCATGAACTCGTTCGTAGGGCAGGGTAGGCCGGCGCCTTCACGGCCGTGGTAGCAATCTTTCGTCTTGCAACTGCGGCACGTGTCGGGGTCGCGGCGGCGCAGCTCGAGCATGCCCATCATCGCGTACTGACCCGAGACGCGACCGACGAAGCACACGTAGCGGCACATTGCCTTTCGGTCAGAGAGGACCAGCAGCACCCATGCCATCGCGATCATGCCCAGGCCGATGACCGAAGTGAGCCACGGTCGGTTGGCGGCGTCGAACACGATCTCGAGCCACGTGACGAACGCGAACAGGATGATCGCGGGCCACATCCAGGCCTTGGCCTTGGGGTAGCGCATGCCCAGCGAACGGACGCGCTTGGTGCTGACCAAGGACAGCCGCATCACCCAGTCGGGAATGGCGGTCCACGGGCACATGAAGCACCACAGGTTGCCCGCAAAGAACACGCCGAAGATCAGGCCGATCCACCAGATGTTCCACGTGAGCACCGGCGCAATGTTGCGACCGGGATCCTGGGAGCCGACCAGGCCCACGACGATGACCGCCAGGAAGCCGATCACGACGGGAATCTGGACGGCGGGCTGAAACCATCGGCTCTTCATGGCCCGGCGAAGCCAAGGCCAGCGGGTCAGTTCGAGCTTCCAGTAGTTGCGCTTGTGACGGCGTGGATCGTTGCCCTTGCCGTACCGCTCGAACACCACGAAAGACAGCAGCAGAATGACTACGCCGGCGCCGAAGAACACCTCGTTGGGAATGCCCGGCATGAGGTGGACGTACGCCTTCTTCTTCACCGTCTTGGCGTCGTCGAACGCACCAGGGTCGAAGAAGCCTCCCTGGTCGAGCTCGTCTCGCGTGGCTGCGTCGATGCCCAAGCCTTCTTCGCCACCCTCGTCGAGGATGATCGCGCCGGACTTGGAGCGCTTGCGGCCGAATCGGTCGACCGTGTAGCCGTCGTCGCCCTCGCCCTCGGGGGTGATGTCTTCGACCGGAGGCATCGGCGGGGCGCCGCCTGGCGTGATGTCCTCGACCGGAGGCATTGGCGGCGCCTTGCTGGGGGTGATGTCCTCGATCGGAGGCATCGGGGGCGCCTTGCTAGGGGTGATGTCCTCGACCGGAGGCTTGGGCGGCGCCTCGGCGAGCAGGGAGCCCTCGAGATCCGAGTGCACCTTCACCACCGCGTCGCCGGTCTGGCGAGCCTCGACTCGCTGCGCTCCGATCCAGAACAGGCCGACGACGGCCAGCATCAGGGCGAAGCCCCACGCGAATCGACCGCCGCGCAGGAGTACGAGTGGGTCGACGTCCTGCGTCTCGGGCTCTTGTCCGACGATCGGAAGCCGCTTCATCCCGCGACCTCCGCGATCACCACGACGTTGGGACCGCGTCGCCACGTCGCGTCATCGCCCACCGAGGGCGCGGGGGCGCGCCCGCCACCGCCGTCGGTGAGATCGACGAACTCGGCAGTCATCGTGCACGGATCGTCGGCGCCGGTCAACGTGGCCCACAGCAGCTTGCCGTAGATGGCGTTCTGCGTGTTGCCGATGCTGGCCGGGCCCGCGCCGATCGCGAGGTGTTCCCCATCGGGTGCGACGGCAATGGCATAGGGGCTGATCGTGTCCCCATCGGTGGCCCAGGCGTCGTCGAGCCCGGTGAGCGTGTTGCAGATTCCCGTAGGCGAGACCACCTGCACGCCGCGCTCGCCCTGCGGGGCCAGGGCGCCTTGGGCCAGCAGCCAATGCGAACTTCCGAATCGGACGATCTCCCCGAGTTGGCCGTCGCTGTCTGCGACGTCGATTGGGCTGAGGTTGCAATTCGCGGTGACGCTGTAGATCTGGGATGTCGTCGCGTTGAGCGGCGTAGGGCCGAGGCCGAGAAGCACCCCGCCTGCGCCGTCATGCGCGAGATACCGGGCACGCCGGTCGTTCATGAAGGGTAGGTTGCACAGACGACCGGAGATACCGTCGGCGACCTCGGAGGTGCTTGCAGAAACGTCGCCGAGGTCGAGGAAGGCGACGGCTTCGTTTCCGTCGCATGCGACCGCGGCCGTCTGTGCATCCTCGAGCAGCACGATCTGTGACGCGCCGAGGCAGTCTCCACCGTCGAGCCCGCTCAGGGTGGCCAGCGCAAAGTCGGTGGGGTTGGCCGCGTCCACCACGGCGAGCTTGCCTGGCTCGACCCAGGTGTCCTCGGCTGCGAAGAGGTCGTTGGCGAAGACGCTGACCAAGACCTTGCCGGATACGGGCTCAGGCAGCGCAAAGATGGGCTCGATCTCGTCGAACCGCGTCTCGACGACGCCCGCCGAGAACGCCCCGCCCGCAAAGAACGTGTCGACGTCGATCGTGCCGGTTTGCTCATCGAACAGCGCGCTCGGGAAGGTGAGCATGGCCCCCAGCTCGCGCGTCGGGTAGTGCCCGGTGATGACGTGAAGCCCGGTGTCCGAAAGAGACATGCCGAACGGTTCATCGAGCGGACCGAGGTCGGTACCGGGCTTGAGGTCGAGATCGATGGCGCCTCGGTAGCTTGGCGTCTCGCCTGCGGCCGCGCCGAAGATCTCGAGTCGGTCGTCGAGGGTCTGTGCCGTGAGCACGACCCAGCAGGTCTCACCGGCCGCACACCCGATCATGTTGTTGGAGGCATCGACGGCGGTGGTGGCGTCGGCTCCGTCGGTCGGAGCGGTGGTGTCGGTGTCGTCGGTACCCGAGGGGTTGTCAGGCAGGCAGGCGCTCAACGCGAGACTGATGCTCAAGAACCCGAAGACACGCGCCGACATGCGGGGGACCGTAGCAAAGGACCCCGCCCCGACAAAGCGGGGCGGGGTTGGGACCGAGGTCGTGCCGAGGCCGTGGCACGACGACGTTTCGTCATCGCGGGTACGACGACGCCGCAGGTGGGTTGCTTACGGAGTCTGCAGAATCCGGTCGTCACAGCAATCCGCCCCGCACCGCGGGTTGGACCAGCAGGCACCGGGAGACATGGAACACATGGGCGGGCAGGCCAGCTTCGCGCCGCAGCAGCCGGCGTCGATGCAGGCGCTGTCCAGAGCGCAGCGCAGGTCGCTCGCGCACTGCGTTGCGCAGAACGAGTTCTGGGCCGGTACGCACACAGAGGGGAGGTCGGGCACGCCGAGGTCGAGGCACTCCGAGGATCCGGGGCATCCATCCTCGGGGCACGGCGCATGGGTGCAGATTCCCTCGCCGCCTTCGCCGAGGACGTCGACACACGTCAGGCCCATCGAGCCCATGCATTCTTCGTCCGAAGTGCATGGCTGGCCTACGATGGGGTCGTCGTCCCCGCCGGAGGTGTCGTCGCCGGCACCGGTGGACCCGTCGTCGGGCGGGGTGCCGGTGGTGCTGGGATCCGTGGAGCCCGGCATCGCGTCCGTGGTGGTGGCTGGCGTTCCCGAGTCGTCTTCGGCGGGTGCGTCGGACCCCGAGGGGCCCCCACTGCCCGAGCCACAGGCGGTGAGGAGGGTGAGCAGTGCAGAGATGGCGAGAGAAGTGCGGAGTTTGGACATGACGAGACCTCGCATCAGCCGCAGTCGGCAGTGGGAACGAAGTGAACTTCGGTGGTGGTGGAGCCCTGGTTCACGAAGCTCCAGAAGTACGCGTTGACGATCCAAGTTCCCTCCTCGAGAAGCACGGCGTTCGGGGTGAGGGTGATGACGTCGTCTTGGGTGTCCGTATCGGCCAGGTAGGCTTCTTCGCTGAGCACCGATTCGGGCACGAAGCCTTTGGCGACTTCGGGGACGTCGTAGGAGCTGAGGAACTCAGGCGGGCCGAACATGGACTGAGGGGCAAGCTCGCCCATCTCATCGAACTGCGAGATGGCGAGGTGCACCGCGACCAAGGGCATCGAGCCCTCTTCGTGCTGGAGGATGGTGCCGTCGTCGAGCGCGATGTATCGATCGCCGAGCATGAGTCCGCCGGAGCCCGACTGTGTCGCCGACACGGTGTGCGGGCATTCGAGTCGAACCACCCTGAAGGTCTGCACCGCGGTGTGGTCCAGCGGGACGCCGTCTTCAGACAGTGCCGGGATGTCGTACGTCCGTGTCTCGCGGAAGAGCGTCTCGTCACCCTGCTCACCATGCTGGGAGAGCAGGTCGGAGTCGATCACCAGGTGCGAGGTATTCCCAAGCGCGTACTCGCTGTCGTCCACCATCGCTTCGAGGGTCACCGGAGTGCCGGCGGAGAAGTACAGCGGAGACACGTAGCTGCCGTCGTCGATGGGTGCCTCGACGGCGACTTCGCCATCGTGTCGCCATCCCAGCGGGACGAAGCCAAAGTCGGGTGAGCCCGTGAAATAATTGCCGAACACCGCGAACTCTCCGGTTTGGATCGGTGGCGGGGTTGCAGCGCCGTCGTCGATGTCGTCGAGCAAGATTGGGGGCGAGAATTCTCCGGCGGCGGGGAACGTGTCCGAGCCGATGCCCGTTGCGGACATCGAGCCCACGTAGGCGTGTACGGCAAACTCCGCGTCGGGCTCGGTCGAGCCCAGCATGCGTGAGGCGTTGCTGATCGCGAGCAGGAGGTCGCCACCGTTCGCATCAGGCTTGCGCGTGAGGTGTACGCCGGCGCCCTCGTCGAACTCACCAAAGGCGAACGGTGCCAACGCGAGCGGGTAGCGGTCGTCGTAGATGCGGGCCTGCACCCCGTTGAGCGCCGAGCCGAACGGGGTCCCGACGATCGAATCTCCAACGCCGTCGCCGTCGACGTCGAACACCAGCACGAACGTCTCGTCGAGGGCGAAGTCCGCACGGTCGATACCCCCGAGTCCATCCAGCGTCGAGGACGTGCCGTTGGGGTCACCGTCGCCGTCGACGTCGCCGAAGATGCCCACCGCATCGATGCCCACGTAGAGGACGTCCGTGGTGCGCTCGTAGGCAAAGCCGAGCTGCGCGAGGTCGGAGCCGCTCTGCGAGATCCCCGCTGGCAGCGGTACGTCGCCAGTGACATCGGCGAAGAACAGGCCGCGGCCGGCAAAATCCGCTTCGACGTTGCCCGTTGCGGTCATCCCGACCGCCGAGGCCGAGGGCGTGACCTCGACCGGTCCGAGCTCGACCTCGGTGCCGCCGACCTCGCGAACCTTGTAGTAGACGGGTCCGCAGTTGCAGAGCGTGTCATCGACGAACGCGTGGCTGAAGCCGCGAGCGTTGTTGCCTCGGGATGCCGTGAACGATCCCTCGACCACTTCGAAGGGGCCATTGGGGGTCTCGGCCCGAAGCACCTCGAATCCGGACGAGTCGAACTCGGGTCCGGTGCTCCACAAGACGGTGGCCGAGGCGTCACCGGCGATGGTCGACAGCGAGCGGAGCAGGGTGGCGTCGGGCAGGTTGAGGGTCATGCCCGCGGCATCCACGGCCGCGTCGGTGGTGTCGCCCGTCACGGAGGTCACCGCTGCGGATGCGCTGGCGATCTCTCCGTTGTGGAAGGCGTTCGAGCTGCAGTCGATCTGAACCGAAATCGAGGCCTCAGCGGCCGACGCCAGGGAGACATCGTCCCACAGTAGAGTGGTGCCGCCCTCCGCAGCCGTCGCGGTCGGGCTGCCCAGTGACCCCGAGCTGCCGAGGTAGTCGAGCGACGGCGGGAGATTCACCGAAACCTGCCCGGACGCGAGCGCCTGCGTCGGCGTGACCATCAGGTCGAGGACCGTCGAGCCCGCGCATGTCGCCTCGTCCGGCGCGTCGAGCGTGATGCCTACCCGCGAGGCTGCGGTCGGCGGGACGAAGGTGGAGAACGTCTGGCGGTGGTTGGAGTGCATCGCGACGACATCACCGCCGCTGATGACCTCCGCCCGCAGATACGGGAACTCACCAATCGCCATCAGGTTGTAGTCCGCGTCGGTGAAGGTCACCTGGGCGTAGTCGCCGTCGGGTACCGTGACGACCTGGTCGAACAGCGCGCCGCCGGTGTTGGCGTCGTAGACCCAGACTTCGGCGTCCTGCCCTCGCGTCGTGAGGTAGAGGTGGCTGCCCTTGCCGTCAAAGCCGTCGAGATTGTCCTGTTGGCCCGGCGGCGTTGCGAACACGGTGAAGGCCTGGCCCCGGTTGCGTCCGTCGTCGGCTGGAATGAACGTCGCGATGTCGTTCTTGCCACCCCACTTGCGGAACATCCAGCTTGCTTCGAAAAGCGTCACGTCGGCCGACGCCGTCAGGCGATAGCGGGGCGCATCCCGGAACAGGTCGGATTGAAAGGCGATCAAATCGAAGTGCTCGCCGGCCTCGAGCGTCGCGTCGTCGATGACCGACCAGCCCAGCGCCGCTTCATCCCAGCCCTCGAGCACGATGTTGGCTTCGTCCTCGGGCGCGTAGACGTGGATCTCCTTTTCGAAGTCGCGCTTCTTGTTGTGGGGAATGCCGAAGTGAAAGCGCTGCCCAGCGCGGCGGCCATCGTCGGCCGGCACGAAGGAGCCGCCGTGTCGCGCCCGGTTGTTGGAGTTGTTGGCACTGATCGCGCCTTGCATCACGGAGACGTCACCCGAGGTTCGGACCCAGTACGTGTGACCGGGCTCGAGCACGTCGATGCCCGCGGCGTGGGCCGAGTAGAGATCTTCGCCTTCGGCGAGGTTTAGTGACAGGATGGGAGTCCCGGCGTGAAGGTCGATCGAGCTGAGTCCGCCGCCGTCGAGCGCGAAGCTGGTGACGTCGAGGATTTCGATGTGCGCCGCCTCGTGGGCAAAGGCATTGATGTCGCCGCGTGGTCCATCCGTCTCGAGTGCGTGCAGGAAGAAGCTTCGCCCCGAGAGGGTGCCGTTCTCACTGGGGACCCAGTCGTGCTTGAAACTCGAGGTGGTGGCGAGTTCGACCATGACGGGGGCCGACGCATCGATCGCGAAGAAGTCCCCGTCCCATTTGCCTTCGGGGCCGTCGTTGATGGACCCACCACTGAGGTAGGTGACATAACTTTGGCCGCGAGAGAGGTTGATGCCGAGAGTCGTGTCATCATCATCTCCATCGATGGAGTCGTCGAGGATGTTCACGATCGTTCCGTCATGGACGGCGGTGACCACGATTGCCGTATCGCCCTTGCCCGCGTCGTGAATGGCGGGGGCATACACTTGGAACTGGGTTCCAAGTTCGGAGGCGGCGGCAGAGTGAGAAAGCAGCGCGACCGGGAGGCTTACGGCCAGGGCTGCAACGAGTCGTGAACGCGGAGCGAAGCGAGGGTGGCGAGCGCAGTACATCGTTCAAAACGATGTGTAGTTCGGGTCTTCCCCGGGATCCAATGATTGTCGGTCCCGATGCCGGCCAGTCGGTCGAATTATTGTAGGTGCAACAGGACGACGTGCGCCCCGAACGCAAGAACGCCAGCACCCGAATGGATGCTGGCGTCGTGAAGGGCTCCTGCGCAGAAAAGAGGGCTCAGGCCGCCTTCGCGAGTGCGTCTTCAACCGAGTCGAAGATCGTGAAGACCTGGTCCAGGCGCGTCAGCTCGAAGATTTTCTTCACCGCTGGACGCAAGCCAGCGAGCGTGACGTCGCCTTTTCCGACGCGAACCTGCTTGAACGTGCCGACCAGGACCCCCAGGCCCGAGCTGTCGACAAAGTCGACACCTTCGAGGTTGAAGAGGAAGTCGTTGTGGCCTTTCTCCAGAAGACCCGAGAGCTCTTTCTTGAGTGCACCCGAGCTGAACAGGTCGATGGAGCCCTGGACGGTAACGAGGACGTTGGTTTCTTTGATGTCGACTTCGACGCGCATTGTGGTGTTCCTTTACGGGTTGGAGCCTCGGGTCATCGCAACGGCTGCGTCGACCAGGGGATAGAGTGACTCTGCGTGTTTGATGTGTTCGACGCTTTCCGCGAATTGCAAGTGGTGGCGGTCGTTGACGCCCAGCGTCTCCAGAATGTCGTTTGTTTTGACCACCTCGACGGTTCCGCCCATGCTGCGGAGAATCTCGGGAACGTCGGTGAGGTAGTACTCGCCCTGCGCGTTGTCGCAGTCGAGCAGTTCGAGGGCCGGGAGCAGCGTGTCGACGCGGAAGCAGTACATGCCCACGTTGATCTCCCGAATCTTCTTCTGCTCGGCGGTGCAGTCCTGCTCTTCGATGACGCGCACGAACTTGCTCTCGTCATCTCGGATGATGCGGCCGGCCGCGGGCGGTGAGTCGAGCTCGATCGTGAGCAGCGAAGCATCGGCACCTCGCTCGAGCACCGCGGCTCCAAGGTTTCGGACCGACTCGGGGCTCATCATCGGCGCGTCTCCGTAGGCGACGATCACGGCACCGCCCATCTCGGCCAGCGTGTCTTTGGCGACCATGACCGCGTGACCGGTTCCGCGCTGCTCGGTCTGGGTGACGTAGCGAAAACCGTCTCCGAGCTCGGCTTGAACCAGGTCGGCGCGGTAGCCTACGACGCAGCAGACTTCGTCGACGCCGCCATTGCGCAGCGCATCGATGGCGCGCCAGACCATGGGGCGGTCGTTGACGGGGTGGAGAACCTTCGGCAGGTCCGACTTCATGCGGGACCCTTTGCCGGCTGCCAATACGAGACCTGAAAGCTTCATCGTGTCCGTCGCTCCGATACGGTGTTCATCGGTCATCCGTGGGCCAGCTTGAGCGCCCCGCGCTGGGTGGCCTGAAGCAGCATTTCGCCGACCGCGGCCCAGCTGTAGGGCTGTGCAAAGGCGCGGAGCGATCCACCCGCGGGACGAGCTTGGGCCGTTTCGAGTGCGGACACGACAGTCTGGGCCAGCTGGGTCACGACGCTGGCCGGGTGTGGGTCGACCAGCAGCGATCCGAGGGTTGCGTCGTGTTCCTGCACCTGGCGAAGCAGCCAACCCAGGCCCGAGGAGTCCGTGCCCACCGGGATGGCCGCGCAAGACACCGCCTCGAGGATCGAGAGCGGAAACGCCTCGGGCACGAGCGCTGGAAGTACGGCGACGTGGGCGGGGCCCAGGTGCTCGGCGCATCCGACTCGATCCAGGACACCGACGAAGCTGATCGAGCCGGCGGCCATTCGCGCGCGCTCGGCGTAGTCTCGAGGGGCACCGTTGATGAAGTGCTCCACCGGGTGGATCAAGGCATGTCGTCCGGAGTCGACGCCCAGCGTTCTCAGCGGGTCGAGGAAGTCGCTCAGGCTGCCGCGGGTGAGGGCGTCGGCGGCGGCCTGAAGTGCTTCGCCGTCCTTGCCGCCGCCCGCGAGCCGCAGCTTCGCGTTGGGCACGCTGCGCCGGATCATCGGCCAGGCCGCCAGCAGCGCGTGGATGCCCTTGTCGAGGGTGAGGCGCCCGGCGTAGGCCACGGTGGGCTCGGCCGCCTTGGTCTGGGGAGAGAATAGCGAGAGGTCGACGCCGGGCGAGACTTCGCACAGCCGCGACTCGTGCTTGGGGAACAGCTCGACGATGCGCTCGCGAACGGCGTCGTTCAACGCGACCACGGCCGCGGCCGAGTACAGCGCCGCATCGACGCGGGCGGCCAAGGCCGGGATTCTACGAACGCCGTAGTGCAGTCCGGTGCCGTGGGAGATCACGGCCCAGGCGGTCCCCACCTGCCGCGCGAGGCGGTCCGCGACCTGACACAGCAGCGCGGTGTGGTTGACCAGGACCACGTCGACGTCGCGCAGCCGCACGATGTCGCGGGAGATCGAGGTCATTCGCGTCACGTAGTCATCCATCTCCTGGGCGGACCAATCCGCGATGACTCGGCCTCGGGAGAGTTCGGCTCGCGGATACATCACGGGAATCTCGCGGTCGGAGACCGCGTGGATCGTGAGTCGTCCGCCCGTTGAGCGGAGGTACGCGGTGCTGTTGGTGCCGTGGTTGTGGTGGATGATCGACGCGTTCGGATGCGAGGCGCGAAGGTCCTCGTCGTGGCAAAGCACGTCGACCGTGTGTCCGTTGCGGGCCAGGGCCTCGGCGAGGTCGCGCGTGTAGATCGCGCTGCCGGAACCGGTGAGGCCGTAGCCGTGAAGGATGAGAACGTTCATGAGGCGGCTCGTGAAGGCGTGGTGGGAAAGGCGTGGAGCAGGGAGAACTCGGTGCGCATGCGGGTCACGTCGAAGTGCCGCTGCACGCGAGTTCGGGCGGCGCGGCCCCAAACCGCGCGCTGCTGAGGGTTCGTGGCCAGCGTTCGCAGGGCCTCGAGAAGCGCATTGGGATTCCGGCTCACCACGCCACCGGGCGCGCCGAGGGCCGGATCGGACACCATGCGGCGGACGTCCCCGACGTCGGTCGCAAGGACGGGGATGCCCCGCGCCATGGCTTCGAGCACCGCCAAGGGCTGGGCCTCCAGATCGCTGGTGAGCACCAGGACCGATGCGTTTGCCAGCGCGTCGGGCATGGCACGTGGCCCCCGCCAGGTCACGGTCGGACTGCGATCGAGCCGGGCGCGCAGCCGCGCCTCTTCGCACGGCGGGCAGTCGAATGGACCGACTAGCTCACCGCGGATCGTCACATCGCTCGATGCCGCGTCGACGAGGTCCACGAAGATGTCGGGACGCTTGATGGGGTTGAGTCGGCCGAGGAAGACGGCGGTGAACCGCTCGGGCGGTGGCGTGGTGCTCGACGGTACTTCCACCCCGTTGGCGATCACGCGGGCGCGTGCCGGGTCGAGGCCGCGCGCGACCTGGTCGGCCATGCGCTCGGGATACAGCGCCGTGACCATGTCGGCGCCCCGGTAGAGGTCGTGGCGAATCTGCTCGAAGGTGCCGAGCACGCCTTCGGCCTCGTCCCGCCGGACCATGCGGCCGGACTCGAGAAATGGGCTGCCTGCGCGAAGTTCCTCCACGTACGAGGCGTGCTCCGACACGATGAGGGGGCAGCCGCGGCGTTGGGCGGCGAGCCCAATCGCGGAAGCCAGGCCCGCACCGATCGCATGCACGACGCCGCCGGCGGGGATGCGCGCGGCAACGATGCGTGACCAGTCACGGACGCTCTCTTGGCTGAAGTCCGAGGGCTCGTCGACGCCCTCGAGAGACTCTACGGACGAGGGGAGCGTGTAGGCCCATGTGTCTTCTGGTGGCAGGGCACCGATTCGAAGCACGCGGGCCGGCATCGAGCCTTGGAGGAGTAGGTCCATCCAGGTGGAGATGCCGCCCAGGGTCACCGGGTAGGTGCCCTCGAGGACGATCGTGGGTGTGGGTCGAACGAAGCTCACCGGCCACGATCCCTGTAGCGTCGGCTTTGGAGGCGACCACGGATCGCTGCGATCGAAAACGGGACGCCCCCGCGAGGTCAGGGACCAGGCGGGGGCGGATCGGTGCGTTTCCATCGCGGGCCGCGATGGGCCAGCACTGAACGAATCTCATATCGCGACCGCGAGCAGCGAGAGGTCGTCGGGCGACTCGCGATCCTGCAGCAGCGTGCGTACCGTCAGGTCCACGACGTTCTGCAGAGGTTCATCGAGATGGCTCGCAATGAGGTCCGCGAGCCGTGCTTCGCCGAACATCTCTCCATCGACCTCGAGCTCGGTGAGCCCATCGGTGAAGATGAACAAGCGGTCGCCCGGCTGAAGTGTGGTTTCGCCGTCCTCGAATGGCAGGCCGAGGCCCATGCCCACTGGAGGACCGCCACCGCCTGCAAGGCGGTCGAGGCTGCCGTCGGCGCGGAACAGCATCGGGGGTGGGTGTCCTCCACAGCAGTACCGCAGCACCCCGGTGCTCCGATCGAGGATGCAGTAGGCGACGGTGAGATACGAATCCAGGCCGCGGCTCGAAATCTCATGATCGAGCATCGTGCAGACCTCGGCGGGCCCAGCGATGTCGAATATGTCGCCGACAGAGCGACCTTCGAGCAGGGCCGATGCGATCGAGTAGGCCGGCGACAGCGACGTTGCGGCCCACGTCGCGACCAGTGACGCTGCGACCCCGTGTCCGCACACGTCGGCGACGAAGAAGGCGATCCTGTCGTCGTCGATACGCTGGACGTTGAGAAAGTCGCCTGCGAGTCCCTCGCAGGGTTGATAGGCATACGCTGCAGAAACGCGCGGAAGCTCGACGGGGTTGGGTGGCAGCAGACCCGCCTGAATCCGGCTCGCACACTCGATCTCTGCTCGCATGCGAGCGTTGGCGGTGAGAAGCTCGCGTTCGGCTTGCCGAAGACGCGCCAGTCGGCTCACGCGCGTACGGATCTCGGGGATGCGCAGGGGCTTGGGAATGTAGTCGTCGGCACCGCGGCGCAGGCCCGCTTGAATGTCCTGCGTCGAGCCGAGGGCGCTCGCGAGCAGAATGCGGGGGGCATCGGACCCGATGTTGTCTACGATGTGCGACACCAGGTCGAGTCCGCTGATGCCCGGCATCATGATGTCGAGCACCGCAACGTCGAACTCGGCGGCTCGTTCGTCGAGGATGGCCTTGGCTTCTTTGCCGTCTTTTGCGACTTCGACGTCGTAGCCGACCGAGGCCAGCGCCCGGGTGAGGATTTGACGAATGGTCGCCTCATCGTCGGCGATGAGCAGGCGACCGGCAGGCTTGGGGTCGTTGGGCATGGCGCACCTACGGAAGCGCCTTCTCGAGGATGACCACTTTTCCCAGCGGCTCGATGGTCTCGCGGTAGGAGATCGAGTCGGTCAAACTCTGCATCAAGAACAACCCGCGCCCGGACTCCCCGTCCAGATCCGGGACGACGTTCTCGTCGGCCTGGCCGAACGCCTTGTCCGGGTTGGTGTCGTAGACGTAGATCCGCACCATCGACTCGGCGCTCTCGAAGACGACCCGCGCGTCCCGTCCGTCCTGGTCGTGGGCGTGCCGAATGACGTTGGAAACGCATTCGGTCAGCGCGAGCATGAGCCCGAAGCCGACCTCGCCCTCCGCGTCGATGTCGAGCTGTTCCAAGAAGGCGCGGAACTTGTCCCGCACCATTGGGATCGATGCGTATTCGCTGGGGTATTCGATCTCTACGCGAATCGCATCATATTCGGGGTCGACCGCACAGTTTGCTGCCATGAACGTTCCTTCGTGTCTCCTGGTTCTTCGGCCATCAGGACGCGGCGAACCAGGCTCAGATCAGGCCGCTTCGCCATCTGTTTCGGGCTGCGGCAGGCTCCGCGACCGGCGGCGGATGTACCAAATGCCAGCGAGCACGAGCGACAGCACCCCGCCGAAGAACACGGGAAGGGGGACGGAACGCCATGCGGCCTGCGTTCTAGCGATCATGCGATCGAGCTCGGGCGTCGAACCGCTTGCGGAGGCGGCTTCGAGCCTGCCCTTCGCGTCGAACGCGAGCGAGAACCCCGGCGTTCCGAACACGGACACGAGGGCGCGGTGCGCAGCATCCCAATCGTCGGTGAGGACGACGAGCCCCGCCGCTCGCTCCTTGCTGAAGCGCCTCAGCCAAATGGCACCGACCGGTTCGAACGAGTCGGTCGGGGTGGGGACTTCGAGGGTGTCGTCGAGCCGCGCTGCGACCTGGGACCAGGCGACGCCGTCCTCCACCACGCCGAACATCATGAGGTGGCCTTCGGTGGGGGCGGGGTCGCTCGCGCTTGAAAGCTCGAACCGCGGCGCAGTCAGAGAGTCCGTACCGATGCGCATCGCCACGCTCGCCGCAAATCCGAGCGCGCCGTGGGGGCGGTCGTCGGCCAGCACCACGTTCGTGGGGTGCTTGAGTCCCGAGCCGTTGAGGGGCGCCGGAAACGACTCGAGGTCGAGCACGGTGGGCTCGATCGGGGCGAGGTGCCAGCGGGAGCGCGGCTTGATCGTGATGAAGTCGGTTTCGCGCTCGGTGCATTCCTCATCGTCGTTGGAGCCGCCGCCGCCCTCGCTTTCGAACTTGAGCACGAAGTGACGCAGAGGCCGGTTGGCGCCGTCTCGGTTGCCGGCTCGACCTCCAGGGAGCTCGAACACCGTCTCGTGAACACCTGGCTCCAGGCGAACGCGACCGAGCACTTCGTCGCCGAGCGAGACCACCAGGACAGACCCTTCTGCGACGCCGGTCGGAACCGAGTAGGCGAGCGTGAGCGTGCTGTCCTCGTCGATGAGAATCGCGGGCGGTCGGTCGAAGTAGAACGTCTTCGGTACGCCCTTGACCAACGGGAAGAGGACATCCTGCAGGCCGAGGTCGGAGAAATGGACCGTCGTTGCAAGCCACGGCGAGTTGCTTTCGGGCGGTGGCTCGCTGGCAAAGCGGCGCTGCGTCCCGACGCCGAGCTGGCTGCGACTGAAGATCCATCGCGCGACCAGGGCGGCAGCATCCGCGGAGTCGGCCTCGACGGTGAAGACCGACCAGGCGTCGTTCTCGGGGTGTGCCCGGACTGACAGCGAGGGGTTCGGGTCGGCGCTGGTGAGGTCGATGTCGACGAGGTGGCCCTTCGGCAGCGGAGCATCGGGGTCGAGCGGCTCGATGCGTACCGGGTTGGTGCCCGCATGCTTGCCGAGCGCGCCTGCGAGCTCCAAGAGCGCTCGCCTGTGCTCGTCGTCGGCGACGGCCATGCGCATGGCGACGCGCCGCAAGTCGCGTGCGCGCTGGGTGATGAGCGGGTAGGGGAACTCGCCCAAGTTGTGCGCGGGCGGGCGCATGCTGTACTTCACCCGAATCGAAGAGTCTTCGTGCAACACCACGGTGCGCTCGTCGGGTTCGCAGTCCTCCTCGTGGGCCACGAACGCGACCTGGATGTGCAGGCCTTGCGGTGTAGGGGACTCGGGCGGAATTTCGACCATCAGCCGTCGAAACCGAGCATCTTCGCTTGGAAGCGCTTCGCGGTGTCGCTCCTTGCCATTGACCGTCACGACGAGTGCACCGGCGGTCTTGTTCGTGGCCTGCGCCAGCTTCGGCACGCTGTAGATCACTTCTACCGACGAGCCGCGCTGCATCTCCCAGTCGCTCGGCAGCTCGTACCAGGCTTCGAACAGCGGCTCGTCGGCGGTCAGCATTGCCGCCGGGTACCCCAGGTCGCGGAAGATGCCGACGTCCTCGTACACGTCGCCTTCGGCGTGGGCCAGCCCGGCGCCAAAGAGCACCCAGACCCCCAGCATCCACGCGATGAGGCGGGTCACCGGCCCTTGCGCTTCTCTTCCCAAACCCGCGCCATGACCTCGCGCTCTTCTTCGACCGTACGGTGGATGTGGAACACCACGATCTCCTCGGTCTCGAAGTACACCGACATGTTGGTGTAGGTCTCCATGTACTCGCGACACCATGATTCCAGCGCAACGTTGTCATCGGCCCGAGCTTCAAAAGCCTGAACCGATCGGTAGCGGACGTTGGGCGCGGTCTTCTCGACGAACAGGAACACATGCGCGGTTGGGACCGTCGTAGCGCTGTTCTGCGGGTCCCACTTGTACGACTCCACGTCGAACTTCTCGAGGAAGTCCCCACGCGGGATCGACCAGCCTTCGCCTTCGACGTGCGTGGACAGCTCGGGGTGCGCAACCATGGTCCACTCGCCTGCGACGAACTCCTCCTTGATCTGATAGGCGGCGCCCAGGGTCGTTTCGGGCTCCATGCGCGCGTCGACCTCGCTGAACGAGGGGGGCGCGAAGATCAACACGCCGATGACACCCGCGATCCCCGGGAGCTGTCGAAGCGGGCGCAGCGTGAGCACCCGGAACATCCGTCCCATCGGCATCGAGACCATGTCGTACAGGACGTCGAAACCAAGTCCGACCACGACGGAGGCCAACGGCACGAGCAGCGCCATCACCCCGTCGGTGGACAGCATGGGCAGCCCGGTTTTGGGCAGCGAGAACAGGGACCACGCGAAGAGGAATGCGAGGCAGGGGACGTCGATGCGGAAGTCCCGGCCGGCTTTCATCTTCATCTGGCGCACGCGGAAGAGCGTGGCCAGGGCGAAGGCCCCTGCGGCGAGCATGAGGGGTGCCTGCGCGATCTTGGGATCGGGCGCGCGCGGAGCGAGCGTCTCTCGGACCACGTCGAGGGCACCGTGTCCGAGGCCGAACCCGAGCACTTCGGCGATGAGGCCCCAACCCAGCGGCACCAGCGTGGCGACGATGCCGTAGCCAGCACACCGCGCGAGCATGCCGACGCCGCCCTTGCGAAACGACAGTTCACCCGTGGCGGCTGCGGCGAGGGCTGCCAAGCCGAGCGCGAGGCTGAGCGGGTGCACCGAGGCGAGCAGGACCAGCAGGCCCAGCGAGATGCGCTTGGGCCACGGTCCCTCTTGGCTGCCACTGAGCGATGCGACGAGCATGATGAAGAAGGGCGCTGCGAACGTGTAGGCGTGCAGTGCGGCTTCGGACTCCAGCACTGGAAGCAGCGGTCCGGACGTCGCAAAAGCACACAGCGCCGCGGCGATGGTGGCCCCACCGCTCCTTCGCGTGGGTGCGCGCAGGCGCACCGACAGGGCGTACACGGCCGTGGTCGTCAGCAAGGACCACGTGGTTCCCAGCACGCCCCACAGCAACATCTGGTCGACGCGCGAGAGCGTGTAGACGACCAGCGCAAACGCATGTGCACCCAGCGGGTAATAGCCGGATGCGAGCACCTCACCAGCGCCCAAGCGTTTGAGCCGCATGATGTTCTCGTGTGCGCGGGAGGAGTCCGGGTACGGATAGTCCAAGAAGGCGCTGTAGCGAACGAACAGCAGCGCACCGAGGATGAGCAGGAACGGTGCGTGATCGATGAGCCCACCGACGATGCCCGCGGTGCGGTCGCCCAGTTTGGACCGGATCTTCGCCAGCGCCGCGTCCCGGATGCGGACCAGCTCGGCGCGCCCGCCGTCCAGAAGGTCGTAAACGACGATCTGAAGGCGGTCGCTGCCACGGAGCTCTCCTTCGGCAGGCTTCTTTCTACGGCTCAGTCCGACGCCGATGATGATGAGCGAACCGATGAGCGAAACCCCGTCGAAGAGGTTCAGCAGCGTCAGCACATGCACCAACGCCACCAAGACCAGTACCAGCCGTCCCGCTTGCTGCGGCAAGGTGGCTTTGGTCAGCTCGCGCTCTTTTCCGAGCACGATTCCGGGTACCACGAAGAGGAGCAGTCCTCCCCAAAGCAGTACGCGGATGATTCCGTTGGCGATCACGGACGAGGGTTCCGAATCGATCCATCGGCTTTTCCCGGGGGTACCGCGAGCCCAGATCTGAAACCTTCAAGACTCGAATCGGGCCGCGGGATCTCGAAACGACCCCTTGCCGGTCGGCTGTCCGATCCACACGAGAGGTTCTCCCCAGGAGGACACCACCATGTGCGGCATCGTTGGATACATCGGATTTCGGAACGGCGTGACCGAGTGCCTCAAGGGCCTCGAGCGCCTCGAGTACCGCGGCTATGACTCGTCGGGCGTTGCGGCCATCGACATGAGCGGTCAGCTCGAGGTCAATCGAGCGGTCGGCGGCGTCGCAAACCTCACCGAGAAGGTCGAGCAAGCCCAGCAGCTCGGTCGCACGGCGATTGGCCACACCCGCTGGGCCACGCATGGCGAGCCGGCGGAGCACAACGCCCACCCTCATGTGGACTGCACCGGCCAGTTCGCGGTCGTGCATAACGGCATCATCGAGAACCACGCTGCGCTGCGCGCCGAGCTGAAGCTCAAGGGGCATCAGTTCCAATCCGACACCGACACCGAGGTCATCGCGCACCTCGTCGAGGAGAACTACGACGGGGACCTGCTTGAGGCGGTCAAGGTCTCGGCCGAGCGTCTGCGTGGGACCTACGGTTTTGCGGTCGTGCACGCCACCGACGACGACGAGTCGGAGATCGTCACCACTCGCCGTGGCAGTCCGCTCGTGGTTGGGCTCGGTGATGACGAGGCGTTCCTCGCTTCGGACGTGGTCGCGGTTCTCAACCGCACCCGTCAGGTCCTCTTCTTGGAGGATGGGGACTTCGCGGTGCTCAAGCGCAACTCGGTCGAGCTGTTCGACCAGAGCGGCGCAAAGGTTTCGCGCGAGATCACCGAGGTGGAATGGTCGGCCGAAGCGGCGGAGCGCGGGGGCTACGAGCACTTCATGCGCAAGGAGATCGGCGAGCAGCCCAGCACCCTCGAGCGGATCTGTACCGGCCGCGTCAGCACCGACGAAGCCGGTCGCCGGAGTGTCGACCTGCCCGAGATGAAGGCGCTGTTCGACGACGCCGAGCCGCCCACCCGCATGGCGGCGGCATCTTGCGGGACCTCGTATCACGCCAGCCTCGTGGCCAAGTGGTACATGGAGCGACTCGCGAAGATCCCGACGGACGTCTATATCGCCTCGGAGTTTCGGTACGAAGAACCGCTGCTCGAGCAGACCGACGCCTTCTTGTCGGTCAGCCAGTCCGGCGAAACCGCGGACACGCTCGCCTCGCTCGACCTCGCACGCGGGACCGAGCTCAAGTCGCTGGCGATCTGCAACGTCATCGGGAGCCGGCTTTGTCGCGAAGCCGATGCGACCATCTTGACGCAGGCGGGTCCGGAGGTTGGGGTCGCATCGACCAAGGCGTTCTCGTCGCAGGTCATCGCCGGCCTGCTCGTTGCGCTCGACCTCGGCCTTCGCAAGGGCACCGTCACCCCGGATCAGGCGGACACGGTTCTCGCCGACCTCGAGAAGCTGCCCGACTATGTCCGCGCGGTCCTCGACCAGGAGGCGCACATCGAAGCCATTGCCAAGAAGCACGCGAACGCCCGAGCGTTCCTGTTCCTCGGCCGCGGTGTGCAGGTGCCCGTTGCGCTGGAGGGTGCGCTCAAGCTCAAGGAAATCTCCTACACCCCGGCCGAAGGCGGGGCGGCCGGAGAGATCAAGCACGGGCCCATCGCCCTCATCGACCCTGAGGTGAGCACCATCTTCCTGGCCACGCCCTCGCCCACGCACGACAAGCTCATGGCGAACATATCGGCGATTGCTGCGCGCAAAGGTCCGATCATCGCCGTGGCCGTCGAGGGCACCCAAAACCTCGAAACGCTGGCTGAAGACGTCATTACTGTGCCGCACGCCAGCGCAGAGCTCCAGCCGGTCGTGAACACGGTCGCGCTGCAGCTGCTCAGCTATCACGTCGCGCGGGCACTCGACCGCGAGATCGACAAGCCTCGCAACCTCGCCAAGAGCGTCACGGTAGAGTAGTCGCCATGTACATCATCACAGGCGGCGCAGGCTTCATCGGTTCGCAGCTCGTCCGCGACTTGCTCGCGGAAGGCGAGCGAGTGGTGGTGCTGGACAACTTTTCCACGGGGCAGCGGTCGAATCTCGCAGGGCTCGACACCGAGCGGCTCGCGACCATCGAGACGAACATTGCCGATGGCCTCTGGCCGGGCATGTCCCAAGTGGACCCCTCGTGGGGCAAGCCCAAAGCGATCGTGCACCTTGCGGCCCAGGTCGCGGTGGTGGCTTCGGTCGCCAACCCGCTCGACGATGTGCGGCTCAACTACGCCACCACGATGCACGTCCTCGAGTACGCGCGCTTCTCGGGGGCACCGCGCATCGTGTTCGCCTCTTCGGCGGCGACGTACGGCAACCTCGATACCGTCCCGCTCACCGAAGAGATGGCGCGATGGCCCGTGAGCCCCTACGGCATCAACAAGTTCGGGTCGGAGATGTGCCTTCGGTACTACGCCGAAGTCCACGGCGTGCCCACGGCGTCGCTTCGATTCTTCAACGTCTACGGACCGCGTCAGGACCCCAGCAACCCATACTCGGGCGTCATCTCGATCTTCATGCAGCGCGCCCTCGACGGGGAGCGCATCACGATCTTCGGGGATGGCGAGCAGACCCGCGACTTCGTCTACGTCGGCGACGTGTCCCAGGCGATTCGGCGTGCGGCCTCCGAAGACTTCGGCGGCGACGTGTTCAACGTCGGGACTTCCACCGAAACCACGGTCAACCAGCTCGCGCAGACCATTGCGCGACAGTGCAACAGCACGTCCGAGATCCTCCACGCGCCTGCACGCAAGGGCGAGATTCTGCGTTCCAGCGCCAACATCTCCGCCGCCCGCGAAAAGCTCGGCTTCGATCCCAAGATGAGCCTCGAATCGGGCCTGCAGCACACGTTGGACTGGTTTCGCAGCACGCGCTGACCCAGATGATCTTCGATGCCTCCCGACGGCACGATCGGCGAACTCGATGAACGTCAGCGGGCGTTCGAAGAGCGGCGCGCAGAGACCCGGGAGAAGGTGATCGAAAAAGTCGGGTGGCCGCTCGATGCCTGGGCGGTCGCCGCGACGCTGGAGAGCTTCGGTCTGCGAGACGTCGATGCCGAGGAGCAGTTCGGCTCCGGGAGCATCTTCCACCTCGCAGAGACCATCTACGAGGAGATTTACAGCGGGCCTTCGGAGGCGACCGAGCTCAAGGCGATGGAGTCCCTCACGCCGTGGGCCCGCCTCAAGTCGTTCGTCGTGCACTACTGCAAGGGCACGTTGTTCGCGATGCCCATGGCGACGCAGATCGCCGCGGTACTCATTCTTCGCTACTCGCTGTGGGCGTGGCTCGACTTCTCGAACCTCGAAGCGACGCTGGTGGCGCTGGGCACGATCGCGAGTTTCGTCGTCACGGGGGGCTTCATTCAGGCGATCGGCCGCGAGGGCACCTTCTACTCCGGGCAGAAGAACTGGAAGCTGCTCGAGGAGGTCTGTCGTCTCATCATCCTGACGGGCACCGGATTGATGCTCGCGGTCGTGATCGGCTTCTGCGTGTTCAACCTGTTCGTGCCGGTGCTCGCGTGGCGCTACGCGGTGGTCTCGCTGACCTACTTCGTGCTGCTGTCACCGATGTGGTTGTTTCTCGGCGTGTTGTTCATGCTTCAGGACAACCTCGCGATCGTCATCACGACGTCCGTCGGCACCGTCGCCGTGCACCTGATGATGACGTACACCTCGTTCGGGATCTACGCTGCGCACTGGGTCGGCTTGGCCGTGACGAACACGGTTGCCTGTGGCTACGGCGCGTTCCGCATTCGCAAGCGCCGCAAAGAGCTCGAGAAGCGCTTCGAGAAATCGCTGCTGCCTCGTTCTTCGGTGCTGCTGTACATCGTGCTGCCGTTCCTCGTGTACGGGGTGCTGTACTTTACCTTCCTCAATGCCGACCGGATCATCGGCTGGTCGGCGGCGCGGGGGTACTTGCCGCTGGTGATCTGGTTTCGCACCCCGTACGAGCTGGGCATGGACTGGGCGCTGCTCAGCCTCGTGTTCACGATCGCCGTCCTCGAGTATTCGGTCAACGAGTTCAGCCGCACGATCATCCCGGTGCAAGAGTCGACGAAGGCTGCCGACTACAAGGAGCACAATCGACACTATCAGCGCTTCTACAACCGGCAGCGCATCATGCTGGCCGTTGTCGCGGTGATCAGCATCGCCATCACCTACTTTGGCGTGCGGTCGCTGGAGCGCTTCGATCACATCAAGGAGGTGCGTGACTTCTTCGCCAGCCCGATCACCTATGAGGTGTTCTGGTATGCGGCCATTTCGTACTCCTTGCTCGCGCTGGGCCTACTCAACTCACTGTTCTTTTTCTCGTTGGCCCGCCCGAACGTCGTGGTGGCCTGCATTTGGCCGGCGTTGTTGACGAATGTGGTGGTCGGCTACGTCGCCAGTCGCATGATCTCTTTCGAGTACAGCGTGCTCGGCTTGCTCGCCGGGAGTCTGGTGTTCGCGATTCTCACCTCCCGCCGCGCCGCGACGCTCTTCCGCACGCTCGACTTCTACTACTACTCCGCTTTCTGAGTTCCGCCAATGAGCTTCTTCCAAGCCGTTGTTCCTCTGTCCGAGAGCGTCGCTCGCCTGCTGACCAAGCAGCGCGGCGAGCCTTCGTTCGAGGACGTGCTCGAAGCGTTTCGCAAGGAGCTCGACGTGCTCGCGATCGGTTGGTACCGACGCAACCGTGGCTCATATGAGCTGGTCGTCGGCCTGCAGCCCGAGCCTGAACCCGAGGAGGCCGGGCCGAAGGAAGTTCCCGGTGGGCGGTTCTTTGCCCGCCGAGAGCCGCCCCCGATGCACGAGGAGAACGACCAGCACCCGCTGATCGATGGCGATGCGGAGCTGCGGCTCCAGCTGCCGGGCAGCGACGACTATCTGGGTCTCAACCTCGTCGGCGCCCTTGCGCGACCGCACCTTGTCACCCCGTTTGCGGGTGGGCTGCTGGTGATGGGCAGCTTCGCCTCACGCTCGCTGGCCAAGAAGGCCAAGCAGCGCTGGGACGAGAGCGCCGCAACGCTGCAGATCATCGGCAGGAGTGCGCTCGACCGTGCCGACCACCAAAGTGAAGTGACTCGACTCGAGGGTCGACTGCGCACCGCGAATCGAACCATTGCCTCCGCGCTCGACATGGGCGCTCTGTTCAAAGCGTTGTTGTCTGTAGCCGCCCGGGCGAGCCGTCACCAAGGGGCCTTCATCGGACGACGCGATGGCGACGGTTTCGTGCTTCGGACCCAGTACGGCCTCGACGACGTCGTTGGTGGCCTGGTCGGGCAACGTGTCGACGGCACGCTGTTCGACCTCGAGATGGTGATGGACGAGCCGATCATCGTCCCCAAGGACCTCTCGGAGCTGACGGGGATGGGTGTGGATTCGCTGCTGGCCTTTCCCATCCTCAACGACGGAGAGCTGGCCGGCGTGCTCGGACTGGTGAACTCCAAGCGCAAGGCGGGCGTGCAAGACGGCGACTACGGCCTATTGGCGTCGTTCACCGAGCAGATCTCACGGGTGATGGCCCGCGAGATCGAGGTCGTCGCGTTCGGGAACACCTACTTCGACACGCTGCAGGCGCTGTGTCGCGCCCTCGACTTGGCGCGCGGTTGTGAAGGGCACCACGAGCGCGTCTCCAACCTCGCGGCTCAGATGGCTGCCGCCGACGGTCTCGACGAACGCAGCGTCGATTTGCTGCGCCGCGCGGGTTTGGTGCACGACGTCGGACTCGTGCAAGCCGCCGGCGGTTCTCGCGACGTGCAGACCGAGTTCGGTCACCCCACGCTCGGCGCACTTCTGGCTGGCCCGCTGCGCGACGGGGCGGAGCTCGCAGCGCTCATTCGCGAGCACCACGAGACCGACGACGGCTTCGGGTTTCCCGACGCGCTCGAGCAAGACAACCTGGCGCCGCTCGGGCGGTACCTCGCTTTGTCCGAGTACATCGTCGAACGCATGACGGGCAACCAGATTTCCGAAGGGCTCGATGCCGACGCGATGCGGGCCGAGCTTCTGCGAGCCGATGCACGCTTCAGCAAGCATCTGCGCGAGGTGGCAGCCAAGCAGCTGCGTGCACTCAAGGTGGCCTGACCCATGGCGGAGCCCGACCAGGAAAAGCTCTCCGTTCTGTTCACCACCGAGGGCACCTACCCGTTCATGGGTGGCGGGGTGAGTACGTGGTGCCACATCCTGTGCGAGTTCCTGCCCGAGATCGACTGGGAGATCTTTGCGGTGGTCGCCGACCCGGGCGGCGAAGACAAGTACGCCACCCACGAGTTTCCCCAGATTCGCTCGATCATGAAGGTGCCGCTGTGGGGCGCTGAAGAGCAGGCCGAATACATCGACACGCGACCGTTTCGATTCTCTTTCCGCCGCAAGGTCACCACGACGCAACGGGTCATCAAGACCAAGTTCGTGCCGCTGTTCCAGGAGCTGCTCGAGGGCTTCGAAAACCCCGGCATCGACATGTGGAAGTACGGCAAGACCGTCCACGAGATCTACAAGTACTTTCAGGCCTACGACTACCGCGAAACCATGCGGTCCGAGGCTACGTGGAACTGCTGGCGGGACTTTCACAATAACGTTGCTGCCACCGACCCCACGTTTCGCGAATGTGATCGGCCGTGCCTGTTCGATCTCACGACGGCGCTGCGGTGGATGTTCAACATGTTCATGCCCATCGTCGCGACCATCCCCGAGACGGACGTCAGTCACGCGTCGATCGCCGCGTCCACGGCATTGGCAAACATCGTCGCCAAGTTCGAGTACGGCACGCCGTTCTTGCTCACCGACCACGGTGTGTACATTCGCGAGCGTTACATCGCGTGCTCGGCCGCCGAGATGAGCTTCTTTTGCAAGCGCTTCTTGGTGAAGCTTGCCGGCTTCTACACCAAGCTTTGCTACTTATTCGCCGATCAGATCAGCCCGTGTGCGCACTTCAACGCGCGGTGGGAGCTGCCGTTCGGATGTGTCCGCGACCGCCCCGAGACCATCGACTTCAGTGATTGGGACGGCACCGGCATCGTGCCCAACATCGGCTCGTTTCCATTCATCGAGCCCACGTACAAGGCGCTCGTCGACAAGGACCTCATGGGGGTCTACGAGCAGGAGACCGAGTTTCCCTGGGTGCGAACGATCTACAACGGGGTGGACTGCGAGAAGTTCAAGCCCGGAGAAAAGCCGGAGCACCTTCGCGGACGGCCGACGTGCGTCGCGCTGGCGCGCGTCTTTCCGCTCAAGGACGTGCTCACGATGATCCGCTCGTGTGCCGTCGTGCGGAAGGAACTCGAGAACATCAAGTACATCGTCTACGGCTCGCTCAAGGCCGACCCGCCGTACGTCGAAAAGTGCAACAAGCTGATCGCCGAGCTCGGTCTCGAAGAGAACTTCGACCTTGCTGGCTATCACTCCAAGCCGGCCGAGGCGTTCTGGGAAGGTGACATCAGCGTGCTGTCGAGCATCTCGGAGGGTTTCCCGTTCACCGTCCTCGAGAGCATGGCCGCCGGGGTGCCTGTGGTCGGCACTGACGTGGGCGGATGCAAAGAGGCGATCGGCACGGGCGCAGACTCGTGCGGCGTCGTGGTGCCGCCGCAGAACCCCGAAGCCTTCGGCCAGGGGGTTCTCAAGATGCTCACCAACGAAGATCTCCGCCTCGAGATGGCGCGGAAAGGTCGGGAGCGGGTGCTGCGACTCTTCCAGACCTCGACCTCGGTCGATGCCTACGCGGAAAGCTATCGCCGGTTGGCGCAGGTGAAGCGAGCCCGCAACGCCGCGACCGAAGCCGCCTGACCCAGCCGCTTGGAATCCGGCCTTGCAGTTCGAAATGGACGGCGTCTCGACGTGGTACTTGCACTCGATGACACGTCCTTACGGTCCGATTCTGCTCAAGGCGCTCGTGGCCGCTGCGGTCTTCGGTGGCGTCTACGTCCTGCTCGCGCCCGCTTTCAACGCGTCGCCGGAGTGGGTTTGCGAGGCGCCGCGTGAAGGCAGCGACGAACCGCGCAAGTGTTACCGAATGGCGGAGTACTGCGAGGGACCGTGCGTTCCAGCCACGTCTGTCCAGTGCTTCGAACACGGGTTCGTCGGTGCGCTCGACCGTCGACTTGGCCCAGACCGCGACTGCTTCGCGTCAGGCGAGGACTGCAAACGCGCCCAGGCCAAGAGCAACGAATCGAGCAAGACCGCGTGCGGACCGGCCTGGGAATGAGCGTTTCGCAGCAGGCTGCTAGGTTCGGAGGGCCGGGTGTCCAAGCTCGACACCGAAGTGCGTGTTCACGCTTTGGTACCAAGCTTGCGCTCGCCCCTCGCTGAGGACAGTTCTCAGACGGGGGTAGTCGGAAAGGTCGAAGCCGATCGTATCGGCGGGATCGAGCGCTGAGCCGAGCGAAATGTCGGCGATGCCGCCGGCCAAGCGCTCGTGGCTTCACCCAGGCTTCCTGGTGTCGATCGGCTGACGCACCCCCACGAGCTTCGGAAGATGCCCGGTCTCGTGCTCGGTGGCTCAGACCGTCTGGGTTGGATGCTGCAGTGCGGCAAGAACCGAGAGCTGATCGAGCCGCAGGTCCGTCTGTGATGTCCGTCCGCGAGCGTGATTCTGGACGCGGCGCTGGCGGACCAGGGGATATGTCTGCTTCCTCAACACATCGCCGCGCCGTACCTCGCACGCGGAGCGTTGGTCCCGGTGCTCGAGAGCGCATGGCTGCCGCCACTGCCTCTGCATGCGGTCTTCCCGAGTCGCAGCGGTGGAAACCCGACGCTCGCGGCCTTTCTGGCCGTCGTTCGAGAGGGGCTTCACATTTCGTAGCCCCCGCCGCATCGCCGAGCGCGCGCACCCGGTGGTCGTGACGAGTGTCGCGAGCCGGCTGCACCTGCTTGCGTAGCGCTGCGTCAGCGACGACCGAGGGCGGTCTTCATCAGGAGCAGCGCTTCGCGCCCGGCGTTGGCCACGAGCTGGCTCTCCTCGGACTCGCCTTCGACCGGCTTCAGGCCGCTCTTGCCCATCGTGAAGTCCGAGTCGAGCGTGCGACCCTTGAGCTGGTCGAGGAAGGCGTCCTTGGTGAGGTCGAGGTTGCCGCGATAGTCGTACACGCGCACGCGGCTGATCTCGCCCTTGGTGTTCACGCCGATGCCGACCTCGAGGGTGAGGATGCCTCCGTTGAGCACCTTGGGCTTCGTTCGTGGGTCGATGAAGATCGCGACCCCGAGGAAGCGACCTTCGGCATCGTGGGCGAGGAAGAACTCGGGCGCCTTGTCCTCGGGGTACAGGTCGAAGCCGAGCTGCTTCTCGAGGAACTTCACTTCCTCTTCGGAGTACTGGTACCGCTTGATCTTCCAGCCGTTGGGGTCGGCTTCGGGGAAGAGCTTCATCAGGTTGCGGTGGGTGATCTCCCAGCTCCCCCACTTCGCCAGGTGCGCTTGGGCCGGCGCGGGCGGAGCGACGAACAGCCCGCCGAGGGCAACGGCGAGGACGAGGTGCTTGAGCGTTCGCAGCATGATGAGCGGACCGATGGTCTCGGTCGTGGGCCTATGACGTCAACGGCCCGCGATCGCTTCAAATCCAGCGATGCCGGCTCCGGTGGGGACTAGTGCAACATCCGCGTGCGCGGCTACGTCGCGTACTTGATCTCGATGACGAGGTCGTTGTCGATTGCAACCTGCGTCTCGTCCGAGGTGCCATCGCAGTCGAGGTTGTTGCGGACGTACTTGCCCCGCTTTGGGCCGCTGGAGCATCGGATGTACGTGTGGATCAAGGCGTTGCGGCCGTTGCGGTCCCTCTTGAGCGTGTCGGCGGGCGGACCCCAGGCCATGAACAGCGCAAACTCGTGAAAGCCGACTTCGACTTCACCGCGCTCGGCCGCCTTGCGCTCTTCGGGCGGGAGGGCCGACCACTGGTCCCAGAGTCCGTTGCCCTCGAGATACGCCTGCCGGTTCTCCGCCACGAGGAACGCGGACTGGTCTTCTGGCGTCTCCATGACGTCATAAAAACGCCGGTCGAGGCTGGGCAGGCGGTCGGGCGTCATGGCGCAGGCCACCGCCATCAGACCGGCGAGCAGCGGCGCGTGGAGCAAGCGCAACTGGTCGTAAATGCTGCCGAATCGCATTGCGGCGGAGCCTAGCATGTCGATCGCCGATGCCCGCGATTCCGGTGGATTGTCGGGTGCAAACCCGAACTGCGAACTCTGCGCAGCCCGCTGCGGCGCGAACGCTCGCAGGTGCAGTCGATTTGGCATCTGCTTCGGGGCCTCGGTCGGGCTACAATGTGGGGACGCCTCGCGCGTTTGCCCGCCCCCTCATGGTTTTGTTTTCGCGCACGCAGCCGCTCGCCGCCCCGGTGCAACCGGATGGTGACTCGAACGATCGGCGCGGAAGACTCGGGCTCCACCGGGGATTGACTGGAATCGCGGCCGCTGCTAAGAACACGCCGCCTACGTTGCCGTTCGTGCGGCGTGATTTGCGCGCTGCAGCGCGCACCAATCTGCGTTGGGTTCACAGGAGCCCCGCAAAGGAAGCGACTCGACATGGCCGATAACTCGTTCAATGTAGGCGAAAAGACGGTGTACCCCGGACACGGGGTTGCCGAGGTCGTCGGCCTCGAAGAGCAGGAGATCTCCGGACACGCGCTGGTCTTCTACGTGCTTCGCGTTCTCGAAAACAACATGACCGTCCGCGTACCCAAGCACAAAGCTGCGGCGGTCGGGTTGCGACGCCTCGTCAAAGACGAAGAGGTCGGCCAGGTCTACGAAGTGCTCAAGCACCGCGGCGACAAGATTTCCACCGCGACGTGGAACCGCCGCTACCGCGAGTACATGGAAAAGATCAAGACGGGCTCGCTCGTCGAGATCGCGACCGTGCTGCGCGACCTCTGCCTGCTTCGCAGCGACAAAGAGCTTTCGTTCGGCGAGCGCAAGATGCTCGACACGGCGCGCTCGCTGCTCGTGCAGGAGCTCGCCCTCGCCAAGGGTGAGGACGAGCCCACGGTGGCCAAAGAGCTCGACGAGCTCTTCGCCTAGCCCAAGCCGCCCTCAGGCGGGAAAGACACACAGCTGCTCCTGAAGGCAAACCATGCCCTCGGGACACTGCCCTTGTGCGTCACAGTCGACGACGCACTCGCCGACGCCGTCGGAGGTGAAGTCGCGGCAATCGAGGTCCACGTCCGGTTCGCCGGGCAGGGCCGGGCAGTCGGAGTCCACGTGGCAACCCTGCGGCGCACACACCCCTGCGTCGAGGGCGGAGGACTGAAGGCAGATGTTGCCCTCGGCGCACACCGTCTGCGGGTCGCTCACGCAGTCGCCGTAGGGATCGATCTCTTCGGGCTCGACGGGTTCGTCGACGTCGTCTTCACCGGCGTCGTCCCCGGGCTGCACGGCGCACGCTGGGTCGTCGGTGATGCCGAGGTTGAGTGCGCATGTCGTCTCCGCGAATCGAGCGGTCCACGTGTCTCGCTTCACGCTGGTCGTTGCCAGCGGGGCGAGCACGGGATTGAGCGTACCGATGTTGGTGAGCAGCACGTCGGGTGAGAGGCCGAGTTCGGCCGCCGCCCGCTCGAGTGTCACGCTCTCTTCGAAGCGCGCGTTGCTCGTGGACACGGGTTCCAGCATGGAGGTCACGTCGACGCCCGCGAGCTGTTGGCTGCCCAAGAACGTCGCCGAGTCGTCGTCGACCAAGGCAGCGAACGCGGCCTGGTTCGGATACAGCGACTCGACGTGGTCCTTCGTTTGCGCGTCGAAGGCAACGCCCCCGAGTACGTAGTCCCGCACGTCGTCTTGGGCCCCGAGCACGTGCGAGTGGCAGCCGATGCATGAGGCGCCCGCACGCAGGCGTCCGTCCGGTTGAAGCGGGTCGCCGCTGATGGCTGGGTCGCCCTCGTTGATGCGACCGCCGGCGCCGTCGAACAGCGCGTACGCCTGAAACCCGTTGGGCAGCGCGAAGATGACCGACCGCTGCGTCTCCTGAAAGTCGATGGGGCTCGTGAAGATGTTGCCCTCGGCGTTGCTGTCGTCGTTCACGTCGTACGCGATCCACAGCCCGCGGTCGGCACCGACGGCGGTCTCGTGACGCTCGATGATGCGGTTTTGCAGCGACGCTTCGGAGTCGAGCACGCCCGCGCGTGCGGCCTCCGCCGACGCGATGTTGTCGTTCACGTCGACACCCAACCGGGCTTCGAGCTCTTGGAACGTGACGGGAATGTCGAGCAACTCGTAGTACGTGGGGGGGAGCAGCGCGACGTTGGCGAACGCGGTGTACATCATCACCGGGACGTCGGATCCGGTCAGCTCGCGGAGCACGTCGCCGTCGTCGCCTGGCCGAATGAACGCGTACGGGTTGGCGTTGACCAGCAGCTCCCACTTGTTGGAGAGGTCTGCCACCGGTTGATCCCAGCCGTAGTCACGCAGGTCGACGCGGAAGACCGTCTCGGCTTCGTCGACGGCTTCGGGATTGGTGACACCCGGCTCGATCGACAGCGCGTTCACGGTCTTCCGCAGTGCCATCCGATGCAGCTCCAAGCTCTTCTGGCAGTCTGCATCGATGCCCAGCTCGACGAGCGTCAGGTAGCGGATGAAGGGTCGGTCATCGGCGTCGATTGCCAGCAGGTCGGCGGTCAGGGTCTTCAAGAGCGTGTCACCGCTCATGGCCACGCTCTCGGTACAGGTGGAATCGTCCCCAACGCACGCTTCGACGAACGACCCCAACCGTTCGGCGCTCCCCTCGGGGAGTGGTGCTGCCTCGGCTGGAGGCATCTCCCCAGCGACGATGCGTTCCAGCAGAGGCGACGCATCAGGTGCGCCGGGGACGATCCACCCACCATCGACGAGACCCGCCACTCCACCACCCTCTGCGAGCGTCAGCTCCGCATGGCAGCCGCCGCAGTGGGTATCTAGGCTCGCAAGGGTCCAGGTGGCCTCCTGCGTGCAGTTCGTGGGTGGGGGCTCAGCATCGGGATCGGGTATCTCGGGATCGAGCGGGTCACCGGAGGAGTCTGCGTCCCCGGTGTCGGGTGTCGCACTCGTGGCTTCGTCATCGACGCCCGCGTAGGGAACGCCCGAGTAGCAGCCGGTCGAAAGTCCGGCGAGGACGAGCGTGGCGTGAAGGGGGCGTCGGAAGATCGAGTTGTGCATGGGTCGGATCCGAGAAATAGAGGGGACGTACGCTCGGACCATTCCGACCGCACGCCCCTCGGGGATGAGTGATGCTGGAAAAAGAAACTCCTATTCGCACTCGGGGTCGTCGGCGATCCCGAGGTTCAGCCGGCAGATTGTGTCGGCGAAGAGCGATGACCACGTGTTGCGTTTGACGCCGGTCGAAGCCAGAGGCGTGAGCGCCGGGTCGAGTGCGCCGAGCTGCGTGAGCAAGACCTCGGGCGCAATGCCCAGCTCCGCGGCCGCGACTTCGATGCTCACGTTGAACTGGAACCGCGCGAACGTATCCGAGACCGGTTCTTCCTCGAGACCCGGGTTGATGTCGAGCCCCGTGACCGCAGCCTGGTAGGTCTGCGTATCCGCAGCGACGACGTCGTCGAAGGAGGTCTGCGGCAGGTAGAGCGCCGCAACTGTGTCCTTCGTCTGTGCGTCGAACTCCACGCCGTTGAGCACGTAGTCACGCACCGAGTCCACTGCCGGGATGATGTGCGGGTGGCACCCGAAGCACGAGACCCCGTTGCGGACGTTGTCGTCGTCCTGGGACGGATCGGTGACGATGGCGTCCGGAGCAACGTCGAGCCGATTGCCCGCCGCGTCGGTGAGCATGTACGCGTGCAACCCGTTGGGCAGCGAGAAGATGACCTCTCCGCCGGCCTCTTCGAAGTCGAGCGGGCTCGCGTAGATGTTCTCGGCCTCGTTGCTGTCGTCCTCGAAGTCGTAGCTGATCCAGAAGGCACGGTTCGACGCGAGCGGAATGTCGTGCCGCTCGATGATGCGGTTCTGGGTCGACACGCCCGAGTCGAGCACCCCTGCGCGGGCGACCTCTTCATCCTCGATGTTGTTGTTGATGTTCACGCCCAGCTGCGCCTGCAGCTCCTGCAGCGTCTCGGGAATGCCGACGAGGTCGTGGTACAGGGGCGGCTGCGATGCAATGTCGATGAAAGCGTCTGCAGCGAGCATGGGGATGTTGGTACCCGAGAGCTGCTTGACCGTTTCCGCCTGGTCCTCGAGGCGTTCGACCGAGTAGGGACTCGCGTCGACGAGTGCTTCCCATTTGTCCGAGAAGCCCGCGACCGGAAGATCCCAGCCGTAGTCTCGAAGGTCGACCCGAAGGATCGTCGCGTCGGTGTCGATGGGGACGAGGCGGGCCAGCTGCGCTTCGTTGGAAAGCGCGTTGATGAGCTTCGTCGTCGCGTCGCGGTACGTCCGAAGGTCGTCTTCGCACAGACCGGCGTTGTAGAGGTGGGTCAGAGAGAGGTAGCGAATGAACTGTCGGTCGTCCGCATCGATCGTGGTGAGGTCCGCGATCATCAGCTCGAGGCTGTCGATGAGAGACAGCGACTGATCCGTGCAGTCGAGGTCCGGGCCAGACGGTCCGCATTCATCGATGTAGTCGCCGAGGCGGTCGATGGCAGTATCACTGGGCCGCGGCATCACGCCTGCGGGCGGCATCGTGCCCGCCTCTACGCGGGCGAACAGCGGCGAGCCGGCGGCGTCGCCGGGCACGATCAGTCCTAAGTCGATCAGGCTGTCGTAGTCGTCGATGTTGGCCAGACCGCCCTGGTCGGCCCCGTTGGCGTGGCAGTTCCCGCAATGCTCGATGACGAACTCTTCGAGCCACTCGGCTTCATCTTCACATGCCGCCTCGGGTGGGGGGTCGGAGTCCGGGGCGTCCGAGTCCGACGAGCCCGCGCTCACGCCCCCGCTCTCTTCGGCGCTGTCCGTCCCTTCGATGATTTCGCCATCGCCTTCGGTATCCGCAGAATCCGTGTCCGTCTCGAGCACGACGTACTCGATTGGGGCGCATGCGGTGAGCGCGGAGAGGGCAGCGATAGAAAAGCGTGAGGGGGTCGACATCGTTCATCCCGTTCCTTCCAAGAGGCTTCCGGGTAGTCGCGATGGCGGCCCTGTTGTCAGCGGCTACTTCGATCTTTTTGGACGGATCGACCGTTCGGTCGCGCTCGCAAGCGTCAGCACGCTTCGGGCAAACCCCACGGCCCACGCAGGGTTTCGTCGAGTTCGTCGTTCGTTGCTGCATTGATCGCGTCGACCAGCCCACAAAGTGCAGTGGTCGGATCACGCGCGATCGGCTGTTCGGCAACCGCGTCGAAGACCGAAACCACTGCGGTCGTGCCGTAGTCGGTCCGTACGCGCAGCAGCATCGCTGCAATGAGCTGGTCGGCGAAGAACCCCTCTGCGCTCCACCCCTCGGCGAACGTGGTTGCAAACCTCGATGGTGAACGTTCCCAGCGGGCGAGCTGTTCGAGCAACCGCCCCGGCTGATGGGCGTCGCTCGGCACGAGCAAAGCCGCGTCTGCGTCGGTCAGGCACATCGCGGAGATGGCGTGCGGTACCACCGAACGCCATGCATCGGTGGGCCAAACCGCCCGACCGTCGAGGGTGTCGGTCGAAAGACCTCGACCGATTCCAAAGAGAAGCGGCCAATGAGGCACGGGGCTGTCCGGATGCGCACGCATGTCGTCGCCGGAGGCCCGCGCGCCCTGAACGACGCCGCCTTCGGCACATATGCTCGCCGTACCCGTTTCGCAGTTCATCGGCTCGACATCCACGACGGCGAAGATGCGGCCCGAGCCGAGGTTCGAGTCTTCAGCGAGCGGGATCTCCTGTTGAAGCGTCATCGCGTAGGTGTCGACGCAGTCTGCGTACCACTGGCTCCACCGTGCGACCTCGTCGGGTGCAAGGTCGTCGACCCATGTGAAGAAGAGGACCTCGTCGTACCGCCACGCGTGCAGCGAGAGGTCGCCGTCGTACAGAGACGCGAAGGTCCGCACACCTTCGTAGGTGGCCGCATCGCCCGTGGTGCTCGCTGTTGCGCTCGAACTCGAGCCGCCGCTCGCCTCGCCCGTCGACGTTTCGGAGCCCGTGGTGAGCGGCGGGGTTGGGGGGTCGTCCTCCGGGGGTACGCATCGTCCCGCGATGCTCATGGCCGCGTGGTTGCCGAACCGTCGTCCCGAGTCGCAGGTGTCGCTGGGGTAGCTGCAGTATGGAGGGCTAGCCTCACACCAGCCCTGCACACCACTGATGACGCACTGCGTGTCGTCGTCACAAGGGAAGAGGATGTGCTCGTTGCAACCGGTGAGTGGAAGGCACGCGACGGCAAGCCGCAGCGCGAGGTCTCGCAACCCCGCAGCGCCGCGGTTCCGGTGGCACCCTCTCGTGCGGTCGTTCATCGTCGATGGCGTCGACGCCAAAGAGCTCGGGCGGTCGACGTGATGATGAGCGTACTGCCCACGGCGACGAACGTGGAGCCGATTGCGATCTCGGCTCGGCCTCGTCGAACTCGGCGGACGTAGTCGCTCTCGCTTTCGCCCCGCGGAGTTTGCTCCGCATCACGAAGGCCGACGGCCAGGAGCGGTGCGCCCACCGCCAGCGCTCCCACACCGCCCCCGAGCATGGCCCACGTTGCGCGGTCGGCGACGCGATCGGGACGGTCCGCCGTGCGCGTCGTGGCCGACGTCGGGGTCGGTTTCGGTCGCTCGACGATGGGGGGAGGAGGCTGCGGCTGCTCTTCGGGAGGCCGCTCTGGGTCTCCGCCGCAGCGCTCGATGTTCCGGGCTGCCTGAAAGCGATCGCGCTCGTCGAGCTCGGGCTCTTCGAGGAACTCGAAGTACGTTGGAATCGCGGCGTCGCAGTCGCCGGCAAGCCGGAGCGCCTGGGCCTCGTTGTACAGCGCCCAGCGGTCACCGGTGCGGTCGTGGAGCTCCGAGAACAGGGCCGCGGCCCGCTCGAACTGCTCGTCCTGCATGAAGGCGCTGGCTTTCTCGTAGATGGCCTCGTTCACCAGCTCGTCGGAGGCGTGCTCCGGCCCGGCGGAGCCGAGGAGGGCTGCAACGATCGCGGTGAGCATCGCTCAGGCTCCCCCGCGGTAGGGCCGAACGCTGTCGAGGGTGGAGTCCCAACCCTTTCTGCGCTTCTTCGGCCGGCGTCTCTTTCGGCGGCGCTTGGGCTTCGAGGTCTTCGAAGCGGTGGCTCGTTTGGTTTCCGCATCGTCCTCGGACGGCGTAGACGACGTGTCGGGCGCGGGTTCCGGCGGCGACGGTGGGGCAACCTTGCCGACCGATGTCGGCTTGGTGCGCGCCGATGCGGGCGCCCGCTCCATGGGGGGCGGCGCACCGACGGACACCTCCGGGGCGACCGACGCGGGCCGGGTCTCGACCGGGATGTCGTCTGGCACCGCCCGTCGTTCGGGACCTTTACTCGCGAGACTCAACCCGGCGGCGCAGACGAGGGACGCTGGGATGATCGCCCGGATCCACCAGTTGATTCGACCGCGGTGACGATAGACCGGCGGCCGACGAATCGGAAACTCGACCGTCTGCATTGCCGACAGACTGATCTCGTCCCCGTCGTCGTCCGCAATCCCCGGCTCGTACTCGGGCGGGAGAACTTCTGTGTCTCGCAGCTCGAGTGGATCGTGAGGCGCTGGGACTTCGTACGCAGCGATCCGCTCTTCGTCCGGGAACCATCGATGCAGGGCCCGTTGGATCGACGCTTCAGAGATCTCCAGGCCGGCGTCGTCGGCAAACGCCTCGAGCGCCTCGCAGATTTCCAAGGTGGTGCTGTAGCGGTCGCGTCGTTCGGTGGCCATTGCCCGCACGACGATGTCGTTGAGGCCGGCGGGGCATCGCGGATCGATGTCGCGGGGCGTGGGAATGTCGCCTCGGAGGATTCGCCCCATGGTGCGGAACTCGTCACTGCCGGGGAGCAGCCGTCGCCCGAGCATCATCTCGGCCATGACCACGCCCAGGCTGAAGATGTCCGCCCGGCGATCCATCGGCTCGCACCGGTACTGCTCCGGCGCCATGTAGCCGAACTTGCCCTTGATCGCGCCTCCGATGGTGGTGAGGGATCGGGCGGTCGCCTTGGCGATGCCGAAGTCGGCGAGCTTCACCTGGCCATCGAATGTCAGGAGGATGTTCGATGGCGTGACGTCGCGATGCACCAGCCCCAGCGGGATGCCGTCGGAGTCCTTCGCTTCGTGGGCGAGATGGAGTGCCTGGCAAAGGTGGTACGCGATCGAGACCGTCGCCGCGAGCCCGGGCCCGCCCGACGATGCGCTGCGACGCAGGAGCTCGCGCAGGCCGGGGCCCGACACGTATTCCATCGCGATGTAGCCCTCGATCTCCGAGAACCCCTCCACCCGCACGATGTTCGGATGGTCGAGCCCTTCGGCAACCGTGGCTTCGCGCCGCAGCATCGCCTCGAAGCCCGGCTCGTCCCGCAGCGACGGGTGCAGGACCTTGATGGCGAACAGTTTTCCGACCGCGTCGGGCGCGATCGAACGGGCCAGGTACACCTCGGCCATCCCGCCATGCCCGATCCGTCGCAGGAGACGGTACGGACCGATGTGGATAGGCTGGTTGGCGAGGCTGTCGAGATCTGCAAGCGGGCCGATCATGACGTCGCGCCCGAAGCCAGCGCCCGGCTCCAGTCTTGCGTTGCGTGGATCGATCGCGTCCACGCGGTGAGGTCCTGCATCACGAGACTCGCCAGTTGATTCGACGGCCGCAGCTCATCCATGAAGGTGCGCAGCAGTACGCGCGTTCGGGCGAGCCGGGTCGTGACGGTGGTGACCGTGATGTTGAGTGCCTCGGCGATCTCTCGGCTGGACTTTCCGTCCGCGTAGTACAGCTCGAAGACGGCTCGCTGTGGTGCTGGCAGTTGGGAGATCGCGTAAAGCAGGAGCTGCTGCTCCTGGCGTCGGGCCACGAACCGACTCGGCGTCGTCATCGAGGGGGGCTCGTATTGGCTCTCGTCGAAGGCGTCCTGTGATGGGCCTCGGTATCGATCGCGTCGCTGCTGCGCGAGCTGGCGGCGTGCAATCGAGAACACCAGCGTTCGAAACGACGAACGTCCTTCGAACCCATCGAGCGCCTTCAGGCAGCCGATCAGAGTTTGCTGCGTGAGGTCGGCGGCGTTCTCGGGATCCCTCGCCTCGAAGTACCGCCGAACGGCCGCGTAGTGGCGTTCGAAGAGAACACCTCGCGCTCGTGCATCGCCTTGCTGAACTCGCCGTACGAGTTCAGCGTCCTTGACTGTGCCGGTGCCCCTCCCCGCACCGGTCCTACCCGGTTTGCAATCAGACTCGAACATCCCCGCTACCCCAGCAAGGATGGTTACGCGCCGGGAGCAGCGGTGTCATCCTCCATTCGCGCAGATACGAAGAGATCCTCGGTTCTGTTCGAGCAGTAGTTGTGTCGCTCCTCGCGGGGAGATCAGTTCCGTCGATTTTCGAGCTATCTTCGGCCGACCTGGATCCGAACCTGCGGCCGCAACGCGAACGACCGGCCGGTGAAGATCGACCGCGACACCACGTGCATCGTGCCATCACGGCCGGAGGGTCGCCTGTCTCCCGAGGGCATGCCGCGGCGGGTCGATCCGGCCGCGGCACGTCCTCGTCGTCGACGTCAGCCGAGCTGGATGTCCCCGAGCAGCATCTCGAGGATCGTGGCCACGGGGAAGCCGCTGCCGCCTGGCGTGGTCACGCCGTGGGCCTTGTTCGCCATCGCCGGGCCCGCGATGTCGACGTGCATCCATCGTTTACCTTCGATGAACTCGCTAAGGAACAGTCCGGCCGTGAGCGCGCCGCCAAACCGCTCTCCGGTGTTCTTCATGTCGGCGATCTTGCTTTGGAGCTGCTCCTTGAGCTTCGCCTGCAGTGGAAGGCGCCACATCAGCTCGCCGCTTCGGTCTGCTGCAGACATCCAATCGGCTGCCAGACGCTCGTCCTCGGTCATCACGCCCGCGATGTACGGCCCGAGCGCCACGATGCAGGCGCCGGTCAGCGTCGCGAAGTCGATCATCAGGTCCGGTTCCAGCTTGGAGCCGTAGACCAACGCGTCGGCCATGGTGAGTCGGCCCTCGGCGTCGGTGTTGTTGACCTCGACGGTCTTGCCGTTGGAGGCGGTGAGAACGTCGCCAAGCCGGTACGCATGGCCGCTCACCATGTTTTCGGTCGCTGCGACGAGGACGTGCACTTCGTACGAGACGCCGAGCTTCACCAGGCCCTGGAACGCACCGATCACCGCGGCCGAACCGGACATGTCCAGCTTCATGTCGAGCATGCCCGCGGTCGGCTTGATCGAGTAGCCGCCGGAGTCGAAGGTGACCCCCTTGCCGATCAGGACGATGCGCCCCTTGGAAGTGCCTTTTGGCGTATAGCTGAGGTGGATGAACTTGGGGGGTTCGGCGCTGCCTTTCGCGACCCCGAGGTAACAACCCATGTTCCGGGCTTCGCACTCGGCCTTGTCGAGCACGGTCAGCGAGACGTTCGCGTCACCGGCCGCGTCGACGATTTCCTTGGCTGTGTCGGCGAGGAACGTCGGCGTCACGAGCTCGGCCGGACCGTTGGAAAGGTCGCGCGCGCGGGCAATCGCCGCTGCGATGACCTGTCCCGAATCCGTCCCTTCGGCGGGCGCTGTCGTCGAAGCCCACACGGTGACGGTCGCAACCGAGCTGGGCTTCGCTTCGCTCAGGAAGCGGTCGTACGCGTACGTGCCGAGCTCGAGGCCCTGCGCAAACAAGCGACCGTCACGCTGCGCATCGTCGCTCGGGCTCCAGTCGATGCTCGATGACTGCAGATCGAGCACAACATGCGTGCCACCGGTCTTGGCGGCTTCTCGGACCGCGTCGTGTCCGACCTGACGCAGCGACTCGGCGTCGACGAGACCGTCACCCGTGCCGAGCAAAAGAACCCGCTCGAGCACGTCACCATGCGCACGGGTGAAGTCGAAGACCTCGGATGCTTTGCCTTTGAAACGTGCGGCTTCGATCGCAGCCCGCACGCCTGCCCCGAAACGGGCCTCGAGAACGGAAGGATCGAACTCGGCTCGCACGGGAACGGCGAGCACCTGACCTGCCGCAGGCTGCGGCTCTTCGGTGGTCCACTGAATTTTGAGCATGGGAATCGTCGTCGACGGTCGGGATGAGAATCGCGCGCGTTTTTCGCACTGTGCGCGATGCGGGGGTCACTTTAGCGCACGGCGCTGCATGTGCGAAACGCGCGTCAAGAGGAAAAAACTCAGCATCTTGGGCAGGTTGCGCGATTCCCGACGTTGTGCGCTGATGTGAGATATCAGTGATGCTTAACTCGCTATCACGATCACTCAACTTCCCACCACGATCCATTACCTTCGCCTAATTGCATGACAAAGATGGCTAATTATTATTGACATGCGCTGATCCCGACCGTAAGGTCCGGACGTACCGTTGCCCCTTTGAAGGAGGGCCAGATTTCTATGTCCGCAGCAGCAACAGGGGCCAAAAAGGCCACCCGCCGAAAGACCACCAAGAAAAAAGCCGCCAAGAAGAAGGTGGCCAAGAAGGCCGCCAAGAAGAAGGTCGCCAAAAAAGCTACCAAGAAGAAGGTAGCTAAGAAGGCTGCCAAGAAGAAGGCCGCGAAGAAAAAGGTCGCCAAGAAAAAGGCCGCCAAGAAGAAGACCGCCAAGAAAAAGGTGGCCAAGAAGAAGGGCGCCAAGAAGAAGGTGACCAAGAAGAAGGCGGCAAAAAAGAAGGTGGCCAAGAAGAAGGTCGCCAAAAAGGCGGCGAAGAAGAAGGTGGCCAAGAAGAAGGTCGCCAAGAAGGCCGCCAAGAAGAAGGTCGCCAAGAAGACCGCAAAGCGCCGCACCAAGAAGTAGGCCTCAGGCCTCGCATCTGTGCGAATCCCGCCGCCGCGCTCCGGTCTCCGGAACGGCGGCGGATGCTTTTAAGCGCCCTCCCTTCACGCTGCGGACGGGGGCGCTTTTGCGTTGTTGGCTCGCTTGGCCTTGGGCCCGCTGGCGGTGTTCGCGGGAGCTAGGTTCCGGAGATGCGCTCTAGCCCAGCTCGAGGGCGTCGGCAGCGGCGCTGAGGTTGGAGAGCGCCTTGGGTCCAGCGAACACGAGCGTGGCAGCTCCGACCACATCGACATGGTCTGCCAGTGCGTCGAGCTGGTCGGCGGAGAGACGTGGACGGCGCCCCATCGCGTCAACGCGGAGCCATGCCTGCGGATGGTAGAGGACTTCGGGATCCGCACCCTCGTTGTTGGGCCGACCGGCCACGAACGCAGGCCCCATGGGCGTCACGCCGAGCGACCGCGCGAGCGCCGTCGTCTCGGTGGGGCCCCAAAGACCCTCGGGCTCCCAGACGAGCTCGAAGCCGTCGGCGCGGCGGGCCTCGGTGAACGCTTGCAGGCGTTTTCGCCCGATGGCGCCCGGGGTGATCGAGGTGGGCGTGCGAACGACGATGCGTTTGGCACCCAGCGCGTCGTAGCAGGGGCGCACGGCTTCCCAGGCGCGCGCGACCTCATCGGAGGCCTGAAGTCCACCGAACTTGCGCGGCTCGCCTTCGAGGGTGCGGGAACTGAGACCGCGGAGGCCGTCATCGGGGCCGTGCGAGAGCAAGTGCCACGCGTAGGGAATGACCTCGGCGTTGGGGAACAAGCGGCGGACCTGGGTGGCCCATCGCATGGCGGCGCTGGCTCGTGGGGGCTCGAACAGCGTGCGCTCGAGCAGGACGTGCGAGACGTCCGGCAGCGGTTTTCGCTGACGACGGGCGTTGTTGTCGGACAGCAGGACGGCGAGAGAAACGGCCATGCGGAGCCGGGCACGCTAGCAGCCTCGGATGCGACCCGCCACGCCGACGCACCGGTTTTTTTCCCCGGCGAGGAAGCCCGTAGACGTCAGTTTCCGGGCTTGTAGCGGGGGACCCACACGGTGACGACGGTGCCGCAGTCCCCGTTCTTGTCCAGCGTCACGCGGCCCTTGAGGCTGCGCACGATGTCGTGGACTACGGGTAGACCCAAGCCGGTGCCGCCCGAGCCCTTCGTGGTGAAGAACGGCTCGAAGACCCGCGCTCGCAACTCGTCGTCGATTCCTGCGCCGTCGTCTCGAACTTCGAGCACCCCCCAGTCGTGCTCGTACCAGGTGGAGACTTGGATCGACCCGCGCTCTCCTCCGTCGCCATCACCCAGGGCGTCGATGGCGTTGGTCAGGAGGTTCAACGCGATCTGGTGCACCTCGTCCTTGTCGGCGTGCACGATCACGTCGTCGTCACCGCGCTGTTCGAAGGTGAGCTTGATGCGCCGCAGCCGACCTGCTCGACGAAGCAGGACGAGGATGCCGTCGATCGAGTCCGCCAGCACCACGGCGCCCCGCGTACGCACCCGAGGCCGCAGAGGTTCGAGGATCTGCTCGACGTGCTCGTGCACCCGCCGAACGCTCTCCCGCATGATGCCGATCATGCCCGAGCCGACCGGATCGGCTTTGCCCTTCTCGATCATCGTCAGGTAGCCGATGAGGGGGCCCAGCTCGTTCTTGATCTCATGGGCTGCGCTGCCTGCGAGCAGCCCGATCGTCGCGAGACGGTCGGCTTGCTGCAGCTGCCGGCTGAGCTGCTCGTACGCCGTCTCGTAGTAGAGCAGCGCGATGACGTAGCGCGTTCGCGTCTCGCCATCGACGGCCGGCGTCTCGCAGACCGAGAGGCTCATCTTCGCGGGCAGGTGCCGGCCGCGTCCGGCGTGCACCGTAATCTCGCCCCGCCAGTGCCCATTGCCCAAGGGGCCGCGCGCCAGCTCGATGACGCGGTCCTGAATGTCGCCCTCGGTCGGGTGGGGCTCGAACAGCACCCGGATGTCGATGTCGAGTAGCTCGTACAGCGGTTCTCCGACCAGCGCGACGAAGCTCTCCGAGGCGTCAACGAGCCGACCGTGTTCGTCGAGCACCAAGATGCCCTCGACCGCCCGGTTGTAGAGCACCGAGAGCAGCATCGCGGTTCGCTGGTGGCGAATGGCGAGCTGGCGGTGCTCCTCTTGAAGCCGCTGCTGCGCGTGACGTTCGACCGCAGACTCGACCCGCTTCGCGGCCGCCCGCGCGACCGTCTCCAGCAGCTGTGCCCGCGAGACAGGCTTGGTCAGGTAGTCGAACGCGTGCTCCCGTACGGCTTCGGCAGCCGCCTGCACGCTCTGGTCTGCAGTCACAATGATGACCGGGAGATCGGGATCCTGCGCTTCGATGTGCTTGAGCAGATCGAGTCCCGTGCCGCCGGGCATGAGCAGGTCGGTGACGACGACGTCGAAGCCCTCGGCCTCTGCGAACTTCTCCTTCGCTTGATCGAGATCCCGCGCGACCGTGACCTCGTAGTCCGCCTTGCGCAACGACAGCGCCAGGGCGTGTACGACGAGCTGGTCGTCTTCGACCAGGAGGACCGAGCCGATGGCTTTGGGCGCGTCGATCAGTTCATTCACGGTGTCATGCCCTCGTACTTGATCGTCAGGGTGTCGCCGTTGACGACACACGCGCCCTCGGTGTCGAGGATGGCCGCGATGTTGTCGAGTGCGGGCGCGGGCCATTCGACCAGCTCGCCGCCGGGTCGGTGTAGCTGTAGCGTGATCGCAGGGGAGATGATGACCACGCGGGCGGTGCAGGGGCCGGGGCCGTTCGTGCCCACCGCTTCGATCATGCCCAAGAACAGCGCGACCAGCGAGAACTCGAGGCAGCCGGGTCCCTCGAAGTCGACCTCGACATGCGTCCCGAGCTCAATGCGATGTCGCTCGAGTCGGCGACCGAACATCGGCGTAATCCGGCCGAGCGATGCCGACACCTTGCCGGTTCGTCCCACGTTGCGGACGACCGACGCGTACGAGTGGAGCAGCGTTCGCATGCGCTCGGTGGCCTCCAAGCACTGGCGCGCGCGCCGGGGCCCTTCCTCGGGATCGTCGTCATCGAGCCCGAGCTCACACAGGACCGTGATCGACTGAAGCGGATTGCTCAGGTCGTGCGTGAGGATCGCGGCGAGGCCGAGCAGGGCACTCCGTTCCGCGCTTGCTTTCCGTCCGTCCCCGTCCACCGCCGAACTGTATCGGAGGCCCCCTCGTCGGCACCAGCGGGTGTATGGTCGCTGGCCGACAATGGGCCGCCGCGTTCGACAACACGTGAACCCGCTGGGGATCAAGTACAGCACCCCGCGCGCGGTTGCCGTGGATCGTCCGGCCCACCTTGGTCCCGACTGCGAGGTCGATGTCGAGCTGGGATGCGCAGACGGCCAGTTCAGTTTCCAGCTAGCAGAGGCCGATCCCACGCGGTTCGTGGTCGGACTGGAAATTCGCGACAAGGTCGTCGAGATCAACCGCCGCAAAGTCGCCGCGGCCGGTTTGCGCAACCTCGAGTTCGCGTACGTGAACATGGGCGTCGATCTGGATCGCGTCTTCGGCCCTACGAGCGTCGACCGATTCCACATTCTGTTTCCCGACCCCTGGTTCAAAGCCCGGCACCACAAGCGGCGGGTTGTGGAGCTGGGACTCTGCGAGACGATGGCGACGCAGCTGCGCCCAGGAGGTGAGCTGCACTTCGCATCCGACGTGTACGAGGTGGCTCTCGAAGCGCTCTACGAGCTCGAAGCGCCCGAGGTCGCGGCGATGGGCTTCGACAACATGGCCGGGCCGTGGAGCTTCTGGCGCGGCAACCCGTATCCGGCGGCGTCCAAGCGCGAAGACACCACCCACAAACGCGGGCAGCGAGTGTGGAGAATCCGGTATCGCTACACCCCGCCGGCTTGAGTTCGGCTACTCGTACGGTGGCGCGAGCGTAGACGCGGGCGGAAGCTCGAACGCATCGGGAAGTGCTTCGCAGTTCTCGTATGCGTTCGCGGCGCTGCGAACGGCCGCCACGTCGTCGCCGGCGGCCGCCATCTTGTCGCCGATCGCGTCGACGCAGGTGCAGTACGACAGCGAGGCCTTGCGCGTGTCCTCATCGCCGCAGGGCACCGCCTGCACGTCCGCGGCCCAGGCATTGAAGTGGGGCCGACAGTCCAGGCTGGGGAACTCGACGCCGATGACGCAGCCGCACAGCCCCTCGTCTCGGTCCATGTCAATTTGGCCAGCGCACAGCTCCTTCATGTAGCCGTCCGTGGCGCGCAGGCGCGCGTCGAGGTCCTTCGCGCCTCCGAGGATGACGCCGACGAAGGTCGGGATGACGAAGTAGGCGATGACACCCACCAGCGGCAGGGCCAGCACGGCACCCAAAATCAGCCCGGGCACCCGCGACCGCGGCGGATCCTCGATGTCGGCCAGCATCGGCATCATGGGCAGTCTAACGGGCGAGCCGGTCCTTCGCTTTCTGTGTGCAGATCGCGCAGCTGGGGAATGGTCCCTCGAATGTGGAAGCTGACCACCCCCGCGACGTTCGTGTGACAGCTGCGCCCCGCACCCCCTTGTTTACGCAAGGGCCGCGTACGATACTCCGCCACCAGCTTCGGCGCCGAGGCTTCCAGACCCATGCGTACCCACGCCCTCATCGCGAATCTGACGTCTCCTACCCTCTCTTTGGCCCTTGCTCTGGCGCCCAGCGCCGCGATGGCGGCGCCGGCCGAGGGTGAAGCCGCCGCGCCGGCCGAGGGTGAAGCTGCTCCCGCCGAGGCCGAAGCTGCTCCCGCCGAGGGCGATGCCGCAGCTGCGGACGCGCCGACCGAGGGTGAAGCCGCGCCAGCCGAGGGCGATGCCGCTCCGCCGGCCGAAGGCGAGGTTCTCCCCGATCCTCCGCCCGAAGAGCCCGAGCCCGAGCCGGAACCGGAACCGGAACCGGTCGCGGAACAGCCGCCCCCACCGGAGGTTGCGGAACCCGAGTACGACCCCGAAGAGGACCGTCCGGACGAGCCGACCATCAATGGCAAGCCGCGCACCGGCAAGGGCATGATGATCGCTGGCGGTGCCGTGATGGCCGCAGGCATTGGTGCGACCGCGGGCTTCGCCGCGATGACCCGCGGCTGCAGCCTCGATGGGCCGCTGCAGTGTCGTTACGAGTCGCAGGACCAGTTCCTGATCCCGCTCGGCGTGGCGGTGCTGCTCACGGGCACCATCCTCCTGTCTGTCGGCGTCGGCTACCACTTCAACTACAAGAAGTGGAAGGCATGGACGCCCGAGGCCGACAAGAAGAAGAAGCGACGTCGTGCAACCGTCGTCGCGCCGACCTTGGTCAAGGGCGGTGCGGGCCTCGGCTGGGCCGGGCGCTTCTAGGTCCGATCGCGCGTCGACCAAAAACGGCCAGTCTCCGCCCGGATTCTGGCCGTTTTTGCGTGGTTTGCCGCGGCCTACGGCCGTCCGGTACACCAAGGTCGTGGCTTGGATGAATCGGGCGTGGAGGATGGGAGTTGCGGCGCTGGTGCTGTCCGGCGGTTGCTTTGCCGAGCCCTCCGAGATCGACCCTGAAGGCTCGACGTCCCAAGCGGATACCGGGTCCGCGACGCAGGTGAACCCCAGCACGACGTCGGTCGGCGACGGCGAGCCTGACTCGAGCAGCACGACGCTCGCAACGGAGACGACCGGCACTGGCTCAACCGGCTCGACCGGCGATGACGCGACGGGCGGAGGGCCGCCGGTGCCCTCGATGCTTCGATTCACGCCCGAGCCCGAGGTTCTCTTCAACGATGCCGCCCGGGTCGGCTCTCGACTCATCGCCGTCGGAACGTCCCTGAACGACGGCCAGGACTTCGGCCAGTCGGTCATCGCATACATCGACGGCCCCGGGACTGCCCGTTTCGACGAGCCGCTCGAGGACGACGTTGCGGACGAACTCTACGCGATCGCCACCAACGACGACGCGACGAGCTATGCCGCGGTCGGGCGGGCTGGCGACGCGCAAACCTTCGGTGCATCCGTGATTCTCGGGGATGAAGGCGGCGAGGACTTCGTCATCGACATCCGGACGCAGTTTGGCGAAGACCTGTCCTTGGAGGCCACCGCGGTAGCACGCGGGGAGAATCACTGGCTCGTGGCGGGTACCGTTCAAGACGGCTCCATGTTTCTCGCCCAGGTCGACGATGAGGGTGGGGTCCCGACCATCGATCAGTACACCAGCGTGGACGCAGATGCGATGTTGCGCCCACTGGCGATCGCGGTCGGCGAGAACGACTTTGTCCTCTCGGCCGTCGAGGTCGGCGTTGCAGGACGCCGCGCGGTGGTCGCTCGAGGCAATGCCGCGACGTCGGCGCTGACGAATGCGTTCGTCCTGTCGGGAACGACCTCGATGCGGATCTTCGACATCGTGCCCAGCCCGTGGCGCATGGACGAGTGGCTGCTCGTCGGCGAGTACGACGACGGCATGCTCGTCGGCGGCTTCGATCCCAACAACGAACCGATGTTCTCGTTCGTCTCGAACGCGTCGCTGCCTCCGGCACGGGCGGCAGAAATGGACGCTGGCACCGTTTGGATCGCCGGCGAGAGTGTCGAGGGCGCTGGCGGTGCCGTGTTCGTCGGCACGGTCACCGACAGGGGAGCCGTCACCGCGCTCGAGCTGTCGGGTCTGACGCTGAATCCGGGCGGCCGTGCTCCGTTGGAAGCCGGGGCGGGCCGGGCAACGCTCGTCGCCGCAGGTCCAAGCGGGAGTGCCACCGTCGTCCCGGTGTCCGGCATGCTGAGCACGTCCTGCGAAGGCGAGCCGTTCGGGGAGGCCGAGCGTGGCGCACTGGCGGAGGTGAGCCCAGTGGTCCTGGGCTACCCGTTCAGCGCTGGAACGGTTCCCGTCATCGGCTTCCCCCTGGTCCCCCGGAGCATGTCGACTCCCCAGGACCCCGAAGATCTTTGTCCGTGATGGATATCCGCGGCGTCTATCACCGGCGCCGATTGACGACCGAGTTCGCAATGTCGGCGAGCAGCTCGAGGTCTTCGAGACGAGCTCGGTGCACCACCGTGCTGAGTTTCGCGCGGGCGATACCCTCCGGCGTGGCTTGGCTGACCTCATGCGCTTCGGGCAGCATCGCGCCGACGGAGATGCCCATCCCGTCCGCGATCCGAAGCAGCGTACGGAGCCCCGGACTGCTGTAGTGACCGTTTTCGAGCCGAGAGACCATGTCCGTCGCGATGCCAGCCGACTTTGCGAGCGCGTTTTGGGTCAGGCCACGTTCTTCTCGGAGCGAACGCACGCGCTGCCCGAGTTCGAACATGTATGTGCGTTCGTGGTGACGCCGGCTGAACCCTTCGTCCGTTTCGTCCGCGGGGGGTTCGCCAAATTTCGGCTGCTCCGCCATGAGCCGCGCAGGATGCCATACCTCAACCGGCGGAGGGCCCGCGGGCCGGTGTGTCGGCACGCGCTAGATCACTGGAACAAAAACAATGTGGCCTCACCGGTGACCGCCCATCTTCCGCGCACCTTGCAGTCCAGACCTCGGTCGAGCCCGTAGTTGTAGACCGACACGGCCTGCGTATCGACCTGACCTCCATTGACGGCCAGCGGGACGAACGTTTCGACCGGCACGCCGTCTGGGAGCGCGAGGTCTTGGCCGATCCCGAACCGGACGCCCAGTGAGCCGGGGTCGAGGCAGCCGTTGTCCTCACCGCAGGGCGATGGGGCCACGGGCTCGGTCTCGTTGAGCACCGGCCCGGCGGGGGAGGGGACCGGCGGAAGCGCTTCCCCGGGAATGTTGCTCAGCCCGAACCACAGTTCGCCCTCGTCTCCCCAGAACATCATCGCGTCCCAGTAGCAGGCGTCACCGCCGGAGGCGTACCCGTAGAGCCACATTTCGCCGCAAACCGAAGTCGCGTCATCCTCGAACAGCGCGGGGAGCGGCAGCTGAGGAATGAACAGTCGGACGGAAGGCGCGTCGTTGGCCGACGTGCATTCCACGCCCGGGTCGTCGCAGCCTTCGGCGAGGGTCACGATGACGTCGCCGTCATCGCTTGGCCCGATGCGCACGCATGCCGCGGGATTCACGGGGGTGCCCCGCGGCTGGCCGCACGCATCGAGAAACGCCGGAAAGTCGATGAACCACTGTTCGTCCTCGCATGAGGGCGGAGGCTCGTTGCCGGTTTCATCAACACCATCAACGCCGGTCGCCGAAGGGGGGGCCGCCGTCGTGCCGTCCTCGGCACTCGTCTTTGCGTCCCCCGAGGCGCCCGTGCCTGTGGCGACCGCGCTGGACGTGCTGGGCGCGGCGCTGCTCACGGATGCGGGCGGGGACCCGGTCTCGCCCGACCTCTCGGTGTCACCGAACGCCGCGTTCTCGCGCACGCAGCCGGTCACCATGCCCGCGACCAGCACCCCCAACCCCCAGCGCTCCATCACGCTCAGTATGCCGCGACGGGCTCAGGCATCAAACTCCAGCGTCCGCGCCTCGAGCACGTGAATCCGATCGCGGATGCGCGCGGCTTCTTCGTAGCGGAGGTCCTTCGCCAGCGCCGCCATTTGCTCCTTGAGCTCTTTGACCCGCTCCGCGATTTCGCTGGGCAGCAGATCCTCGTCGCGGATCTCACCGACGCCCACAGGCATCGCATCCGCGTCCTTCTTCTTGCCGCGACCCTTCCCGCGTCCGCGACCCTTGGCGGCCGGGACGTTCGCGGGTTCGTCCGATTTTTCGTTCGAAACCCTCGAGATGGACCGCTTCACCGTCGTAGGCGTGATGCCGTGCTCGGCGTTGTATTCCTCCTGCACGGCGCGACGCCGATCGGTCTCGTCCATCGCCTGCTGCATGCTGTCGGTGATGCGATCCGCGTACATGATTACGCGGCCGTCGGCATTTCGCGCAGCGCGGCCGATGGTCTGAATCAGGCTGCGTGCCGATCGCAAGAAGCCTTCTTTGTCGGCGTCGAGAATCGCGACGAGGCTGACCTCGGGAATGTCGAGGCCCTCGCGCAGCAGGTTGATGCCGACGAGGACGTCATACTCGCCTTGGCGCAGCGCTCGGATCAGCTCGATGCGCTCGAGGGTATCGATGTCGGAGTGCAGGTACCGAACGCGGATGCCGAGGTCCGCGTAGTACTCCGTGAGGTCCTCGGCCATGCGCTTGGTCAGCGTCGTCACGAGGATTCGCTCTTCGCGATCGATCCGGATCTTGATCTCGTCGAGCAGGTCGTCGATCTGCCCTTGGATGGGTCGCACCTCGATCGGTGGGTCGAGCAGACCGGTTGGGCGGATGATCTGTTCCACGACTGCGCCACCGGTCTTCTCGAGCTCGTAGTCACCCGGCGTTGCGCTCATGAACACGGCTTGGCCGATGCGGTCTTCCCACTCGCCGAACTTGAGCGGGCGGTTGTCCATGGCGCTGGGCAGACGGAAGCCGTGGTCGACGAGCGTCTCCTTGCGGCTGCGGTCGCCGCGGAACATGGCGCCGATCTGCGAGATGGTCTGGTGCGACTCGTCCACGACCATGAGAAAGTCGTCGGGGAAGTAGTCGATGAGGGTTGGCGGTGCCTCGCCCTGTTTGCGACCCGTGAGATGGCGCGAGTAGTTCTCGATGCCGGAGCATCGGCCCATCTCCTGCATCATTTCGATGTCGAACATCGTGCGCTGCTCGAGACGCTGGGCTTCGAGCAGTTTCTCGCCGCCGCGAAGCTCGGTCAGCCGCACCTGGAGCTCCTCTTGAATGCCTTTGACCGCGCGGCGTAGACGGGCTCCGGGCGTGACGTAGTGGCTTGCGGGGAACAGGGTGACCCGAGGTAGCGACTGCTTCGGATGGCCGCGTAGCGGGTCGATCTCTCGAATGGCCTCGACGTCATCGCCGAAGAACTCGATGCGAATGGCCGTGTCGTCTTCGTACGCGGGGAACACCTCGACCACGTCACCCCGCACGCGGAACGTCCCGCGGTGAAAGTCGATGTCGTTCCGCTCGTACTGCATCTGCACGAGGCGCCGCAGCAGCTGGTCACGGTCGAGCTCGTCACCCACGGTGATCTGCGCGACCATGCCCAGGTACGCCTCGGCGGCACCGATGCCGTAGATGCACGACACCGAGGCGACGATCAGCACGTCGCGACGACTCAGCAGCGAGTACGTCGCGGCGTGGCGCATGCGATCGATCTGCTCGTTGATCGTCGAGTCCTTCTCGATATACGTGTCCGTCGACGCGACGTACGCCTCGGGCTGGTAGTAGTCGTAGTAGCTGACGAAGTACTCGACCGCGTTGTTGGGAAACAGCGAGCAGAACTCGGAGTACAGCTGAGCGGCGAGGGTCTTGTTGTGCGCGAGCACCAGCGTCGGTCGCTGAATCTTCTCGACCACGTTCGCGATGGTGAACGTCTTGCCGCTTCCCGTGATGCCCAGCAGCTGCTGGTACGCCTCGCCTCCCTCGATGCCCTGCACGAGCGCGTCGATGGCGGCGGGTTGACCGCCCGCAGGCTTGAACTCCGAGACCAACTCGAACGGGCGGTCGAGCGGTTCGGGCAGCTCGACGAGGTTGGCGTCCCAATCGTCGACGTTGGGGTCTACGGCGGCGGGGGCCGCGAGGCGCTGGCGGGGCGGCATGGCCCGGGCAGTCTACGGTGCGTCGCTCGTCGGCGCTCGACCGCACAGCACGTCTTCTGACAGCAGGTTGTCAGGTATGTCCGTGGGAACGGCCACCCCAACACCGCGGCGCGTCGAACCCGTCAAATGACCTGGGTCAGCCGATCAGGTCGGCGGCTTCGCCGAGCGCCCAGAGCGTTTTTCGCACGGGCCACGTCACGACGCTGGCAACGTCGCTGATGGGGATCATCACGGCATCGACGACGTCGTGAGCGACGGTTCGCTGCGGAACCGGGTCGGCCTGGCGCCGGGTGTCGATCCGGGGGAGCCGACTCGGCGGGGGCGGCGTCCACATGCCGGCGGTCGCCGGAGCTCGTGGGACCGACGTCGGTTGAGGGTTCACCGCGGTGAGCGTCTCGGGTACCGGCTTGCCGAGGGCTTCGGCCACCGCCGTCAGCAGCCGGGGCAGGTCGCCGGCGTCGAACCAGACACCGTGCGCCTTGCAGGTCTCGGCCTGGACCGGACCCGCCATGACGCTTCGCAGGGCCTGTCGGCATACCGGGCAGCGAGGGCCTTCCCCTCGCCTGCGGGCGCCGACCTCCGGGCGCAGGGCTGCAAGCAGGCGTAGACCGAAGCCGGACCCCACGAATGCCCCGGCACAACTGGGGCAGGTGAGGACGGTGTGCTCGCCGAGTGTGCTCGGCTCGAGGACGGCGTCGGCGCATCGAGGACAGCGGCAGCCGGCGAACATGCAGGTACAGCGTAGGTTGCATGGCCGCCGCCGGCCACGGCGCAACGCTCGGCGGTGTTTCGATGGCGATGCAACGGCGTTCCCGGCCCGCAGCATCCCGAGAAGGCCGAACAGCTTGCCCAGGCCGTCCCCATATGGTTCCTTTGCCCCGCGTTTGCTCCATGAGCTCGACGCCGCACTCTCTCCGCCTCGACGCCTTGCTCCCTTTTGGGAGTTCGTCCGCGTTCGACTCCAGCGTGCCGCCGTCGCGCACGGCCACCGAGTCCGCGCCGGCGCTTCCGGGCGTTCCACAGCCCATCCCGGACGGCGCCACGCCCTCGCGTCCCAACGTTCCCCTGAAGGTCGGTCGCTATCGCGTACTTCGCTTCCTCGGGGCCGGTGGCATGGGCGAGGTGTACTCGGCCTGGGACCCGCACCTCGAACGACGTGTTGCGGTGAAGTGGCTCAACCGTCCTCCGAAGGACCGCGAGGCCGCGCATCCGCTGCTGCGGGAAGCCCAGGCGATGGCCCGTGTCTCTCACCCGAACGTGGTCGCGGTCTATGACGTCGGAGAGGCCGATGGTCGCGTCTTCATTGCAATGGAGTACGTATCGGGCAGCACCCTGCGTCGCTCGCTGTCGGGGCTTTCGACGGAAGCCATCGTTGCGGCCTACGTCGACGCAGGATGCGGTTTGGCCGCGGTGCACGAAGGGGGCCTCGTGCATCGGGACTTCAAGCCCGAGAACGTCTTGCGCGGCAAGGACGGACGCGTTCGCGTGCTGGACTTCGGCATCACCGTGCATGCGTCGATCTGCGGCATCACTTCGGCGGGCACGCTGGAGTACATGGCGCCCGAGCAGTTTTCGTCGAAGACCTCCGACGCTCGCTCGGACCAGTTCTCCTTCTGCGTCGCGCTGTACGAAGCACTCGAGGGCAAGCGACCGTTCACCGGAGCCTCTGCGCCCACGATCATCGCGTCGGTTTGCAAGGACCCGCCTCGACCCTTCAACCGGGTCAGCGCACCCCACGTGCGAGCCGCGATCGAGCGCGGGTTGTCCAAGGCGCCCGATGACCGGTTTCCCTCGATGCGCGCGTTGGTGGAGGCGCTGCAGACGCCCGATCTCGCGCCGCCCGAGCCCAAGCACTGGCTGTGGCTGGGCGGCGTTGGGTTGGTGATGGGGGGCGTGGTCCTGGCGGCCACTCGCTCTGCCGGGCCGTGCGATCCGTCCAACGCGCCTTCCACGGAGACCTGGACCTCGCAGCGCGCGGAGGCGGTGCGCGAGGCGTTCGCCAAGACTCGTCTGCCGTTCGCGAGGCGATCCGCCGACGATGTCATCGGCTCGCTGGACGCGTACGCCTCGTCATGGAGCGGCGAGTGGGCAGCGGTCTGCGAGGCGACGCGAAACGCCGTCGGTACCGAACGCATGCTCGACCGCAGTCGGGTGTGCTTGGAGCGTGGTCGCTCGCACCTCGCATCTCTGGTTGCGGAGCTGGTGCAGCCCGAGCCCATGACGGTCGAACGCGCCGGTCGTGCTGCGGCCGCGTTGCCCGACGTGGCGCGGTGTCGGAACGTCGCTGCTCTCGACGAGCTTGCGCCGCTGCCTCCACGCGAGTCCGACCGAGCCGACGTTGCCCGGGCGATGTCTGCCGTCGACGAAGCGACCACGCTGATCGAGCTCGGGCGCCCACAGGACGCGGATGAACTCTTGCGCACCGCGGCGTCTGTTGTCGACCACGTCAGTCATGGGCCGCTGCACGCCGAGCTGGCGCGCGCTCGGGGCCGAGCCGCGCGGGTTGATCACGACCTGCACCGCGCGCGGACCTGGCTCGAAGAGGCCTACTACGCGGCCTACGCAGCACAGGACCGCGGTCTCGAGGCCGACGTTGCCGTGCGCCTGGCCACGCTCATCGGCCGCGACCTCGACGAGCCGACCCATGGCCGGGCGTGGCTCCGGCATGCCGAGGCTGCGGTGGCGGTCGTGGGCACGCCGCGGCGTGAACGGGTCGAGCTCGCCCTGGCTTCCGCGATCCTCGACGATGCACATGGGCAGACCACGCGCGGTCTCGAGACGGTCGAGCGTGCGCTCTCGACCATGCAACCCGACGAGGACCAGCGCGACCGTCTGCTCCGTTCGCGCGGCTCGATGCTCCGCCGCGCGGGCCGCTTTGGTGAGGCGCTCTCCGTGCAGCAAGAGCGCCTTCGGCACGCGAGCCAACGCCTGGGTCCCGAGCACCCCGAAGCCGTCCGTCTGCTGGTCGAGATCGCGGCGATTCACTACGGAACGCGTGCGCTCGACGATGCGCGAACGCTGCTGGACGAGGCGATGGAGCTGCACCTTCGTGCGGGGGGAGAGCGCTCGTTGGACCTCGCGAACGCGCGACAGCTGCTCGCGGCCATCGAAGTCGAACACGGCAACTTCGAAGAGGCGACCCGACTGATTCGTCGCGTGGTTTCGGTGCGCCGTCGTCGACTCGGTGAAGCGCACGACGGCACCTTGGGCGCGCTGAACACCCTGGGAGCGCTGTACACGATGCGTGGAGAGCCCGAACGGGCCATCGAGATCCACACGCGCGCGCTCAAGCTTCACGAGGAGACCGACGGTGCTGACTCGCTCGGGGCCGCCGAGATGCTGATCAATCTCGCGAACGCCCTCGACGAGGTCGACAGGCTCGACGAAGCGATCGTCTCGCTCGAGCGAGCGTGTGAAGTCTTCGCGACGCGACGAGGCGGGGAGCATCCGCAGACCGCGATGTGTCGTCACAACCTGGGCAACCAGCTCGCGCGCGCCGGTCGGCCGAGCGAAGCGTTGGTGGAACTCGACGCTGCCCTCCACGTTTGGTCCGAGACGTTCGATGCCGGCGACCCACGCTCGTGCTCGACCTCGCGGGTTCGGGCTTCAACCCTGCTCGCGCTCGAGCGGGTCGAGGAAGCCGGAGCCGCGGCCGATTTCTCGTGGACCTGCGATCTGCGACAGCCGCGGCCGTCTAGTGTTGCGCTCATGGCCGACGCCGAGCTTCAGATCGAAGCGCACCTTCGCCGCGACGATGCTTCCGCAGCATGGGCGCATCTCGAGACGATGCAGGCCCACGCCACCCCGGAGCAGGCCCTCGAGCTGCAGCTGATGCGCGTCCGGATTCACGCCCGGTCCGGCCACGTGCCCGACGCGGCACGAACGCTCGACGCCATGACCCCGCAGAGCGACGACGAGCGCGCTCGAATCTCGCAGACCCGCGACGCGCTCGGCCTATAGCTTGGCGGCGATGGTCTCAGCCAGCGTGCGCCGGGTTTCGGCCTTCGCCGCCGAACCATCGGCGTTCAGTACGTTGAGCGTGACGAGTCGATCGTTGACGTTCCAGACGATGGACCCGTCGGATTGCGCGACCGCGTAGTTGCCTCGAACGTCGTCGGTGTTCACCACGGCGGCATGCTCCGCGAGTCGTGGCCCCGCGCGTGACATCGAGTCTGCGCGAACTTTGAGCCGACGGAAGGCGCGGGCTCCGACATCGGGAATGAGGGTCAGGGTGACCCGGTTCCGACCCTCGACCTGCCACGCGCACTGCGACTCCACGTTGCCGAACACTTCGAGCGCGTCGGTCTTGGCTTCGACTGCGCCTTGGACCTCGAGCACGGTGGCGACCCGCTCGGCGTCGAGCAAGGTGCAGGCCTCGATGCGCGGCCCATTCGTTCCTGCCATCGCACCGTCGCAGCCGAGAACGCCGAGTAGTCCCGCCAGTGCAAGTCGCCGCATGAAAGGTCCGTATCACAGATGGGGGAATCCCGGTGCGCGGTTGCAGTCGCGCCTACGGTAGCCTTCCGCCGTGTCCATCGAACGCTTGTCGTCGAACGCGTGGCAGCGACTGCGAGCCGTTCGGCTTGCTGCCCTCACGGACGCGCCAGAGGCATTCTGTTCCACCTTGGAACAGTGTCGCGGTTGGGAGGAAGCGCGGTGGCGGGTGCAGCTCGATGAGCTCGCCACGTTCGTCGCGACGCACGAGGGCAGCGACGTCGGCCTCGTTCGCGGTGCTCATCATGAGGCTCATCCGTCGGTCGCCTGGTTGTTGTCGATGTGGGTCGCGCCCCAGGCCCGTCGCCTCGGGCTGGGACGCGCGCTCATCGAAGCCGTGGCTGACTGGGCCGAGAGTGTCGGCAAGACGGAACTCTGGCTCGACGTGCGAGAAGGAAACGACCGGGCGGCGGTTTTGTACCGCGCGGAGGGCTTCGTCCAGGACCCCAAGCCGGTTGGGTCGACGCGTGGTGGAGTCCCCGAATTCCGGTACCGCCGCTCGCTCACCGCAACTCGAGCGCGATAGCTCGCGTCCTTCAGCCGCCGGACATCATTGCCGCGAAGCGCCGCTGAAGCTCCTCGGGGCTGACTTCTTCGAGCTGCTGGTGAATGAACCACCGGTGGCCGAACGGGTCGGTCACCTTTGCGCTGCGGTCACCGAAGAACTCATCCTTCGTTTCGCCCTGTTGGGTGCCGCCGGCTTCGACCACCTTGGCGACGATGGTGTCGACATCCTCGACGTACAGCATGAGTGCCATCGTCGAGTGCCCTGCGGTCTTGGGTCCGACGATTCCCATGTCGGGGAACTCGGAGGACAGGTACAGGTGGTCGTTTCCCAGTGCGACTTCTGCGTGGACGATGCTGCCGTCAGGCATGGCGAGCCGAGCGACCTCGGTCATGCCGAACACCGACGTGTAGAAGTCGATCGCCGCGGCCGCGTCGTGACACGCGAGGTAGGGACGAAGACGTGGGCCGGGGGGAATCGGAGGCACGCTCACACCGACATGGTCTCCGTCCGCACTGCGAGGAGCAACTGGGCGCGGAGCCAGCCCTACAGCCGGGTTGATTGCCGAAAAAAACTACGCGGCGTCGGATCGAAAGGTCTCCAAACGGCACTGCGCCTTCGACATGACCCAACACAATGACTGCAACTGTGCTGCACCGTCCTCGCGGCTGGAAACCATCCTCGTGCAGGAGCTCGTCCGTGTCGACGCGATCGAGGCGTCGGACGCGTTCGAGGTCTTTCTGGCGCTCAACGGGTCCGCAATCGCGTCGCGGATTGGAAAGCTCGTATGGCCACCCGACTTCAACCACCCCTGCCTTTCGAAGAATCCCCCTCGTTGGTGCTGGGCCGCCTCCGACGGGTGGGTGGACCTTGTGTCCCGCCAGATTCTGATCGAGTCCCTCATCGGAGCCGAGCTGCTCGATCGCCATGACGCGTTTCACACTCAGGCACGCGCGGTCGACCTTGCTACGGTCGTCGTCCGTCGCGCGATTCGAACCGAGCGTCTGTCCATCGAGCAGGGCTACGCCATGCTCGACTTCGTGGCCTCCGTCGGTTCTCCGTGCGGCAAGATCGTCGAAGGCAGCCCGCTCGCCGCGTTCTGTCGGAAGTACCCCACCGCCAAGATCTGCATGCTGGCGAGTGCACCCTTGCATCCGATCCTGCGTGATGGGCTCGCCTGGCTCGCCTTCGTGCAGCAGTCCGTACATCACGCCCTGATGGGAATCGAAACCGGCAACGCCGTGCTCGCTGCGACGCTCGACGAGGCGGCGCGGGACGCTGCGCTCACGGTTCGGCTGGACGATGCGTCCGTCATCCTTCGCGGCGCCGGTGTCGACTCGAAGCTGCTGACGGAGAACCACCGGGCTGTGGTGGGGATGTACGGCCCCGGCGGCTTTTGGGGGAAGATCTGTGCCCTTCGGCCAATCCCCGAGATTTGCAAGTACATCCGCGGCGGATTTGGGGGACCGTTGATCGACATCCTCTCCCAGAAGACGGCGCTGGATCTCGAGACCCTGGCCCCGGCGCTCGATCACCGCTTGGGTGGCGTTGGCTGGGAATAGCGCGCCATGCTCCAGGTTACCCTCCCCACGTGGAGGGACTACGGCTCGGTGAGGAGCTCGGCGCAGGTGCGGTCGCGGCCGTCCGTCGTGTGACCGATGCAGCCGGGAACGCGTTTGCGGGGAAGATCCTGCACGCGTCTCGGCAAGGAGAGGCAGCTGCGGCGGAGCGGTTCGCTCGCGAGGCAGAGCTGGTGCGGGGCGTGGACCACCCCAACGTAGTTCGCGTGTACGGGCGCCGTGAGGTCGAAGGGCACGACGTCCTGTTGATGGAGCTCGTCGACGGACCGACGCTCGAGACCCACATCGCGCGTGAAGCTCCGCTGTCTTCGGCGGCCATCGTCACGATTGGACGTGGCATCGCACACGGGCTCGCGGCGGCGCACGAGGAGGGCGTCGTGCATCGGGATCTCAAGCCTGCCAACATCCTCGTCGCTCCCGACGGCACGCCGAAAATCGCCGACTTCGGGATGGCACGCGCGTCTTCGCTGGCAGGGGTCGATCGCGACGCGATGACCGTACTCGGGACGCCGGACTACATGGCGCCGGAGAGCATCGAGCCGCTCGATGTCGACGCCCGCTCCGACCTCTACGCGCTGGGTTGCATCCTCTTCGAGATGGCGACGGGGCGGCCACCCTACGACGGTGCGACTTCGTTTGCCGTGCTCGAGCAGCACCGCACTGCGCCGATCCCCTCGCTCGAGCATTCCGGTTTGCCCAATGGCCTCCGGGCGACCATCGAGCGACTCTTGGAAAAGACCCCGGCCGACCGCATTCAGAGCGCGTCCGCCGTTGCCGAGGCGCTCGAGCAGGCCGACGCTCCGGGGGCGCTTGCGCTTCCTGAGAGTGCGGTTGCAACGGTCGGCCGCTGCGCATCGTGCAACGCACCCCTGGTCGAAGGCCTGAGCATCTGCTTGTCGTGTCAGGCGACCGTGCCGCGGCTCGCGGCTGGGGACCATACGGTGTTCGTGACCGGGCCTGGTGAGGTTGCAGCCAAGATGGACAGCCAGGTTCGCGGCAGGCTCGTCGACTGGCTGCGTTCGAACCCCACCCTGGGCATCGATCCTGCATCGCTGGAGAAGAAAATCCCGCGGCTTCCTTTTGCGCTGTTGGGCAATGTCGACGCCGAAGGCGCCAGCCAGCTCGTGACGTCCTTGGGCTCGTTGGGGTTGCAGGCGAAGGCCGTTCGCGGAGGTGCATTGGCTTTGCCGGAGGCCCGCAAGAAGGCGCAGGTCCTGGGCGTGCGAACGCTTGCGATCGTCGGCGTCTCGATGGCCAGCGTGCTGGGCAACCTGCTCAACGGGATCTGGCCCCTGGGTCTGGCGCTCGGGGCTGCCGTCATCGTGCCCACGGCCGTCGCCCTGCAGTCGACCCGCCCCAAGTCGAAGCTGGCAGGTGCACGATCTTCGCTGCCGCCGGCGCTGGGCGAACGCATGAAGTCCGTTGCGATCGTCGGTGCCGGCATGCAATCCAAGCGGCACCGCGAATCACTTCGTGGCGTGGTGTCTCGAGCGCTCGCGCTGCGATCGGCGGTCGGTTCAGATGCAAGCCTCGACGCAGAGGTCGCCGAAGCGATCGACCATGCCGTCGTGGCCACGGGTCGACTCGACACGATCGACCACGCCCTTGCCCACGCCGACCTGCAGCGGCCCACCGACGCGCAACACGCACTGATGCACGAACGAGACACCTGGACCGCGCGCCTGCACGACCTCGTCGGCACGCTCGAGTCTCTGCGGACGCGCTTGGCCGCCGCGGACGGTGCCGCGGGTGAGTCGCAGGCCGTCCTGGACCGACTACGGGCCAAGGTAGAGGCACTCGAGGAGGTCCAAGCCGATGTCTGAACCGACGCAGAGCTCTCATGTGGCCGAAGTTCTGGGCGCGCCCGAGCGTGTTGGATCCGAACAGCGGTGGCAGGTTCGCTTGAGCGACGGCCGCCGCGGTTGCTTCGCCCAGCTCCTTCCCGAACTCGCACGCGATGAAGCGGTGCGGCAGCGATACGTCGGAGACCTCCGGCGACTGCGAGGGGTTCAAGGTCCGGGGCTGGCGGCACTGCTCGATACGTCGGGCGACGACGCTGCGCAGCCGTGGCGGCTCCGGGTTGAACCGGAGGGCGAGACGCTCGAAGTGTGGATCGAGCGCCGCGCACCGGCTCCGGTTGCCGAGGTCTCGCGTTGGGGAGCTCAGCTAGCCGATGCCTTGGGGCGGCTGCACCGGCGCGGCGTGGTCGTGCGAGACCTGCATCCGCAGGTGATCGTGCTGACGGAGGCGGGACCGGTGCTCACCGATGTCGGTCTTGCGCGCGTCGACCTGTTGTCCACGCGGACGGCTGCCAGTCTCGTGCTCGAGGGCTCCCCCTTCGCGTCGCCCGAGCAGCTGCGCAAGACGGTGCTCGACCAGCGCTCCGATCTGTACGGGTTCGGCGTCCTGCTGTGGTTCGCGCTCACGCAGACCAAGCCTTTCGGCGACGACATCGCCTTGCTCGCCGACCCCGACCGCAGGCCCGCGTTGCGAAGTCTTCGCGCCGAGCTTCCCGCCGCCCTCGCTGCGTGCCTGGAGCGATGCGTCGATCACGATCCGGAGCGACGCCCGGAGTCTGCGTCCGCCGTTGCGGCCGTGCTCCGCGGAGAGGCCGAGGATTTCGCTGGGGTGGCCCGCGTCGCGTGCCAGAACTGCGGGGCGTCTCTTCTACAGGGGCAGCGGATCTGCTTGTCTTGCGGAAAAGAAGCCGTCGCCTTCACCAGTGATGCCGGGTTGGGTGCCAGGAGCTACCGCGTAATGCTGCGCAAGGTGGAGGAGACGGTCGAGACACATGCCCGGCTGCGGGAGAAGCTGGAGCTGTTCTCTGCCGGGCCCGTGCGGCCGTTGAACTTCATCAGCGGTGACATGCGCATGTACTCCAAAGAAGAGCGCGAGCGCAGCATCCCGCTGCCGAAGGCGATGTTCGCTGGACTGAGCGCGGAGACGGCCAACCGTCTTGCCACCGAGTTGGCGGTGCCGGGGGTCAAAGCGGTCGTACGCAAGGAGCGGCCGTCGTGGATGCCGGGTCTCATCGTCGCATCGGTCGTCCTTGCGTCGCTGGGCATCGTCATGCTCGCGGCCGGAGGTGCGGCGGCGATCGTGCCCATCTTCGGCATGCTGGTCATCGCGTTCGGCGTCGGCTTCGCCGTGCACAAGAAGAAAAAGAAGAAGGTCGATGCTCGAAAGGCACCGCTGCTGAAGCTGCGTGCTGGGCCCGCGGCGCTGCCGGCCTCCAACCCTCTGGTGGCTCGGCTGGCGGACCTCAGCGCAACCGCAGCACCCGACGTTCGCGAGCGGCTCGGTCACGTCGCGCTCACGCTGCAGCAGCTCATCGACCACCGCGCCACCCTTCCGGCCGTGGAACGCAAGGAGGTCGACCTCGTCACGGAGCCTGTCGCTGCGCTGGTCGATCTTCTCGAGGCCGAAGTGGCTCGCATTGCGGGCATCGACGCTGCGTTGCCCACGCTGGACGAAGGGGTGCTGGTCCGCTCGCTCGCCTCGGCCCGGGCGCGGGGGGCGACCTCGGCCGAACGCAACGAACTGCTTGCGGGTCTACAGCGCTTGCGTGACCTCGAAGAGTCCCGGGCGGCAGCGCTGCATCGTCTGCTCGAGGCCACGGTGCTGCTGCGGCGTGCTGCTGAACTCGGCCTTTCGGTTCGGGACGAGCAGTCCGCGGCCGACGCCCAGGTCAAACAGGCGTTGGCGGCTCTGGGGGGCTGAGCAACAACCGAACGCTCGGACTCGGCCGGTGTCGAGCGACGTCGGCCCTACGAAGGGGGCTTCGGAAGGAGGCGGACCGCGAGGACCCAGACGGACAGGCCCGTGACGACGTTTGCGATGGCGATGCCGACGAATGCGACCCGGACGTCGTCGAACAACAGGCTGACGCTCGCGAGGGGGACATAGAGGACGCCGCTCCGCAGCAGCGTGAGCCCGAGACCGCGAACGGCATGGTCGATCGCGTTGTACGTTGCCGAGGCGACGATGAGGATGCCGTAGCCTGCGAGCGTGCCCGTCACGATGCGCAGGTACAGCGCGCCGGTTTCGAAGACGACCGGATCGTCCGTGAACAGACCCATCACCGGTTCGGCTGCGAACGCGAGGACGCCGAAGCCGAGTGCCGAATAGCCCAGGCAGAACGAAAAGGAGGTCCGCATGGCAAGCCGGGTGCGGTCGGGCGCGCCGCAGCCCCAGTTTTGTCCTGCGATCGGTCCAATGGCCGAGGATAGGGCCAGCATCGGGATCGCGGCGAACGATTCGATCCGCGTCGCGACACCGAACGCCGCGACGGTGTCCTTGCCGAACGTGGCGAGGATTGCCGTCACGAGCGTGATGGCGGCGGGGTTGATCATGTTGCTGACCGCCGCCGGGACGCCGACGGCGAGCAGCTGGCCCCACGAAGCCCGAAGCGTGCTCCATGACGGGATCGTGAACGCCAGCAGCTTCTCTCGGACGACGAGCAGTGCGGCCGTGGCCACGAGCGTGAGGGCTCGCGATGCGAGACTTGCCCACGCGGCGCCTGCAACCCCGAGCTCGGGTATTGGGCCACCCCCGTGAATGAAGATCGGGTCGAGGATCACGTTCGTGATCGCTGCGAACACCATGATCAAGCTCGGTGCGACGCTGTCCCCGTTGGCGCGAATCAGGCCACCGCCGACCATCGGCACGACCAGGAACGGCATGCCGAGAAACCAGATGTGCATGTACTCGACGACCACGTCGAGCACGCGACCGTCGGCCCCGAGGGCACCGAACAGTGGCCGAACGGTGAGGAACCCGAGGGCGCATGCGATCGCGACGACGAGCAACGCCAGCGCGAGGCTGTCGGTCGCCAGCCGCTTGGCCCCCTCGTCATCGCCGCGCCCGATCGCCCGGCTGACGATCGAGCTCGAGCCCGCCGAGAGGCCGATGCTCAGACTCGTAATGGTCAAGACGACAGGGAACGTGAAACTCAGTGCCGCAAGCTCATCGGTGCCGAGCTGGCCGACGAAGTAGGCGTCGGCCAGGTTGATCGACAGGACTGCGAGCACGCCGAGCACCATCGGTGCGCTGAGCCGGAGCAGATGGGCGGGTACGGAACCGTGGGTCAGATCGCGGGCGGACATGGCCTTCGCTGGCGGGTGTCCCCGTCGCGCGGAGCCGTCGTACCCCACCTGCGGCGGACCGTCCCGACCCAGGGTCTGTTTCCCCCGTCGCAACGCTCACGGCGCGAGTGACCCGCGGTCTGCCCGCTTGGATCCAAAATGCGACCCTGGGTCGCGGGACTCATGGTTCTAGGACCGATCCGGCCACACGATGAATGTATGGATTGGTCGAAACGGGTGCATGCCAAGGAATGGCTCCTGCTGTGCTTCCTTGGAGCAGGGTGTGGGCGAGGTGGGTGTTGCGACCCCTTCGGCGAACCGGACGAATCCGAGCCGGTCGGATGTGGGTACGGCGATCCTTGCGATGAGCTGACCGGCGAAGGCTGCGACGAAGAGGTGGAGCCCGAACCTGAACCGGAGCCGCTGCCCGATCCGTCTCAGTTCGGATGCGAACAGTACGGCGCAGCGACGCTCGACCGAGCCACGGAGGTGCTCGAGACGGTTCATGCCGCGGTGCAGGGGATTCGGAGCGCGGGAAACTGGCGCGAGCGGCTGGCGTGGGAGGCGATGGCACGAACACGCCAAGCCCTCATCACCCCGCCGAGGGACGGCGATGCGGACCCAGGGTCCGACACGGACACGGGGGCAACGGACCCAGGGACGACGGACCCAGGGTCCGATACGGACGCGGGGGCAACGGACCCAGGGACGACGGACCCAGGGTCCGACACGGATCCGGGTGAAACGGACCCAGGGACGGCGGACCCAGGGCTCGATACAGACACTGGCACGACGGACTCAGGGTCCGGCACGGACGGCGGCGATACCGACGGAGATCCGGAGCCTCCCCAGGCTCCGCCCGAATGGACCTTCGACGCGGGGAACTACGCGCTGACGGATGGCGGCCTGACGATCGAAGCCCGCTGGCGCACGACGGAGCCCACCGACTTCGGGATCCCGAGCGAGCCGCTGCAGGCTGATCTCCGCCAGCCGGCCACATACTTCGTCGACCACGCGTTCGTCGTCACCGAAGACGGGATGCCACCGCTGCTGCCTCGGGCCGGGGAAATCACCTTCTCCGAGCCCACGGCCTACGCGGTGCTCCTCGGCCTGCCCGAACCGCTCCCCAACCCGTACGCGATCATGCGCGCCGAGTTCTTGGACCTCTCGGGCGTATTCGACGACGCCGCCTTTGCGCCAACGAAGCTGATCGAGGACGAAACGCAGATCTCGGTGAGCGCGCTCGGCGAGGACGCGGCCTGGATTTCACTGGAGGCCGCACCCGACGAGCCATCGACCCTGTGGCAGCTCTTGGTGGGGACGTTGAGCCGCTGGACCGTGTCGTCCCTCGAGGGGGGCTCGCCATCCCGGGGCCAGACCGTCGCGTTCAAGGACGCACGCATCTTCTATCAGGGCGTCGGAGGCGACCAGCTGCCGTACCCCAACGAGCCGAACTACGCCGTCAGCGGCCAATTTTATGGGTGGTTCGAAGTCGCGGTCGATGGCGGCGACGTGAACTACGACGCGCGACTCGAATACGTCATCGGCGCCGAGCGTCCCGCGGTTTCGATCGAGTGCCGCTGAGTCCACGCTCGGGTACAACCGCCGCATGCAGGGCCTCTACGCGATCGTCAACGTTCCCGAGCCCCACGGCCACGGCGTCGCCGAGTTGACGCGTGCCGTCTTGGCCGGCAAGGGGCGAGGCGGTCCGGGAGCGTCAGTCGTCCAGCTGCGGGCCAAGCATGCTTCGACGGCCGAGCGCATCGCGATGCTCGAGGCGATGGCGCCCATTTGTGCGGGCGCAGGCGCGCAGCTTTACGTCAACGACGACCTCGATGCAGCGCTGGCTTCGGCAGCGAACGGGCTTCACGTCGGGCAGGGCGATCCAGGGGCGGACGAGCTTCTGGCTCTGCGAAGGCGCGCAGCCGAGGCTGGCAAGCCGACGCTGCGTCTGGGTCTGTCGACCCACGACAGTGCCCAGCTGGTGGCCGGCTGTCGACAGCGCCCGGATTACGTCGCGCTCGGACCGATCGCGCCGACGGTGTCCAAAGCCAACCCCGACCCCGTCGTTGGCTTCCCCGGACTTCTCGAAGGCTGCCGCCTCGCGACTCGACCTCTGGTCGCCATCGGTGGACTCGATCGCGAGACCGGTGCGGAGGCGATCTCTCTCGGAGCGACGGCCGTTGCCATGATCGGCGCGCTGCAGCACGCCGACCTGCGGGAGATCGAGGCCCGTGCTGCTTCGCTGGCGGAGGCGTTCGATCGCGCGGCAGCGCCGCTCCCGTTCGACCGGGTCTGTTCCGAGGTTCCGATCTTGGCACCCGATCAGCTCCTCGAGATCGCCAAATGGTCGGACGACCTGAGCGTGCACATCGGTCTCGGGCTGCCCGCCCGTTTTCGGCCCCGGTTCGAAGGCGGCGCGGCTCACTATCGGCCCTGCGACTTGCTCGATCTGTTGTATGTACTCGATAAGCGAGCGGATGAAACCTGGGCTGAGTGGACAGAGCGCGGTGGCGACGTCCCGACCGGGCTCGTTCAGCTTCGTCGGTAAAAAGAACGAAGCGCGATGATCGTCTCGCGCGAGGCGGGCACTCATGAGGCGTGACGCGTCGCGCTACCAGCTTCGTCGTGCCCGACTCGAGGCGCCCGAGTCCGGACGTTCCCGGTCGCCTGCGGCGCCGATTCCCGCATGTTTCCGTCGCGAGGAACGTCGAGGCCGCCTCTCGAACCCTCGGCTGGCCCGAACCCGGCCGCGTTCGGAACGGCAGTGCGGGCGCCTCGAACTGAACCGCAGACGATCGACGTGCGTTCGGTGTCACGTCGACTTCAATGCGAGGACGACATCGACGTCGCGGTGGGGCGGGATGCCTCGGAAACGCCTCGGACAGGGATGTCGGGGGCGTCGTGCCCCGACGCAAGAAGGCGTCCCGATCTGCGAACTTTTTTTGCGTCGGGCTCCGACATCCGTCACGCTGAATTTGTCGGTAGGGGAATGAGACGTTCAAACGCAGGCATTGCACGCGCGAAGCGAGTGACCACCGGTCCACTCCCCCGCGTGCCGGTGGCCGCGATGCGACGCGCTCAGACTCTCGAATCACGCATGCCGTTGATGTTCGCGTCGGCCTTCTTGGGGCTGATTGCGATTCAGGCATGGCTCGCGATGGGCTGAACCGCCGTTCTCGTGGGGCCGGTGGCCGGGCTCGCCGGCTGATGGCGGGTCCGCTTTCGTTTTTTTGCCACTCCGGTGCGCCCGGTAGCGCCGCCGCCGAGCCGAGCCGTATCATCTGAAGGCCTGCGGAACGCGGGCGACCGGAGAGATCTCTTTTGGCCGCAAACGACGACGCGCCGCCCAAGCCTCCTTCGCCTCGTCTTCCGCCGCCGCCGCCGAAGCGGCGCACCGGAAACACGCCCGCCGCGAGCGGAAAGCTGCCGCCGCCGCCGCGAAAGCGGTCGACGGGTGAGACCACCAAAGCGGGTGCGAAAGCCAAGCGCAGCAGCGGAGAGACGCCGAAGGCGGGAGGTTCCACCTCCAAGCCGAGAACTCGGCCGTTGCCCGAGCTGAAGCAGCGGATCGCAAAGGGGCGCAACGAATCGCCCAAGCCCGAACAAAAGGCACAGCCGCTCAAGGCCACGCCCAAGCCACGTCGCCTCGGTGCCGAGGCGCGCGGCAACGTGGTCGCCCCCGTCGCTGGCGAGATGCTGATCGGTCCCGGCGATGAAGACCGAACCAAGCTGCACCGAATCCCACCTGGTCTCGGAGCGGCCGACGTCGGAGAAGAGAGCCGAACGCTCGCAATGCACCGACCGGGATCCGGCGGGACGATGCCGGCCACGGGTTCGGCCAGCGTTCTCGAAGACTACGCCGACGAGGCCCGCCTCGCGATTCAAGACTACGAGCGCAAGCTCGACGGAGAGACGGACTCCGAACGTGTCGGTCGACTCCACTACGAGATCGCTCGTCTGGCCGAAACGGTGCTCGGAGATCTCGACCGTGCCTCCAAGCATTACGCACGGGCCCTCGAAGCCACGCCGGAGCGCTTGCCTGTCATCACGGGGGCCCGTCGCGTCATGCTGGCGCGCGACGAAAACGGCAATGCGCTCGAGCTCTTCGATCGAGAGCTTCGCGTCACGGCAGATCGCGGGACCCGTGCGTCACTGATGTTCGCCAAGGCACGGGTGCTCGAGCACCACCTCGGTCGCGCGAAGGAAGCTCGCGAGCTGTACGAAGCCGCCTCCAATCTGGTGCCCAGCGACCCAGTGCTGATCAAGGCCGCCGAGCAGGCCGATTGGACGCTCCGGGACTGGGAACACTTGGCCGAAGCCTACGCCCGGCACGCGAACGCCGTCGGCGGGGACGCGAAGCACCGCGCTGCCTTGGTCGTGCGCAGGGCTCGACAGATCGAAGTCCATCGCGACGACGCGGACGCGGCGGCACAGCTGTACGAAGACGCACTCGATATCGACCATCGTACGCCGGGAGCACTCGAGTCCCTCAAACGCCTGCACTACGACCGCCGTCGGTGGCGCGAGCTCATCCGCGTGCTCGAAACCGAGGGCGAGATGTCGAAAGATGCAGCGGGTCGCGTCGCGGCTCGCTATCGCGTGGGCCAGATTCACGCGGAGCGGCTCGGCAACCGCAAGGAGGGCATTGCGGCGTTCGAATCCGCTGCCCGAGAAGCGCCCGAGGAACCCTTCGTGCTCGACGCGCTGGCCCGCCTGTACGAGCGTGCCGGGGCCCATCCGGCGCTGGCCAACACGCTGACGCGGCTCGTCGACATCGCCACGGACGCCCGGGAGCGGCTGGGCTATCTGCACCGCATTGGTGAACTCTGTCGCGACGAGCTGCACGACGATGACGCGGCAATTCAGGCGTACGAAGCCGCGTTGGAAATCGACGCGACCTACGTCCCGGCGCTTCGGTCTCTCGCCCCGATGTATGCTCATCGGGAGAAGTGGGACCTGCTCGTGCAGATGCATGAGCACGAAGCCCAGGCCACGCATGAGCCGGGTCGGCGCGCCGTCGCCCACGCTCGCGCGGCCGAGATCCTCGAGCGCGCGGGTCGTCGCATCGAGTCGATCGGCCACCACGAACACGCGCTCGCCCTGGATCCCGGCCTCGCGTCGTCATTCCGCGCGCTGCTGCGTCTATACGCGCAGACCGACGAGCATCACAAGCTCGTCGAGCTGTACGAGCGCGCGCTCGACCATGTCGACACGCCGCGCCGGGTCGAATACCTGTTTTCGATCGGCGACCTGCATCGCGGTCCGCTCGATGACCCCGAGCAAGCCGAATCCGCGTACAAGCGGATCCTCAAGGTCGAGCCGAAGCATCTCGGTGCCGTGCACGCGCTGCAACGGACGGCCGAGCAAGCGTCCCGGTGGCGGCAGCTCGTCGACGCACTCGAGCTCGAGTCGCGCATCGTCAAAGATCGCAAAGAGATCGTTGCGCTGCTCTATCGCGCCGGCTGCGTTCTGCACGAACAGCTCAAGTCGCGAAACGAAGCGGTGGCGCGGTTCAAGCGGGTCTTGGAGATCGACCCGGTTCACAAGCAGACCCTGGCCAGCCTCGGGCGCATCCACCACGGCGAAGGCCATTGGGCAGACCTGGTCGATGTCTACGCGCGCGAACTCAACATCTGTGAGCCCGCCAGCAAGGTGGCGCTGCTGCACAAGATGGGGGAGGTCTACAGTCGGTACCTCTCCAACCCTACCAAGGCGGTCGATTGCTTCCGCAAGGCGCTGGCCATCGAGCCGCGTCACGTACCTTCGTCGCATGCGCTCGCGCGCATCTTTTCGGATCGGAGCGAATGGACCGACCTGGTGCAGTTGGTCGAGCGCGAGGAGAAGCAGGCCAAGGATCCCAAGTCCGAGGCAACGGCGGCATTTCGCGTCGGGGAAATCTACGAGGAGCGGCTCGACGACCCCGCCAAAGCCGAGGCGGCTTTCGTACGGGCGGTTCGACTGCGGCCCCACGACGACGCCGCTGCCGAAGCGCTCGCGCGAGTTCGAACGCGGCTGTCGCACTGGAAGGCGCTTGCTGAAGAACTCGAAGCTCGGGCATCGCGGACCGACGACCTCACCCGCCGCCTGGCGCTGCTGCTGCGGGCTGCCGAGGTCTGGTTCGACCGCGTCACCTCGGTGGACAAGGCCACGGCCTGCTACGAGCGAGTGCTGGAGGCGCAAGCAGACCACGTTGGGGCGCTTCTGAGTATCGAGCCGCTGTACCGCAAGGCGGAGCGTTGGGAAGACCTCGCGGAGATGTACGCCCGGCAGGTGCAGGTTTTCTCGGACCCTGGCGCCAAGGCGGCCGCGCTCACCGAACGCGCGCGCGTGCTCGAACTGCACGCGCTCGGTACGCCCGCAGACCTCGTCGACTGCTACATGGCGGTCCTCGCGTTCCGACCCGCAGACCGAGGCGTGCTCGAGGGCCTCGAGCGGGTGGCGATGGGTACCGGCGACGCACGCATTCTCGTCGACGTGTACGCCCGGCTCGCCGACGCGGTGTCCGACGCCGAACTCAAGTCCGCGTACCTCACACGGCAAGCCGAGGCGATGGAAACCGCCGGGCAGCCTCAGGCGCTCGACGTCTATCGCAAGGCGCTGCGCCAAGATGCGGGCAACCGCGGCGCGGTGCGGGGCTTGGCTCGGGTCGCCGACCTGATCGGTCACGGGCCCGCAACGGTCGAGGCCTCGGCCGCGATGGCGAATCTCGCGAAGGATCCCGCGGTCGCGGCTGGCCACTGGGTGCGCGCTGGCGTGGTGAAGCTCGACCAGCTCGACGACCGCGATGGCGCGGTACAGGCGTTCGAAACGGCGCTGTCACTGTGGCCGGATCACGTGGCCGCTGCCGACCGACTCAGTGCCGTGCTCACGCACAACGGCACGTTCGAAGTCCTGGTCGAGCGACTCAGCCGAGCCGCGAGCGAGGCGAACGAGCCCGAGCGTCAGCACATTCTCTGGGTCGAGGCTGCGCGGATCCATCAGCGCGAGCTTGCGAACCTCGGCGCGGCGCTTTCTGCCCTGCGCAAGCTCGTCGACCTGCAGCCCAACAACGGCGCCGCGTTGTTCGAGCTGGGCGCGCTCCTGCATTCGGACCGCCGCTTCGAGGAGGCCGTCGACCTGCTCAACGGCAGTCTCGAGACCGACCCCGATAGCGAGACCGCACAACAGGCCCACGCGCTCCTGGCTGCCAGCCACGAGGCGCTCGGGGACAGCGCCCGAGCGTACCGTCACTACGAGATGGCGCTCGAGCTCGCGCCCGATGACCACGAGCTGCTCCAGCGCGTCGTCAACCTTCAGATGGCGGATGAGGCCTACGACCGTGCCACTGCCACGGCGACACGGCTCGTGCAGGTGGCTCGCAACGATGGTGAGCGGTGCCGCAGCTTGGTGCTGCTGGCACGGGCCAAGCAGAACAACGATGCGCTGCCGGACGCGATCGGCCATCTCGCAGAGGCGGTGGCAATCGAGGGGCCCAGCGGGCGCGCCCGGGCCGAACTGGCCAGGGTGATCGAGGATGCCGAGGGGTGGCAAGCCTACGTCGACGCGCTTCGGTCTCAGCTTCGCCGGTTGTCTCTCGAGAAGGATGAGGCCACGCCGCTCCACCTCGAGATCGCGCGGATCCAGCGAGAGCGCCTCGAAGACGAGGCGGCTGCCATGAAGACGCTCTCCGACGGCCTGCGTGAGTGTGGCTCTGCGCCGCCGTTGCGCTTTGCTCTGGCGCAGAGCCTTCGTCGGGCGAATCGCAATAGCGAGGCGATCGAGCAGTTCCAGTATCTGCTGATGGAGGAAGTCGACCGCGCGGATGCCTGGCGCGCGCTCTCGGAGACCTACGGCGTCGTCGGTCAGGAGCGGCAGCAGAAGATGGCGATGGCATCGGTTGCGGTGCTCGGGGCAACCGGGTCCGACGAGCAAGCGCTGCTTCGGTCGTGGTCGCCGCTTACCGGCGCGGTCGGTGCAGAGATGCTCCGCGATGACGTGCTGGCGGAACTCTTGGTGGCGCGGGAGCAACAAGCCCCCGCGGCCGCCCTCATCGGTGCGATGTCCGAAGGCCTTGGTCGCATTCGCACGCCCGACCTCAGCATGTACGGGGTGTCCTCGCGGGATAAACTCTCGCCACGGTCTGAGCACCCGATGCGTTCCTTGGTGGATCGCTTGGCGCTCTCGTTTGGCGTCGAAGAGTTCGATCTGTACCTGCACAGCATGGTCGACCGTCCTGCGGTGGTCGAGAACACGCCTCGACCCTCGCTGATCCTCCCGAACTGGATGATCGAACTGCCGCGGGCCGGACAGGTCTTCATCATCGCGCACTCCCTCTTTCTGTTGTCGCGCGGGCTGTACCCGATCACGTTGTTCACTGCGCGTGAGCTGGAGATCATGCTCGCCGCAGCGGCACGGCACGTCTCTCCCAGCTACGGTCGCGACGTCGCGCCGCGAGACGTTCTCGACGAGAACCTCCGGCTCCTTCTCAAGGGCCTACCTCGGCGTCGGCGTCGTGGCTTCGAAGCGGCGGCCGAGGTGTATGCACGAGCTCGCCCGCTCGATGTGAACACTGCAGTGCAGTGGACGCGGCAGACCGCACGCCGCGTCGCCCTCCTCGTTGCTGACGATCTTCATGCCTCGCTCACCGCGCTCGGGCGCATCGAGGACCTCGGCCTGCCGATGGGTGCCGAGCTGGCGCGTAGCAATCCCGTGGTCGGCGACCTCATGAAGGTTTGGGTCTCGAAGCCGGCTATGACCGTGCGTCGGCGCTTGGGGTTGTTGCCCAACGCCTCGCCACGTACGGGACCGCCACGGCCGCCGGGTTCACGATGACGCGTGTAGAACTGGTCGCGCTGTGTCTCGCCCTCGGCTGTGCGCCGGAGGCGTCGGACGCGATCGAGCCGGAACCGGTCGATCTCGACATCGATGCGTACCCTTTCGAGACGCTGTCCGAGTACGGTTTCTTTGCGGGGTCGATGGTCGATCTCGTGCCTAGTCCAGGCGTTGTGGGCTACACCGTCGCGTCGCCGCTGTGGGCCGATGCGGCGGAGAAGGGCCGATTCTTCGCCATGCCCGAGGGCGCCGCGATCGAGCGTACGGACGAGGGCGCATGGGAGTTCCCCACCGGTTCGGTTTTCATCAAGACCTTCTACTTCGACCAAGACCGCGGCGAGGCTGAAGACCTGCGCATCGTCGAGACGCGCCTGCTCGTGCGTGAAGACGACGGGCACTGGCAGAGCTATGGCTACCTTTGGAACGACGAGCAGACCGATGCCGTGCGCACCAAGGCCGGTGCCGACGTCGTCCTGGACGTTCTCGACGAAGGCGGGACGCCGGGATCGCAGCTGTACTTGGTGCCCGACCAGCTCGCGTGCGAGACGTGCCACGACCGCGATGACGTGGCGGTGCTGCTGGGGCCGTCCACACGGCAAATGAACACGACCTGGCCAATCGGTGGCGCAGAGGAAGCGGTCAACCAGATCGACTGGCTCGCCGAGCATGGGTACTTTGCGGCCGACGTTCCGGCCGCTGAGACGTTGCCCGCGCTCGCGCGCCCGACCTCGGACGCGTCGCTGAATGACCGAGCGCGTTCCTACCTGCACGGAAACTGCTCGCATTGCCATCGGCGCGGTGGCCTGGCTGGGGGCACAGGCTTACGGCTATCGGCGTACATCGACGACCCGCCCCAGTACGGGGTCTGCAATGGACTGGGTCCGTTGTCGCCCTCGGGCCAGGGCCGGACATACGGCATCTGGCCGGGCCGGCCCGACAAGAGCTTTGTGCCGTTCCGCATGGCCAGCACCGACCCCGCGGTGAAGATGCCCGAGCTGCCGAATCTGCGCCCGGACGACTTCGGGGTGTCGCTGATCGAGGCGTGGATCACCGAGCTGCCCGGTCCGGCTTGTGAATAGGCCGATTCGAGGCCTGCATGACGGGTGTGGGGCGTACCGGCCATAGCACCGGGTATGCTTAACCTACGAAATGCTCCCGTTGGGTTGATGGTCTTCGCACTCGGCGCCTGTGGTCCCGAGGTCGGGGAGGCGACGAGCCGGGGAGAGGGTGCAGGACAGAGCGAGACCGCGGACGACGATTCGCGCGGTACCGAGGACGACGGCGAAACGGAAGCCGACGAGGCCGAATCGACCGGTCCGGGCGAGGCTGCGTGCGAGCTGCCCTTGAATGACGTGCTCGGTCGTGGGACGACGATCACCATCGAAAACACGTCCGACGCGGTCCGCTATCTATCTCCGTTCTCTTCTTTTTCATGCAACTACGGGCAGCTGCAGATCTTGATCGACGGGCAGCCAGTCCTTTGGGATCACGCTGAGGCTTACCCCGAGCGCTGCACCGACTGTGTCGCTGCCCGTCCTTAGGGGGGCCGCGGGGCCTTATCCCGCGCTCCGC
>CAYSPB010000002.1:0-30771 GCA_964432695.1 uncultured Nannocystaceae bacterium
TGGCCTCGATCTCACTCCGCTCGCCGTCGTACCCGGGCGCGTCGAAAGCTCCATCGATGCACGGGATCTGCTCGCGGCGGCCGTCCTCGCCAGGCTCGAGGTGCGCACCGTCGAAGTCGATGTACAGCAGCTGCGGCCGCCCGTCGATGGCCTCCTCGTCGGTGTTGACGCCGTGATCGACGCCCAAAGCGTCATGTGCTCCCTGCACCCGGACCTCCGGCGGCTTCGACGACGCGGTGCTCACCGGCAGCTCGATCTCGGCGATCATGGCCGCGTGCGAGGTTGCGTAGCCGACGGTGTCCCCCACCGCGACCATCCGTCCGTCTTCGACGAGCTGGATCGCCCCGAAGCCGTCCGAAAGGTGGAGTTCGCCATCGAACGAGACGTCGCGGCGCCGTGTCCCGTCGGGGCCGTGCTCCAGCACGACTGCGTTGCGCTGATGTTCCACGTAGATGGGTAGCGTCGGCTCGTGCCGGATGCCGACCACGACGGTGGACCCGTCGGACTGCACAGCCACGTCGTACAACGAATCGCCGGCCGTGAGCGGCCCCGACACCACGTCACTCCAGCCCGGCGTGCCGTCGAACGAAATACTGCCGATCCAGCCCTCGAAGTTGGGACCGTCCACCGGAGGTCGCTCGTTCGTGTCGAACCACCCCGCGGCCACGACGTGCTCGTCGGTGATCGCCACGCCGGCGGGCCCCCCGCCAAGCCACGAGGTTTCGGAATAGGGAAGGACCTCGACCTCCCACGCTCGCTCGCCGGTCTGGACGTCGAAGCGCATGAGTACGCCCGCCTGCCTGCGATCGCCCGCGACGTACATGCCTGCATGAGGGGCGAAGGCGACGTCGAGCACCGATTCGGCTCCGAGCGCGTCGTCGTCGGTCCAGCTCCACGCGAGCGTGTCGTCGGCAATGCGGTAGCGGCCGACCCAGCGACGGTCATCGACTTCTCCGGTGAGGCCACCGAGCAGCAGATCCCCTCGAGGACCCGCTGCAACTGCGGTGAGCGTACCTGCGCCCGCGACTGCGGACTCCCCGACGATGTACCCCTGAGCATCGAACGCAACGACGATGCCCGCTCGAGCAACGCCATCGTTCCGCGTGCCGACGGCCAGAAGTCGCCCTTCCTGCACGACGAGCTTCGACAGCGCGCCTACGGACGAAGCCCCGAACGAGCGCGTCCATCGGTGTGCACCGTCGGCATCGTACGCAACCAGCAGGCTGGGCAGCTGCAAGAAACCGTCGCTTGCACCACCGAGCGCAACGTAGCCGCCATCGAAGGCAACCACATCGCTGAACCACTCCCGTTCGGCCTCGACGTCCCGCCCGAACGCCGTGCTCCAGCGAGGCTCATCTTCGGCTCGGCACGCATCGCTACAGCCATCGCCACCGACGAGGTTCCCGTCGTCGCAGGCCTCGCCCGGACTGCGCAATCCATCGCCACACCGAGGCGCCGCGCAGGCTGTCGTGCAGACATCGCCCACCTCGTTGCCAATGCCGAGGTCACAGTCCTCGCCCTCGTCGATGACTCCGTCTCCACACGCCGCACGGGCGACGCCGGGTGCGAGACCAACCGACAGACCAAGCGCAGCAACGAGGAAACGGCGGCGACCGCGAGGACTCACCGTTTCACTGTGCACGAATCTGGCACCGAGGTCCGGGCGATGTGCCCGAAACCGTCACATGACGAGGACGCTACCAGTCGTCATCGTCGTCGTCGTCGTCGTGCTCTTCGAACGAGCCACAGTCCTCGAACGACACCTCACCGACGAGCACGTGGCCCGCTCCGTCGTCGCAGTCGAAGGCCAGGTCGCCCTTCATCGTGCCGCTGCCGTTGACGGTCCGGCGCGTCAACTTGCCCTCGAACAGCGTGCATGCATCGAGATCCAGCTCGAAGGCGGCGCGACCGGGCGCGTACACGGTGGCGTGGGGAACGTCGTCGCGCTTGAACACGTCCACCGCTCGTCCTCGGTCGTCACGCAGATGCACGCCCCAGTAGCCCAGCTCTCCGCCATCGGCACAGTGCTTCGGCGCAAAGCGAAACGACTCCCCTGCCCGAGCGCTCACTTCCAGATTGCCCTGCAACGGCTCTTCACAGCCACCACAGACGAGCACTGCTACACACCACCATCCAGCCCGACGCACACGTTGAGCGTACTCAGCCCGAGGGCCCGCCGGTAGAGGGAACACCCTCGTCCACGGTCGCAAAGCACCCTCGTTGTGATCGGACCCACCCCGCCGGCAAGCGAGGAGTCGACCTCCGGAAAAAAATCGAACGCCGATGTCCCCGTCGTCCCTCGGCGCGCCAAAGAGCCCACGTGACGCCTGCGTCCTCGCTTCGCCGATCCATCCCCTTGGTGCTGTTCTCGCTGGCCGGCGGCTGCGAGACCGCCCATGACGCGCGGCACGAGCACCTCGACGAACGGGCCGCACAGACGCCCACGAAGCTCGCGGACGCGTGCTGGGGCCTGCGCCTTGCCGCCCCCGGCGAATCATGCGTGCAGGCCCTGCCGGGCTGGACGCTTCATGGGACGCGCATGTTCGTCGATGGCTCGGCCGGCCTCGCGCAGCGGCAGCTCGACGACGCGGAAATCCCCGAGCGCCTTTCGGGCTTCTGCCTGTATCGCTCGACGGCGGAACCCGGCGAGGAACTTCTTCCCCCAGAGCACGGCGCGCTCGACTGCCCCGCAGCCGAGCCTCAGGGCAGCGCGTGGAGCGAGTCGCTACGGGGCAAGCTCGCGCAGGCATTCGCAACCCAGGCGGGCGCCGCGTCGCCCCAGACCGATCCCGGTCCGTTCGGGGTGACCGTCAGCGTGGTCGACGCAGCCTCGGATGACGCAGATACAGTTCCCCGCATTCAGCACGCCAATGCGATGGGCGCGATCATCGAGACCCTCGCGTGCCCGAACGGTACGGCGTGTGCCGTCTCCGTCACGAACGCACTCGCGCTGCCGCTGGCCGCCGACGGCGCCCTCGTCGACCCGGGCGGAGCCGAATACGGAACCCGAGCCCACGTCGCGATGGGCATCTTCGACGCCGTGACGGCGTGGCGCCGCAGCCTGCAGCACGGACCACCGTCGCGACTGGTCCTCAACCTCTCATTGGGTTGGGCAACCGATCCCTCGACGAACTGCGGTGTCGATGCCGCCTGCGGCTGTACCGAAACCCAACCGTGGTGTGACGCCACTTCCCACGTCGAGGATTTCTCTGCGTTCGTCGACCTCGGCGCGTCGACTCAGACGCCTGCTTACCCCACTCGCCTCGCCACCGAGGCGGTCCACGGCGCACTGCTGTACGCGTCGTGCCAAGGCGCCCTCATCGTCGCGAGCGCCGGCAACGGCAAGGACGGCTCCTGCAACGCAACACCGATGGCACCAGCGAGCTGGGCGAACCTCGCCGCCCCGACGCCGCTGCAGTGCATCGAGATGGGATTTGAGCCACCGGCCAGCCTGCCGTCTCAGTGGCAGCTTCACGAACCCCACGCGCCCCTGGTCGTACCGGTCGCAGCCGTCGACCATCGCGATCATCCGATCGCGCGCACGCGCCCCGGTTCCCTCACCCGGCTGGTCGCACCCGGCTACCACGCCCTCGCGGACGGCGAGGCGGCACACGAGCTCGATCCGGTCACCGGAACCTCGGCATCGGCGGCCACCGTCGCTTCAGGCGCGGCGCTGCTGTGGTCCCATGATCCCACGCTCGGCCCACGCGCGGTGATCGACACGCTCTACGAGAGCGGGCGTCCGCTCGGCGTTTCCGGGCAGCTTCCCGAGTACGGCAGCGAACCCGAGAAGACCGTGCATCGGGTCTCGCTGTGTGCGGCTCTGGATACCCTCGACCCCGATCTGCACGCGTGCCCGCATCCATCCGCGCCCGCCAAAGCGCTCGACGAGCTGCACGCTGCCGCGGTGACGGTGGGTGATGAAAACCAGGGGCCCGAGCACCCACCCCAGGTCCAACCCTCGTTCGCATGTTCGAGCTGCGGACAAACTCGGAACGTGCTGGCCTCGGAGGGCGACGACCTCCCGGTCGACGCGTACCTGCTTTGGAGCTGCTCGACCCCCGACGACGAGCGTCCGCTGCTGGCAGGACCACAGCCCGACCTCCCCGTGTGTCCCGAGTGCCCACTTCGCGTCTCCGACTTCGACGGCGTCGCCCATCTCTCACTCAACTCGGCCTACGATCCAACGCTCATCGTCGGTGGATGGCTCGAGATTCGCTACGACCCGCGAGATGACCCCCAAACGACGGTCGTCGATCTCGCCTCGGTCCTCGACGCGCTCGCGCAGGGCCCCGTAAAGGTGCCGCTGAAGTTCGCGCATCCGGTCCGAGACGTGCGGATGGGCCTGCGCTTCTCCGATGGCGGCCCAACCTCATATATGCGCAGCAACGCCTTGCTCATTCACGACGTGCGCTGATCCCCGGTCAGGGCCGCAGCACCCGAAGCCTCCACCAATCCCCATCTCGCTCGGCCAGGCGCGCACGCTGGAGCTGTTGGGGAACGTCCGTCGATGCTGGAATGCCGACGTCGTAGATCCGGCCGGCCATGCGCTCGGCGAACGCATCGTCGAGTCGGCCGTCGGAGGCCACGACCGTGTCCGACCCCGCCAGGATGAACGCGCGGGCGAGGCTCATGCCACCGCCGAGCGTATGCACGGAAGCCGGCGTCGCCTCGCATGCGAGCAGCAGTGCGACCTCGGGCACCGACGGAAGCGCGAGAATGTCGTGCGGGCTCAGCTCGCCTTCAGCGCTGAGCTGGAGCCGACTGCCCCAGCCTTCGAGACCCGCGCGCCGACCATGCCCCGCGTAGTGGAGCAGCCCGGCATCGGCGAGACCCTTGCGCACACTCTGTGCGGTGGCCTGCTCACGAAGCAGCAACTCGACGTCCCACCCATGATCCGTCAACGCCAAAGCGACAGACCGGGCCTCCCGCTCCGCGCCCACGAGATCGCCGTGAGGTGCGCCCACGACGAGCGCCCGCCGCGGCAGGAGCGAGACCTCAGCGCCGCCGGCCCGCGGAAGGTCCAATCCTACGGTCACCGTCGCGTGCTCGAGCAACACCCCGTCACGCCACGGAAGGGCCGCGAACGGAACCGACCACAGACGACCTACGGGCAGCACCTCGACGTGCTCCGCCGCTTCGAGCGCCTCGGCCAACGGGTGGAGTAGCGCCTTCGACCACGCCTGCTCGGTCGGCACGGCGCCTGGCATCGAAACCGGGGCGGCCGCGAGTACGCCGGACGCACCAAACGCGAACCCCATCCAACGCGCCTTCGGGCCGTCTTCCAGAGGAAAGTAAAGCACGTGTACGGAACCCGGCGCTGGGCTCGGGCGAGCGTCACACGAGCCTTGCCATGACGTCCGCCTCCGACCCGCTGCCAGCACATCGAAGGCTGCGCGCGTGATCTCCTCGAGCTGCGTGCGGGCCGTTTCAACCTTGGCTCGGTGAGACTCCACCTCGTCACGGGGTATCGCCCACGCTTCTTGCTGCAACGCATCCAACGCGTCGCGCTGCTTCGAGACGCGACCCAGCGCGACCCCCCACGCATGACGTCCCTCGGCGGAAAGCGAACCGACCAGCACCGTGCGGTCCAACAAGTGGTCCATCCGGCTGCGGGCAGTGCGAGCGACACACAGCGCCTCCTCTGGCTGCCCCTGCTCCACCAGCAACGCAATGAGACGAGCAGCACTGGGCTGTCGTCCCAGCAGCAGGCCCTCGCGCGCTACGTCGAGGTCGAGCCGACGAACGAGCCCAGAGACCGCGGCTTCCGCTCGGCGATACGATGCGATCGCCTCTTCGGTGCGGCCCAGGACCTCCCACGCTCGACCACGCCAGTCGTGCGAACGCCATCGCTCCGCGGGAGGCCGTGGATCGGACGGCCGCACAGGGTGCCGCAGCAGCCACTCGCGAAGGGCCGCGGCCTCGCCCTCTTGGAGCAGCAGTCGCAACTCGAGGAGTTCGTGCCACCCGCGTACGGAAGCCCCACCCGGGCCGGGCCCGGGCGGCTGCAGTCGCTCGAATCGGGCGCGCGCTTCCCCGGTCCGGCCGCCCTCGAGCGCGGCAAAGACGAGGTTGATCCCAACGATGGACTCCAGTGCAGCATCTCCACAGGGGTCGTCCGGGTCCGACCGCGCCGTCAACAGCATCTCGACGTCGTACAGCTCGGACGACGGATCTCCGATCGGAACCCCCTGCTCACCGAGCTGGAGTCGTGCCCACGCCGCGCTGTTGAGAACGCGTAGCCAGTCGCGACATCTCGGAATCGGTAGGTCGCCGACGCGGTCCAAGAGCGCTTCGACGTCCTTCGTCCGGTGCAGGCTTGCCAGGGCAACGGCGCGTTGGGGCAAGCTGGCAACCCCATACGTTCGACGCCGGTCGTGACGCGCCCCTCGTTCGACGTCTTCGTATGCCTGCAGCGCGGCTCCCAGGTCGCCCAGCTTCTGCGCATGAAGGCCCCGATGGTAGGCATTCGCCACCCGGGCCGGTCCAGGCAGGCCCTCGCGTGGGGCAAGCCTGTCTTGCCAGGGCTCGGCCTGCTCGGGATCGTCGAGATAGAACGACGCCGTGAACGAGGCCCGCCGTGCGATGCAGCTCGCGCGAACGGGGTCGCCAAATGCCGAGAGCTGCGCAAAGGCCTCGCTCGAATCGTCCAGCGCGCTTCGATACGCCCGCTCGCGCTGCGTGGGGTCGTCAAGTTGCGCGGCCTGCAGCATAGCGTGCTCGGTCAGCAGCTCGAGCGCGACGATCCGGTGTGGGACCTCAAGTCCCCGAAGGGCGTGCCGGAGCACAGGCCAAGGCGGGGGAGTCCCAGCATCCCGGAGCGCGCTCCGAGCCTGCTGGATGAGCCGAGGCTCCGCTGGATACGACTCGAGCTCGACCCACCACGACGCCGTGGAGCGCCCCGCCTCCCACAGCTCGAGTCGGCCCCCCTGCGACGGGACATCGAGCGTCCACTCGAAGTCATCGCCCGCCCGCTGCGGTGGGAGGCGAACCGGCGCTCCGTCGAGATGCCACGACCATGCGTGATCCGCCGGCGCGCGAAGCCGAAGGACGGTCGCCGCCGGGTCGATGACATGCTCGGACTCGCAACGCGTCAGGGGGCCGGCGGCGGGGAGGATGCAACGCGATGGGCCGTCTCGAAGTACGCATCCTTCAACCTCGACGGTCACCGCGGCCGGTGGCCCGGCGTCCAAACGAGACGGGGCGGCCGGCGTGTCGCATCCGGCACCAAAGAACACCACCGCCGCGGCAACCCAACCAACGCTGCGCGGGCTCGGGTGGTTCGGTCGCCGTCGGGTGGAGCCCACCCGCGCGACTTTAGGGCGCGGGTCTCTCGATGACGACCGTACGCTGGGCCGCAGCCCGAACGCCCGGTGGCCGGCGCCCGTCATCATCGAAGGCACACGGGTTCTCGAGCGACGTGAGGGCATCCGTGGAGCCCACCAGCAGCGTCAGCGTCCACGTGCCCGGCGGCAGGCCCAGCAATGCATCTGCAGGCCCCATCACCTCGACCGCGCCGGAGGCTTCGATTCGCGGCTCCTCAGCCAGCGTGAGACACCGGTCGTGCGGGCCTCTCGCATCGACACGGACCCCGATCGGGGCTTCCACGGCGCGTGCGGGTGTCACCCGCCAACGCAGCAGCGCGCCGTCGCGAAAGCGCGGGACCTCTCCGTCGGTGGACACCGCCTCCGCCCGCGTTCCGCGGATGCCCCCGTGGAACGAGACTTCCTCATACTGCGGAAGCTGCGGGGGCGAAGCGCGGTCCCGCTGCCACGCAAAGAACAACAATGCGGATGCCGCAACGGCGAGCATGGGGGCCCACAGACGAATCGACGTCGACGCGTTCGACGCGGGCGCGGCCTCGTCCTCCAGCTCGTTGAGCACCAGCGCAGCCAGCTGGGCGTCCTCGTCGCGGTGCGAGGGTGGAGCCGCAGCGTCGAGGCGACGGCGAGTGTTGTCCTCCCAGTTCGTCCTCGCGCGGCGTCCCAGCTCCGAGAGCAGCGAGTCCTCGTCGTGCTCGTGGGTCATCGGCCGGGCCTCCGTTGCCCCTGCCAAACCGGACGAGCGTTGGAGGTCACCGCCGCCGATGTGCGGGGCACGCGAACCTCCGTTGCGACCTGCTTCGCACGACCATAGATCCGGGTGCGCCACTTCTTCACCGCGGCGAGCGTCATGCCGAGTTCAGCCGCGACGTCTGCAACCGAGCACTCTTCGACGATGAGCCGGTCGAACAGCACCCGATCTCGGTCGCTCATCCGCGCATACAGCTCCCGCAGAACCAGGTCGAGGTCATGCCGTCGCGCGACCTCGCCATCCCACGCTTCGACCGGCTCCATGTCGATCGCATCGGGTGCCGTTGCGAGAAACCGCTGTCGGTCTCGACTGCGGCGAGCGAGCTTTCGCGCGACAAAGCGGCGCGCGACGAGGCGAACGAAGCCTTCCAACGACAGGCCGCGCTCGGGTTTCCAACGCCGCAGCTCCTGGGCTTCGTTGCGAAGCAGCTCCAACAGTACGTCTTGTAGCAGGTCCTTCCGATCGGAGGAACCGGTACTCGTGCGAGCCATGTGACCATCGAGCACCGCGATCTGCATGCGCAGCACCGGAAGGAGGCGCAGGGTCAGCTCGCGCTGCGCCGCCCGATCTCGATCGGCGCAACGCGCGACGAGTTCGACGTCGGGATGTCGTGCGGTTGCCGAACTCGAGACCATGTTATGCGGCGACCATAGTCCGTGATCCCTCAACCGAGTATCCGGCAAGCCCTAACACCCCGTGGGATTGAACACTCGCAACTCGCCACCAGCCGTCAATAGAGGGTCTCGGTGTGACGCGAATACCCGTACCCCGTTCCGTACACCGCGTGAATGCATAGCACCCGATAGATCTCCAGCGTCACGGATCCTTCTTGGCCGAGCACGGAGCGCTCCTTGTCCGTGAGACCGAACCGAGACGCGTCTCCTGAGAAGAGCAGGTCTTCATTCTCGTCGACGGACTCTCCGAAGTCGTCTCCCTTCACGGTCCACTCCTCGAGCGTCATCTTGCGGTCCTCGCCGACGATCATCACACGTTCACCGGCCTCGACCCAAACCTCGGACTCGACCTGGTAGACGACCGGCTCCTCCAAATCGAGCACCAGCAGCTCGTCTTCGCCGAGCTCGGCGATGTCGTTCCAGCCGACCTCCACGATCTCCACGTCCGCTTCGCGCTGGACCCCGTCGCGCGCCGAATCCTCCGGCGCGGCGTCACACCCCGAGCCGAGCACAAACGTGGCGAGGACGGCGCTCACGGCCCAAACGGCGGAGATCGGTGCTTTTTCGTACGGCCTGTTCATGCCCAACGAGTTGGCAAGCAGGGCCGCTGCGGGGACACGCCATCTCGAGTTTTTTCAGCCGAAACAGCGCGCCGAACCGGCCGGCATCCCGGAACGGCATGCCCAGAGCAGGCCGGCCAGCCGCCGAGGCGAACCGGCCTGCGCGATGGAACGCTGCTACGCGAGCAGAACGTCAGCGAGACCCGATGGGTCGCCGTCTCCAAAGGTGTCGATGGCGTGGCCCATGCCGTTGGCGAGCGTGGTTAGAAGCGATCGGTATCCCTCGGTCGAACGCAGCTCCTCTTCGAGGTACAGGCCGTTGCGCAAGTACCCCCCCATGGTGCCCGCGAGCACGACCGGAATCGGGTTGTGCCCGTGGTTGCCCCAGGCGCACTCGTTGGTCCACAGGATCGCGGTGTTGTCGAACACCGATCCGTCACCTTCGGGAATCGACTTGAGCTGGTCGATGATTCGCGCCAGCTGTTCGGCGTGCCACGCCCCAACGGTGGCCATCTTGTCCGACGCGTCGTTGTCTTGGGCGTCGGAGGTGGCCGAGTGCGCAATGCTCTGGTGAATGTCGCCGCCGGAGACGCCGATGAAGCCGAAGTTGCAGTTGTCGTGCCCCGCAGGCGCCGTCATGAACGACACCACCCGCGTCAGGTCGCACGCAAAGGCTGCCGCGATCAGCTCCCCGTGAAGCGTCGTCCGCTGCGCAAAGTCGTGGCTGGAGCGCGGAGGGATGTCGTTGCCCGTGTCGCAATCGACGGCCGTCCCACCGATGTTTTGTTCGAGCTGCCGAATCGCCTCGAGGTGCGCCTCGAGCTTCTGCCGCTCGCTCCCGGCGACGCGGGCCTGGAGGACCTCGATGTCGCTCATCACGGTATCCAGCACGCTCCGGCGTGCGATCAGGTCATCTGCGCCAGGCGTCTTGCCCCCCCCCCCCGGCGTAGGGGCCAAACGCGAACTCGTAGGCTTTCCACGGGTCGCGGATGGGCGGGTTGCGGGATCCATCTGCGTTGGCCGAGATGTATCCGCGCCGGTTGTCCTTGGTCTGTGCCGCGAGCGTCAGCGACGGCAGCGGGGTGGCATCCCCCAGCGCGTTGGCGATCTCTTGGTCGATCGAGATCCCCGCCTCGGGGTCGTCGGCGATCACCTTGGCGCGACCCGTGGTGGAGAACGGCAGACCGAACTTGTGATCCCCCGTCCCGCCGAACACGGTCTTGAGCACGACCAGGTCGTCCTTGTGGTCGGCCAGCGGTGCAAGGATCGGCTTGGCGGTGAGGTCCGCGGCCGAGTCCGGGAAGAACCGATTTTGCACGGTGCCGTTGGGCGTCCAGTAGATGAGCAGGCGCTTGGGCGCGTCGCCGTCGGCCCGCGCGGTGCCGCCGTACAGGCTCGAGAGTGCGGGCACCGAAGCCAGGCCAGCCGTGATGCCGCGAAGCAGCGTTCGTCGTCGGAATGCGTTGGTCATGGCAGGCCTCAGGGTTGGCGTCGATACAGGAAAGCGTTGGAGGTGACGGTGGCGACGGCGAGCTCGAGCAGGTCTCCGTCGGACGCAGCGAACGCGTCGTAGGCGGCGCGAATGGAGCAGGCGTCGGCGCTACTCACCTCGCGGCCGAGCGAGAAGCGGAACTGCTCGATGGCAAAGCACTCCCCGGCCTGCTCACTTTGCGCGAGCTTCTCGGCCAGCGCGCGTGGCCCATCGATCGGGCCGTCCATGTCGCGGGTCCCGATGATCTCACCGCTGGGGTCGAAGGCTCTGCCCTCCACGTCGGCGTGTGCGCCCACGGCATCGAACGCGTCGAACGCGAAGCCCGGTCCGTTGATGAGCGAGTGGCACGCCTGGCAGCCGTCAGGCGCGGTGACCTCTTCGAGGTAGGCCCGCAGCGAGTCACCTTCATCCACCGGAGGCAAATCGTCGAAGACCTCGGGCGCGGGATCGGGAATGGCCTGACACAAAAGCCGCCGCCGGATCATGGTGCCGCGCTTGGCGATCGACGCCTCGCGGCTGCCCGCAAACGCGGCCATCGAACCCGGCATGGTCAGCACGCCCGCTCGTCCCGCGTCGCTCACCGACGCCTGCGACCACGGCCCGCTCAGCGGCACGCCGTACAGCTCGGCGAGACGCTCGTCGAGGAAGGTGTAGTCGGCCGTGAGCAGCGTCGACCACGTCGCGTCGTCCTCGGTGAGCAGGTGCTCGACGAACAGGTCGAACTCTGCCTCCATCGAGGCCTGCAGCAGCGCGTAGTCGGGGAAGAGCGTCTCGTCCTTGTCCACGTTGCGCATCTCGTCGAACCCGAAGAGCTGGCGGTAGAACTCCCCCACGCCTAGCGCGGCGCCAGGCATTTCCAGCAGTCGGCGCGCTTCGTCTTCGATGCCCTCGAGTGAGTCGAGGCGTCCATCCTCGGCAGCGAGCAGCAGCGCGTCGTCGGGCGGATGGCCCAGCAGCGTGAACGATAGCGCGGTCGCGAGCTCGTAGCGCTCGAGTCGGACCCAGCCGCGGTCGTCGGGCTGACCGTTCCCCAGTTCGGTCTTGTACAGGAAGAACGGCGACTGCAGCATGCCTTCGAGCACCGCCTGCACGCCTCCGCGGTCGCCCAGGCTCTGAGCACCCACGTCGTACAGGTCTGCGTACTTGGTGACCTCCGCTGCGCCGAGCGGGCGCCGGAACAAGCGGCGTCCCGTGGTGTTGATGAAGTCCTCGATGCAGGTCGCATCACCGAGCTGCGCTTCGCCACAGGCGAACACGGTCGCCAAGCGAAGTGACGCCGTCGAAGACGCGACCGATTCGGCCGCGCGCTGGTAGTCGAACGCCTCTACATCCCCTACCCGAAGGTCGTCCGAGACGTTGGAGAAGCCGTACTCGGAGACCGGCGCCAGCACGAAGTCCGCCGCCGGATGCGAGGTGTCGCCAAGAACGTCCTCGACCGCGGCGTCGTACTCGCGCCCGGTCAGCCGCCACACGCGTGCAGGCGCGACGTCTTCGCTCGCAGGGTCGCAGGTCAGCTCCTCGACGCCGCCCGGGGGCGGCTCCCCATCGCCCGGTCCCCCGTTGTCATCCATCGCGCCACCACCGTCGCTTCCGCCAGCGCCGTCGGTGTCCGCTCCGTCTGGAGCGCCCTCATAGCACGCCGTCATGCCCCATACGCACAGGCACGTCGACGCGAACGTCCAATGTCGTCGCATCACTTCCCCCCTCTCCTGACTCCAGCCTAGGAGTGCCGCTGTGGTCCCGTCCAAACTTTTTTCTCGCGTTTTCGAGCCCGGGGCCGCCTTCCCCCACCTCAAAAGCGGAACTTCCCACTTTGTCGCAACCCCGGACGCATGACGTGTCCTGCGGAGGCAGGGTATGGTGGCGCGGTCGTCGAGGGACACGACCCCCATTTGCATGCCTTCTCGATCGTTCGGCTCTCGCGTTTCGAAGACTCCGCACAAACGCCGTAGCGCCCTCGAGTCAGCTCGGGCTTCGGCGGAGGCGGGCGACGTTACAGGGGCATTGGAGCGACTCCATGCATGGGCCCAAACGGACGATGTGGCGGAGGTGTGGGATGTGGTGGCAGACCTCGCTCAGCGCGGCGGTTCCGGGGAGCATCGGGCATTTGCGCTCGAGCGCGCCTACCGATGCGAACCGCGGTCGGACCGCGCGCAAGCCCTGGCGGAGGTCCTCGAAGGCCGGGGCGAGTGGGCCCGTGCGGCCGATGTGTGGGCACATGCAGAAGACGCCACGCTGTCGCTAGGACGGTGCGCGCTTCGGGCCGGACGCCTCGAACAGTCGGCTGCAGCCCTCGACGATCTGCTCAGGCGCATCCCGGGTCACCCCGAGGCAACTCGACTGCGCGGACACGTCGCTGCAGAGCGTGGGGCATGGGCGACTGCGCGCGCGATGCTGGGGTCTTTGGATGATGCGGCGTCGCTTGCAGACCTCAGCCGAGTGCATCGCCTCGCAGGCGATTGGGATGCGGCGGTTGCGACCGCAAAAGACAGCATCGAGCATACGCCAACGGCAGCAGCATACGGTCGCTTGGCCGAGGCCCACCTCGAGGCGTCGAACTCGGCCGAAGCGCTCGACGCCGCCGACAACGCGATACGGCTCGCGCCCGACGAGCCGCGCGTTCACATGCTCGCGATGCGCTGCGCCCTCGTGGCCGGCGACCCAGCGCGTGCGCTGTCGGTCGTCCGTGATGACGCCCCCCATGCAGGGATTCAGTCTATGCGCACCCTTGCGCTCGCGGCCGATGGTCGAACCGATGAAGCGGAGGCGCTGCGAGGCCTCGATCGCTTTCTGCGGACGCGGACGCTGGGCATCGACGTGGACGCGCTCGCCACGGCCCTCGACGACGTCGTCTGGAACGAAGCGCCGGCCTCTCACGCCACCGTCGACGGCGCACACTCGGCCGACCTCGCCCGCGGCGCCGCCGAGCCCATCGATGCAGTGCTCGATGCAATCGGAGAGGCGGTGGTCTCGCATGCCCGTGATCTTCCGAAGCGCCGGCACGCCTGGCTCGCAGCCCGCCCGACCGTGACCGCCCTACACGCGTGGAGCGTGCGACTTCGTGGACCTGGCCACCAGACGCCGCACGTGCACCCCGATGGGTGGATGTCCGGCGTGCTCTACCTACGCGTGCCTTCGGCGGACGCCCCCGCCGGCGCGCTTCGGTTCGCGGGTCCCGATGCCCAGCTGGCCGCACTCGCCTCCGTGACAACCCGCACCCTCATGCCAGCCCCGGGGAGGCTGGTGCTGTTCCCCTCGCACCTTTGGCACGAAACCGTGCCCACCGCCGTCCACGACGAACGTCTGAGCCTCGCGTTCGACGTCCTGCCGCAGCGCTGAGCCCCCCGGATCGCCGTTCGCTCGCTCGACCTGACCGTCCTCGACCATCCGCTTGACCACCGTCCGCGGGGCTGGCTTGGTTGCGCCCGCCAGGAAAGGCACCGCAATGACGCGAACACACTCGAAGCTCTGGATGAGTGCGGCGATGGCCGCGCTCATGATGTTTGGATGCGCAACCGTGCCCGCCAAGGGCGGCGAAGCCGGTGGCTCGCGACGCGGTCGAAGCAAGCGAAGCACCAAGCGCTTTGCGGCGGCCCAAGGGTTCCCGAGCCAAACCCGCGTCGCCGAGCTGGGCAGCGCGAGCATCGAAGCACCCTTGGCGACCGTCGGTACGCTGGCCGCGGTCAGCGAATGGTCGCTCGACCCCGCCGAGACCGAAGCCGACTGGCGCAAGCCCTACGCGGGCAACGACCCCAACGCCAAGGCCTACGGCGCGTGGATTCAACAATACGGCAAGGGCGTGACGAACTCGGGCGCCATGGCATGCGTCGCACACCAATACGCCCGCTTCAGCGCCGAGCACGGCTCGGCCGTTGCGGGTGAGGACATCAAGGCCTTCATCCAGTCGCGGTGCGGCATTCCGTATCTCTTCATCGGCTCGATGCGGTGGGAGATGGAGCCCGCCAAGTTCCGCGACCTCTCGGCAAGCGAGCCGGCGGACCCCGTCATCGACGTCATCAAGAAGCTGCCCAAGGGTTCGCTCGCGGGTCTCGGCGTCGCGAAGACGGAGGACAAAGTCGTCATCGTCGCCGCGCACACGAAGCCGCCGGTGCAGTTCGAGCCCATCCCGTTCGATGCGGGCAGCGATGGGGTCGTCGCGGTCCGGGGTGCAACCAACGAACGGACGGAGTGGATCAATGCCTCGATCACCCAGGGAGACCTCGGCGTGCAGAGCTGCGACCGCGTTCCGGCGTCCGGCCCCAAGGGCGGATTCGTATTCCGCTGCAAGACCAAGTCCGCCGACGAACGGGCGCTGATCGAGGTGAGTATGGCCCCCAAAGGGTCCGTGCTCGGCGAGACCGTCGCGCGCTTCTACGTCTCGCCTTCCGGTGCACAAAGCGGCGACTACGCGGCGCCAAACCTCGCACTGCCCGTCACCCAAGGCGACTTCAGCCCCAATGCAGTGCTTGCAGGCATCAACACCTTGCGCTCACAGGCGGGACTCTCCGACCTTCGCGGAGCCCAGGCCCAAAACAGCGTCGCCGAGAACCTCTTTCCGCACCTCATCGGCAACGAAGACACCCGCGTGCAGAACGAAGCCGCCATGGGCTTGATGGCAGGCTGGCAGGTAAACGACGTGCTGCGAGGCGCGAGCTTCCAGATGATGTTCGCACACCGAGACCTGCCGCTGGCAAAGGTGCTCGCGGCCGACCTCATCTTCCCGTCGTTCCGTCAGGTCGCACTCGCTCCCGATGTCAGCGTGTTCAGCAGCGCGGCACTCGACGGCGATGGCACCCGCGGACTGCTTCACGTCGCCTACGAGGTCTTCGAACGGCGCGACTTCGCCTACGAAGAGCGCGCCGTACTGGACGCCTTGGACGATGCACGGGCCAAGGTCGGGCTGCCGCCGGTCACCCGCGTGATGGGCGGAGCCGACGAGGTCGCCATGGCCGAGAGCGCCGAGCGCATCCGGACCGGCGAATCCGTCCCCGAGGACGAACTGGACGGCATGCTCGAGTACTTCAGCAGCAAGGTGAAGCGCCGTTTCATGGGCAGCATGCAGTTCCCGATGCGCCTCGAGGGCTGGAATCCCGACTTTCCGGACGACTTCTTCAAGCACGAGAACATCGCGGTCACCACCAGCATCAGCTACTTCCAGCCCGAAGGCGCCGCCTGGGGCCAGCACGTGGTGTTCCTGATCTACACCCCGCTTTAGTCGGCGGTCGCCCCGCGGGCGTCGCAAAAGTTCAAGACCGACTCGGGGTGGTCTGGCTATCCGATCTACCGCCGCGCGCGCGGCTTCGAGGCCGCCGTCAGAGTATCGGCGATGATACGGCGGACGAACTGATGACGAGGGTCACGGTGCATGCGCTCATGCCATGTCAGCGGCAGTCGCAGCGGCTCCGCGTCAACCGGGAGCTTTCGGATGACCAGCGGGTGGTGTTCCGACAGCCTCTGAGCCAGCGAGGCTGTCGTGGTCACGCGAAGCTCGGTCGAGACGGCAGAGAGCGCCGCCACGATGGGACACGAGGCCCGGAACACCACCCGCCTTGACAATCCCCGTTTCGCCAGTGCGCGGTCGACCTGCGACGGCCCGCTACCTGGCACGTACATCAACGCGTGCTCTCCTCCAGCGAACGAAGCCGCCGTCCATCGACGGCGAAGCGCGGGATGCCCCTTTCGCAGCAGCACCACCCACGGGTCGTCGAGCACGGTCCTGGACCGCAACGACGCCTCATCTCCACCCAGCACGCCGAACGCCATGTCCACGCCGCCGCTTCGAAGCTCGCGGACCCAGTCCCGCGTGAAGGATTGAATTGCGAGCTCCACGGAGGGGGCTTCTGCCTGGAGCGCGAGGAGGATCCGGGTTCCGTACAGGAGCGCCAGGTGGTCCGGCATCCCGACGGTTACGCATCCGTCCGCAGTCGCCGGATCGAATGCCCGCGCCGACACCACGTCCCGGGCCGCTTCGAGACAGGCTTGAAGCGTCTCCTCGAGCGAGGCACACCGAGGCGTGGGAGAGAGCAACCCGGCCTCCACCACGAATAGAGGGTCGGAAAACTGCTCTCGAAGGCGCCCCAACGCACGGCTCGCCCCGCTCTGCGTCAGCCCGAGCCGCTCAGCAGTGCGCGTCACGCTTCGTGTTTTGAGAAGCGTGTCGAGCACCAAGAGCAAGTTGAGGTCGACGCTGCGCAGCTCGTCCAGCATGCCCATGAAGCATGCCACCCATGCCTGGCATGCTCACGAGAAATATGCACAACTCGAGGCTCATGGTCGACGTAACGCTTCTGTATGCGGGTCTGCTGGCTGCCCTCATGGCCGTACTCTCGATACGCGTGCCAATCCGCCGCGGCTTGCTGAACGTGCCGTACGGAGACGGCGATGACGAAGTCCTCGCAACCCGGGTACGGGCCTTCGGCAACTTCATCGAATACGTACCGATGCTCCTCGTGCTCATGGCCCTGCTCGAACTTCACGGAGCCGGCGCTGGCACGCTCCATGCGTTGGGGTCCTCGCTCGTCGCGGCTCGCGTCCTTCACGCCGTCGCGTATCGTGGACGTCCTCAGCTCTCGACATTCGAGAAGGTCGGACGCGGCGTTGCGGCCATGTCGACGTGGCTCGTGCTCAGCGCGGCCGCCGGACTCACGACCGCCGCCGCACTCGGCTGACTTCGGTCCACAGCGGAGACCTGGGCCTGGCGGCCTGCCCATCGGGCATCATCGGCTCGGGGTCGGCACGTCGGGCAGGGCCTCGGTGGGAGGACCCCCGCGGGCACTGACATAACCCACGACGGCGCGGGGCGGGCCTTCGATGACGGCAACCGACCGCGACTCGGCGAGGATTTGGCTGGCCGCGTTGCGAAGATCTGCTGGCCGTGCATCGGCGACCCGCTGCAGGAGGGCATAGGCCGTACTCTCGCCCTGGCCAGCACGTACCGCTGCCGCCACCGCAACCGCGAGCGACTCGGGGTCGGAAAGGTCGGCCACCAGCTGCTCCACCACACGACGCCGCGCGAGCGCGAACCGTCCCGCGTACTGCCCTCCGCCGTACACCCGCGCGATTGCAGCGGAGATGGCGGGGATCACCTGCGCCATTCGATTGCCGTCGACGGGTCCGCGGACGACGATCCGCGGCCGTTCGTCATCCAACGTTGCGTAGAGGCCGTAGGTCGCACCGAGTTCCTCGCGAATGGTATCCAGCTCGAACTGGAGCATCTCCACCAGAATCAGCAGGAGTGCACGGTCGGATGCGAACGTGGTGGCAAGGCCGAAGGACTGCTCGAGCTGCGCGTGGAGCTTCGCATCGTCGATGCGCGTAAAGATCCGCGTCTTGCCAGGCTTGGGCGCGGGAATGCGCCGCGCCTCTCGCTCGGCACTCGGTGTTCCCCAAGTGTTCCGGCGACGCGTTCGAATCGGGTCGAAGTAGGCCTCGATGTACCGCCTTGCGAGTTTCGTATCGAAGCCTCCCGTCACAATCAGCGTGGCGTTGTCTGCCCTAAAAAAGGTGCGACGAAAGGCCTCGATCCCCCCGGTGGAGACTTCGCGGAAGTCTCTACCGGTCTCGGGGGCCCGCTGCACGAGGGGGTGCCCAGCCCCATAGATCGCCTCGAATACCCGGTTGTTCGAGCGTGAGGAGTTCTTCATGGCACGATTGCGGCGTGCTTCCCGGCCAACGTCTCGCCAGACGTCCACCAGGCCGCTGCTCCGCACCGCCTCGACCGTGTGCTCGGCAAAGGCCGCAACGAGCTGGTCGAAATAGATGCTGAGACCCTGTGCCGAGTAGGTCGTGGTTTGGGCGTCGACCGAGGTCCACAGCTGCCCGCCGCCCGCGACCAGAATGTTGTGGGCCTGCACCGCATCCTGCGACTCCCGATCGAGCCCGAATCCTACGCCCGCAAGCATGGCGAGCTCTGGCGCATCCCAGCTATCGAGCGTCCCGCCACCGACGACAAGGTCGAGCCGAACGAGCGGGACTTCGGTCGTTCGGACGAAAATCACGGTGAGACCGTTGTCGAGAGTGAAGCGTTCGCGCACCACGCTCGCGAGCAGGGCAACGTCGTCCAGAGGAAACGGCGCATTCGCCTGCGCCTCATCCTCGGGCGTGGGGCGCACGAGTCGATCGGGTGTGTACACGAGCGGTTCGACGACCGTCTCCCGGGACGTGGGGTCATCCTTCTCGGGTCGCACGCGAATCACCGCAGCTCGGTCGGATGCAAAATAGGTTCGGCCGCTGAGCTCAATCGCGCCGACCGTCAAACCATCGATGGCCGCGAGGTCGTCCCCTACGAAGCGAAGCACGTCGGTTGGAGCATCGAGGTAGTCCGCGTAGGTCGCCGCACTTTGCTGGATGCTCGCCACGCCGTGCATCACCCGCTGACGCTCCTTCTGCCGCAGCACGTCGTATTGGAAGGTTGGGTCTCTTCGACTCGTCCACGGCGAGGCCATCGTCTCCCGGACCTTCGAGACCACGGCGTCGATGTCGGCTTCGGAGCCGACCTCCACGTAGACCACCCACGCTGGCGCCTCCTTGCCGCCAACCGAGAACGCATTCCACAGCTCGACGCGTTCGTCGCGACGCAGCGCGCGGCCGAGCAGAAGCCGGCTACGCTCCATCGCAACTCGAGCCGCCATCGCACCGTTCTCATGGCGACGCGGCATCGGATACGCAATGAGAGCCCCGACCTGCGCCCCCGGCATCGAAACGTACTTGGCGACCTTCGTGGCGTCGAACGCGGGAACGTCCGCGCGCGGCGGCGGGTTGCCGCGAGGTATGTCACCGACGTACGCCTTGAGCGTCTGAAGCGCTTGCTGCGGGTCGACGGCACCGGTGATCACCACGTCGGTTCGCGCCGGGACGTAGTACGTCGATGCGAACGCGCACACGTCCTCGAGCGTAAGGGTGTCGAGGACGTCGGCGTCGACCTCTGCATTGCTGTGGTACGGATGCCCAACGGGGACCAGCGCATCTTGAAGGGCCCCTGCGTAGCGGCGGGCGGGACCGCGGAGCATCAGCTCGTTCCGAACGACCTCCCGCTCTCGGGCAAAAAGGTCGCCGGTGATGTCCTCACACGAGATGTCGAAGCGCCAGCCGAGGTGACGCAAGAACGTGTCGAGCAGCCCGGGCGGACCGTAGTTCGTGTAGTGCGTCTCGTCCTCACTCGTCCACGCGTTGAACGAGAACGCGTCCTGCTTGAGCTCGTTGAAGATGGGCCGCCCCTGCGCATCTCCGCTGGGAATCGTGAACATCAAGTGCTCCACCAGGTGGGCGAGGCCGGCCTTGCCTGCGGGCTCGTCGCGGGAGCCAACTCGGTGCCGGACGTCCACCTCGACCATGCGCGCATTCGGGTCGGGAACGACGAACAAGCGCACCCCGTTGTCGAGCTGCGCCAGCTTGGCCATAGTATCGATCACGACTTCGCGCGAAGGTTTCGGAAGGGCAGACTTGCGGAACGTGTCGTCGGTGGACGCGCAAGCGCACAGAAGCAGCGCAAGCACCACGGCCCAGCAAGCGCGCCCCACGACTCGGTCATCCTGACCCAAAGCCCTCACCCAGCGATGCCAACGAATCCCCCTCGGCGCCTCGACCAGGAAGGACCGGAGAGGACACCCCCCCGGGCCCCGCAGGCTCACGGAAGGGTCAGGACCTGCTGGAGTGCGGTCCGCAGGCTGCACCGATGCGTTTGTGCTGATCCGGTCTGAGGGTGGAAAGACGCCTCGCGACGCGCGGCCGAGCGACGAGCGAACACCGAGCTGCGGCGTGATCTCAATCAAACGCGAGGAAACCTCGCCGCGCCAAATCGAGCCGCTCGACCGCGTGCGCTTCGTTGCCCACCAGGGCGGCGTCACACGACGGAGCCGACGCTGCAAGCGACTCGCGGACAGCCTCAGCAGCTTCTGGGTTCCGGAGAATGAAGCGAGGCACCGGACCGAATCCCGCCGTCGACAGATACCCGAGATATCGCCCCTCATCCGCTAACACGAAGTCGAACTCGAGCTCTCGGAACGGGTGGCCTTCGATCCACGTCAGGGAGTTCTTCACGGCGTGGGCGTAAACTCGGCGATGTATCGGTGGGGCGGCGTTTCGCGGTCGGAGCGGGCGTGGGTCCAGCCGGCGGCCCACGCCTCCGCGTCTTCGAACCGATGATGTCCCCCCGCGTGATGGTGAGCGTGGGGCTCGGCAGCCGGCGCGTCTGCCCCGGGCTCGCCCGCGCATGCGGCGAGAACGAACGACAGCGGCAGGAAGCGACGCATGGCAGGAGCCTACGCAAGCGAGCGACCAACCGTCGAGCGCTTGCGCTGGCAAGAATCCGTCCACAGACTGCATCCGTGGCCGATCGCGACGAGCGCCCCCGCAACGCGTCCTCGCGAGCGGCAGAAGACCTGGTCGACGCGGCGACGGGCCTCGACGGCCGGGCCGTGCTCACGCTGCGCGATCTCGTAGTTCGCCCGTGGACGATGATCCGCCGCGCGGCGCTCGAGAACGATCCCGAGTACGTCGGTGCCGTGAAGCTGGCCCTCGCGATGTCGACCGTGGCGATCGTCGTGATGAGCTGGCTGATCCCCAGCGAGCTCTACTTCGATGGCATGCGCGCCGCGGATCCCGAGGCATGGTCTGCGTTCTCGAACGAGCTCGATGCCAACGGCATCTGCCTGGCGCACTATTCCGACCGCTTCTCGAACCGGCACGAGCTGCTCAACACCGCGGCCACCCTCGCCGAGTGCGGCGTGTTCGCGCTGCTGTTCCTGTGGTTCGACCGAACGCGGGCCTACTTCACGCATCTGAGCGTTGCGCTCTACTGCTACTCGCTGTGGCTGTTGGTCTCGCTTCCCCTTCAGCTGCTCGCGGGAACCGACCTGGGGGGACCCATCGGAATGACCGTCGGCCTCGTGCTCATTGCGCTACTTCCGGGGCTGCTCATCACCGCGGTGGTGAAGTTCTACCCAGCCTCGGGCATCCGACAGGTCGCGCGCGGCGTTGGTGTGCTCGCCCTGACCGCTGCCTTGTTTGCGGGCACGTCCGTCATCATCGCGGAGGGCGCGATGCTGTGGACACGCGCGTCGTTCGACCTCTAATGCACGTTACTGCCCAGCGCGCAGGATCCAGTAGGCACGCTCGGGCCGCAGGTCGTCGTCGAAGGCGTGGTACGGCGCGTGCCCTGGCATCGTCGAGATCCATGGGTTGGCCGAGCTGATCGTCCAGCTCGTGAGCGTGGTGCAGTTCGGCGCAGCAAAGCACGCCGCGGCCACCCGCTGGTAGACCTCGAGCCAGGCCGGGTTGAAGGTAGAGCACAGCAGCGTGTGCCCGCGGACGATCTGGCCGTTCGCTCTGCATGATTCAACTTCACTTTTCCCAACACGGGAAGCCGCTGCCCAACGGGACTTCCCAGCTTGGGCACCCGGCCCGGTACCTCACGCGTAGAGAGAGTCGAGAAGGTCGAGGTGTCGCTCCACGATGCGAGCGCGCTTGAGCGAATGCTTCGGCGTCAGCTCGCCGCGCTCGATCGAAAAGGGCTCGGCCAGCATGACCCATCCCTGCGGGACCGCGCCGTTCCAGCCTTCGAAGCAGGCCGCAACCGCCTCGCTCATCTTGGCCTGGACCGCGGGATGTTCGACCACATCCACGGATTCCGTGACGTCGTGTCCCTCGGCCCGCGCCCAGGCGCCTAGGGCTTCGTAGTCGGGCACGAGCAGCGCAACGCTCGCGCGACGGTTCTCGCCATAGACGAACGCCTGCACGATCAACGGGCTCATCTCGAGCCGCTGCTCGATCGGCGTGGGCACGACGAACGTCCCGTCCGCGAGCTTGTACTGCTCTTTACGTCGGCCCGTGAGGGTCACGAATCCGGCGGGAGACTGCGTTCCGAGGTCGCCGGTCCGAAATGCCCGCAGTCCGTCCAGCTCGAAGATGACCGCGTCGGTCGCCTCCTCGTCGTTGTGATACCCGAGCATCACGTTCGGACCGACGACCACGATCTCGCCTTCCTGCCCGGGAGGAAGAAGCGCGCCGGATGCATCACAGATGAACACGTCCACCCCCGGGATGGCACGTCCCACGGTCCCCAGCCGCTTGGCGTCCGGCGTGTTGGTCGTGACGATCGGCGCCGTTTCGGTGAGCCCGTAGCCCTCGTACATGTCGATGCCGATGTCTTCGATCAGCTGGGCCACGTCGTGGGACAGCGCCGCCCCGCCCGACAGTGCGTAGCGAAGGCGCCCTCCAAAGTGCTCTCGGACCTCGTCGAAGAGCAAGCTGGCGTACAGGGCATACTCGGCATCGAGTCGCAGGCTGCGCTCCCCTTTCGCCTCAGCCTCACGGCGGCGTCGCGCGACCGACAGCGCCCGTTCGAACATCGCCCGCTTGGCCGCCGTCGCGTCAGCCAGCTTCGACTGTAGGCGGGCGTGGATCTGATTCCACACCTGCGGCACCGCGAACAAGATTGTCGGCCGCACCGCCTGGAGGTCGTCGGGCAGGGAGTGCACGTCGTCGGTGAGGCCGATCGAGGCACCCGCACTCATCATGCAGAACAGCTCGCACGTTTGCCCAAACGCATGCGCCCACGGCAAGAACGCACAGCTGACGTCCTCGGGATGGATGTCGTGGACCTGATGCACGGCGTTGACGTTGGAGATGATGTTGCCGTGACTGAGCACGACGCCCTTCGGCGTGCCCGTCGTACCGGACGTGTACAGGATCGTCGCAGGGTCATCGCCCCGACGGCGGAGTCGGGGCGCGTCGATGTCGTGACCGCGGACGAGATGGGCCGCAAACGCGTGGGCTCGGTCCGAGGCCGCCAGACCCAAGACGTGCTCGACGTTCGGCAAGTCGGCCATGTCCACGATGACGTCGCGAAGCGCCTCGGTTCCGGCGACGACGACTTTGGCCCCGCTATGACGCAGCACGAAGGCGATCTCGCCCTCGGGCAGCGTCGGCGTGACGGGTACGAGCACCGCGCCGAGCCCGTAGGTCGCAAAGGCCGTGATCGCCCACGACACGCTGTTGTCGGCGATGAGCGCGACTCTGTCCCCTTCAGACACTCCCAGGGCTGAGAGCGCGCCGCGGAACCCGTCGACATCGTGTCCGAAGGCATCGTAGGTGGACCAGGCATAGGCGCCGCCCGACTTCACCCCGAACAAGCGAGACCCAGCGAACAGGGTGCAGGCGCGGGATTGCATGTCGACGAGAGATTCGAAGCGATGGCGCATGGGACGGACTTGCGTGCAGGCTGCCATTCCCCGGCGGCCGTTCCCATCGCCGCGCCCCGCGCATCCCAACCGACTCCGGAACCGTTTGCGCGAGTCCGCCCTTGCGGCATGTGACCTTGCCTACAAATTCCCACATCAATGGTCTGGCGACTTCGTTTCGCCGCCAACGTGACCGGAGGCACCCTCCAGCCGGTGGACGGCCGCTCTCGCCGGGTCATAGTCGGCGCGCCCACCGATGTAGGTGGACGTGGGGGACCTGATGTTCGCGCGCCGATGGATGACCGTGGGTCCACGCACCGCCCTCGTGGGCGCGTTGGTTGCGTGCCCCTCGATCGCACAGGCGGACGCGATGCTCCGCCCCGCATCGACGAGGCTCACGACCTCGACCCCCACCACGAAGCGCGCCGCGGGCCCGCACCGCATCTTCCTCAACTTCGACGGCGACGAACTGCGGCACGGCAACGCCGAAGACGCGACCCGCGGCATCACACAGTCACCGGACATCCACGGCACGCTCGAGGGGTTCGGCGGAAGCCAGGCCGATCGCGAGGCGATTCTACAAGCCGTTCGGGCCGACTTTGCCGACTACAACATCGTGATCACCGACGAGCGCCCGATGGCCGGCGACTACGCGATGACGCTCGTCGGGCCCAACCGCCCCAGCGCGCCGTTCTACGCCTCGATGCTGGGTGCCGCGTACATCGACTGCAGCAATGCAGGCGTACACAACGACATCAGCTTCGCGTTTCACGAGGCAGGCGACGGCGCCACCCCGTCGACCGTCGCCCGCACGATCAGCCACGAGATCGGCCACGGTTTCGGCCTCGAGCACGCCGACCACGCGGACGCGATCATGTTCCCCGCAAACGTCTCGGGCGACGCGTCTTTCGTCGACGCGTGCTTGCCCGTCGTCGCCGCCCCCGGCATCGGCATCGCCTGCACCCAGCAGCACGAGGCGACGTGCGGCGCCCCCGATCTTCAGAACGCGCACCAGCAGCTACTTCGCTTGGTGGGTCCCGCCGTCGTCGACGTCATCGCACCCGAAGCGGTGATTGAGGTTCCTCGCAACGGCGAGGGAGTTCGCAACTGGTGAATCGATCGTGGTCGAGGCGTTCGCCAACGATGAGACCGCCGTTGATCACGTCCTGCTGCTGCAAGGCGGAGACATCGTCGCCGTCGACGAAGACGCCCCCTTCGAGTGGATGCTCGACGACGTGCCCAGCGGTCCTGTCGGTTTCGAGGTCGTGGCCGTCGACGCGGCCGGAAATCAAGGCGCCAGCATCCCGGTGGTCGTCTTCGTCGGCGTGAACGCACCCGATGACTTCGACGACCGACACCTCGACGCGGGCTGCTCGGCCGGCGGCTCGACCGGACGCGGCTTCGCCTGGCTGTCCCTGCTCCTCCTCGCACTCCGCCGACGTCGTCCCTAAACCGGCCCAGCCTTGGAAGCGGCGCGACGCCGCTCTGCTCGAAGGGTTGCGCTCCGTCACAGCGACGACCGGCTGTGGTTGGCGTCACCCGACTTCGCGATCGCACGGCAGTACGGTGCCCGCGAGATGTGGACGATGGTCAAGTGGCGTACGGACGCAGCCGCATCGAGATGAACGTCGCCGTGGAACTCTACCGTCGTGGCAGCGCGACACCGATCTGGTCCGAGCAGTACACCTACGAGAAGCGCCACCTCGAGGGGCACTACTCCGGCAAGGTCGAAGACGGCGAAATTGCGCGGACGGCCTTGCGGGACTCGGTCACCCGCGCGGCCAAGGACCTGGCCAACGTCGTCGCCGCTGCCCGCAAGCCTGTCTGACCTTGGGGCCCACTTGCCCGCGTCGTCGTAGCCGGTGAGAGCACTCTGCTGCATCATCCAGCCCATCAGCTCGGTTTCGATGGGTTCGCGAACCGTCTCGAGGGTCCATCGGCGTACCTGCTCGGACGCAATCCGTTCCTCGGACGACACGGACAACGTCAACGCCATCGACTGCAACACCCCGGAACGCGAAAGCCGCTCCGCCGTACGACCGACGCTTCTTCCTGCGTCAGCGGTTCTGTCGCTCGTCCCCTTCCGTCCCGATGTTGCGCTCGATGATGGCACGGAGGTCGAACGCGTGACGGACGTCGAGCACGCGGGAGAGCTCGACTGTATACCGCCGTAACGCGATCAAGACCTCCTCGAGGCTCTGGAATCGAAGCGGTTCATCGGCCCACGCGCTCGATACGTACACCGTCTCCGGACTCTCCACTCGCACGGCAAGGAGCGGCGCTTCCTCGAAGTCCATCGAAGCATAGTAAAGCGGAGCATTCGGGCGGCTCTGGAGCGTTCGAAACCAACCTTCGAGCACGATCGCGAACTCGATGGGCAGCATGTCATCGATATGCACCCACATCCGTCCGCCGTGGCTGACTTCGAGCCAGCCTTCGGTGTACGCGACGGGATGATAGCCATCGCGTCGTACAGAAAGCTCGGTTACGCCGAACGCAAGGTTCATGATGACCAGCCTTCGAGAGCCTCGTCGCTCGCACGGCGGAGTGCTTTGACAGCATCCAGCGCGTTCGGCTCGAGGGCGCCGTAAGCCGTTCGCCGAAGCAGGTCGGCAACCTCGGTCGCGATGGGATCGGGCGCTGCCGCGGCGCCGAGCGCATCGAGCCACGCAGCATAGTCGTCGATCGTGCCGGCGAACCACCGACCAAGCAGTACGACGAAGACCGACCCCGACACGCGGCGCTGCATGTTGGCGTGAATCAACAGTAAGGCGTCACGAAACCTCGCGTCGGCGCTGCGCGCTTCGATCAACCCGGCGTTCCTCGCCTCGAGCCGACTGGCAGCACGCGCGCGCCACACCTTGCGAGCCTCGACGTCCGGGACGTCATAGCCCAGCGACCGCCCGGCGGCCTCGAACATCGTCACGAGCTCGAGGGTTCGCGTATCCGGGTCGGCGCCGGCCAACGCCACGACGGCATCGCCGTCCTCGCCAGCCTCCAAGGCCGCGACGCCAAATCCGATCATGCGCACCTTGGCGGACCCACCGGCAAGCCAGAGAAACAGCGCCTGCTCGAACGCATCCTGCAGCGTTCGCGGGTTCACCATGGCGCGCGCCGCCATGAGGCCGTTCGCGATCTGGCGCCACACGAATCGGGCTTCGCGGGCACCAGGCTCGGGCCGCCTCTGCTCACTCTGCCCAGAGGCCGTGCTGGACGCCGTCGTGGATCACGATGGCGAAGGTGCCGTACTCGCCCTGGGCCGTTGGCGGGTACGCGACCATCGCTCCGCCTTCTTCCGCCGATGCGACGGCGGCTTTGATGTCGTCGACGGCGAGATACGCCCGGACGATCGGCTGTTCGTGGGCGGCAAGAGGCGCTCGAATGCCGACGAGGGTGCCGTCGGGCTTTCGTGCCGTCCGCGCCTTCCCCATGGCCTCGACGGGAGGTCCGAAGGAAAGACCATGAACGCGCTCGTAGAGCGCACAAGTCGCGTCGACTTCAGGGGTGACGATTTCGAGATATCCCACGCTCACGGCAGTATCGTCCTTGGCTTGATTCACGTCCGGAGCCCGAGGGCAGCCCATCAGCGACAGCGCGACGATCGCCGCGGCGCCCAGGCGTCCGATTCTTCGCATCGCGCTCCCGTCCATCCTCTAGCGTCGTAGCCTTCGGCCGCCGGACCGTCAACACCGGGCCGTAAGCCGTCAAAGTCGTCGCCCGCCCCGCGAGGACCACCCCGAACTCCCCATCGTCGAACTCAGCCGCGGGAGAGTTCCCGGGGGCTCTGCCACCGCACGAAGTTGGCCGAGGAGAAACGAGGAAAACGGGCCAACTCGGGCGATGCCCTCCTCCAAGCTCGCCTCGGAGAATCGGAAGCACAACGGATCGTCTGTCACGGCGGGCAGGTCGAACCACGCGGCGTCGTATCCCTGATGGCAATAGAACACGAGGACATCGCCCGGAGGTCGCCATGAGATGTCGTTCTCTTCGCGACGGAGTCGTTTCGCGAGGACGAGTGGTTCCATGCCACCCACGGTCGCCGCGAACGCCGCTCCGCGCAGTCGCGGTTTCTCGATCCCGAACTCACGAAACCGAGCCGCGGCCGGGCACCCATAGGCAGAGGTCCTGATGTTCGCCGCACGTTCCCCTTTCGCCGCTCCCCTTCTTCTCGCCATGCTCGGCTCGGGCTGCGGACTGTCCGCGATCGACGATGCATTCATCATCGAGACCCCATCGACCGACGGTCCGTTCGAAATCGATACCCAAGTGGAGGAAGGACTCGACCCCAGCCTCGTCCGGGCGGGACTGTTCGATGTGAACGTCCCCGGTGAGGACGAGGCCGGAGACGACGTCGACGCACTCATCGACATCCTCGTTTCCCGTGATGGTAAGGCGAAGCTCGAGGACGCGCCCGAAGGCATCGAGACCGTGATCTTCGAGCCCATCGAACTGGTGGAGCCGGGCCCCGACGGTCAGCTCGTGGTCGCGCTCCCCGAAGCCGAACACGACGAACAGCTGCTCACGCTGGTGGTCTGGTACGACGCCGACGGAGACGGCGCGTTGACCCTCTCCTCCATCGAGGGTGCCAGCGAGTTTGCTCGCGCGCCCTCACGGGTCTTCCCCGAATCCGACGGCCGTACCATGGCGCTGTACTCGATCTGGCCGGTCCGCAGCGACGAGCGCGAGTACCACGAGGGAACCCACCGCGCGCAGGCGGCCACCGAAGAGGTCGACGACGAAGGGGTTCGGTTCTACACCGACAACTGGATCGCCAACCGAGAGCTCAGCGGCTGGACCGTTGAGCTCTCCAACGATTCGATGTAGCGCTTGGCGACGGCGGTGCTACACCGCGGCCCGATGAGCGCCGACTACCTCGACAAGAATCGCGACCATTGGAACAAGATGGTCGACGCGCACTGGGAGTCGGAAATGTACGACGTGAAGGGCTGGCTCGCGGGCCGCAGCAGCCTTCACGACATCGAGCTGCAAATGCTCCCGAAAGACCTTTCGGGACAGCGGCTGCTCCACCTGCAGTGCCATTTCGGCCAGGACACGCTGTCCCTCGCGCGCCTTGGCGCAACCGTCACGGGCGTGGATCTGTCGCCTCGCGCCATCGAGCGTGCGAACGAGCTCGCCGGCCTCGCCAAGCTCGAGGGCACGTTCGTCAACAGCGACGTGTACGGCCTGCCGGAGCGACACGACGCGCCCGCGGCCTACGACGTGGTCTTCACCTCGTGGGGCACGATCGGCTGGCTACCCGACCTGGAGCGCTGGGCGGCCGTCGTCGACCACTTCCTCGCGCCGAGGGGCTGCTTCGTCATCGCCGAGTTCCACCCCGTGGTGTGGATGCTCGACGATGCGCGCACCAAGTTCGAGTACAGCTACTTCAACCGCGAAGCGATCGTCGAAGCCAACGACACCAGCTACAGCGGCGATGCCAAAGACGCATCGACCGAAGTCGGCTGGAACCACGCCTTCACCGAGGTGTTTGGGGCGCTGCACGGCCGCGGCATGGTGCTGGAGGCGTTCGATGAGTACGACTACTCGCCGCACGACTGCTTCGCCGACACCGTGAAGGTCGCGCCGGACCGGTACCAGTTCCGCGGGCTCGAAGGCGTCATGCCGATGGCCTACGCGCTTCGAATGCGCAAGCCCTCCTCTTGACATCGCGCCGGTCGGAGCTACATGAATGGCGAGCTCCGGCCGAACGTCGGAGAACGAACCAATGGTCCTCCGTTTCACGCTCACTCGCCGCACGCAGCGTCGTCCCGCCTCGCGGGAGGTCTTGCTGTGCTTTTGCGCGGGCGCGTGAACGCGTTGAGGGCCATTCAACAACCCTTCAGCGCGTGAGCGCGCCCTGAGTCGCACGTGCCCGTGCGCCGGTCCGAGCCGGCGTGCGAGCGCGTGCGCGCATTGCCTCGTCTCGCCCTACGGCGTGGTCCCTGGACCGCGTTCGGTCGGCTGAACACGCCCACTTTCCGCGCCGCGATCCCTCGCCGGCGCGCTTCGAGGAATGAACTCATGACGCTCACGACCCTTCGCAACGTTGGAATCCTTGCCCACGTCGACGCAGGCAAGACCACCCTCGCCGAACGATTCTTGTTCTACACCGGCCGGATCCACCGCATCACGGAGGTCCGCGACAAGGCCGGCGGCGGCGCCACCATGGACGCCCGCGCGGACGAACAACGTCGCGGCATCACGATCAAGTCGGCCGCCACCCGCCTGCAGTGGGGCATGTGCGGCATCAACCTCATCGACACCCCCGGACACGTCGACTTCACCATCGAAGTCGAACGATCCCTACGCGTCCTCGACGGCGCGGTCCTGGTGCTCGGCGCGGTTGCAGGCGTGCAGGCGCAAACCGGCACGGTCGATCGCCAGATGGCCCGCTATGGCGTGCCGTGCATCGCGTTCATCAACAAGATGGACCTGGCGGGTGCCGACCATGAGCGCGTCGTCGGCGAGCTACGAGCCCTCGGGCACAACGCCGCCCTCGTCACGCTGCCGATCGGTCTCGAGCGCGAGCTCGAAGGCGTCATCGACGTCGTCGGCCACCGCGCCCTCCGCTTCGAAGGAGAGCACGGTGAGACCGTCACCGAAGGCCCCGTCCCTGCGCACCTGCAGGACACCGCCCGCAACGCCAAGCAGCGCTTGGTCGAAGCGGTGGCCGAGACCGACGAGGCACTCCTCGAGCGCTTCGTCGAAGGGGAGGCAATCGACGACGACACGCTCGTCGAGGCCATGCGCCGCGCCTGCATTGCGCGCCGCTTCACCCCGGTCCTGGTGGGCTC
>CAYSPB010000002.1:30791-39394 GCA_964432695.1 uncultured Nannocystaceae bacterium
CAACATCGGCGTGCAGCCCCTGCTCGACGCCGTGGCTGCGTATCTGCCCAACCCGGGCGAGGTTCGCAACGACGCCTACGGCGAAGACGACGAGGCGGTCGCGCTGCAGTGCACGACCGATGCGCCGCTGCGCGCCCTCGCCTTCAAGACGGTCGAGAACGGCTTCGGCACGCTGACGATGGTCCGCGTGTACCAAGGCCAGCTCCGTCGCGGTGAAACCGTCCACGTCGACGGTCGCAAGCATCGCGTCGGCCGACTCGTCCGGGTCCACTCGGACACCATGACCGACATCGATCATGCCGACGCCGGCGACATCGTCGCCCTCTTCGGCAGTTCGATCGGCACCGCGGAGGTGCTGACCAGCGACGGCGCATCGATTTCGATGCGGCCGATGACCGTACCCGAACCGGTGGTGGCCTACGCCATCGTGCCCAAGGACAAGACCATGCTCGACAAGTTCTCCCGCGTGCTCGGCCGGCTGTGCCGAGAAGACCCCACGCTGCGCGTCCGTCAGGATCCGCAAACCGGTCAGACCCTTCTGGCCGGCATGGGGGAGCTGCATCTCGAGGTCACCTGCGACCACCTGCGTGACGAACACGGCATCGACCTGTTCCGAAGCGCACCGCAGGTGAGCTACCGCGAGACCTTGGCGGCCCCGGTGTCGTTCGACTTCCTGCACAAGAAGCAGGACGGCGGCAGCGGCCAATACGGCAAGGTCGTCGGTCAGCTCCGTCCGTCCGAGCAGGACTACGCCTTCACCGATCGCGTCAAAGGTGGCGCCATTCCCCGTGACTACATCGGGGCGTGCGACACCGGCTTTCAAGACGCGTTCGAACGCGGGCCCCTGCTCGACGCACCGGTCACGGGAATCGAGGTCGTCCTCGAAGACGGCAAGGCCCACGAGAAGGACTCCAGCGACCTCGCGTTCCGCATCGCGGCCCGCGACGCTGCCACCGACGCGCTCCGGCGCGCCGACACCGTCCTGCTCGAGCCGGTCATGACCGTCGAAGTCGACACGCCGTCGGCCTTCGTCGGTGCGGTGCAGGCCGGCCTCGTCCGTCGACGCGGTCACGTCCTCGACTGCCAAGTCGGTCCGGACGCGGCCCGGGTCACCGCCACCGTGCCTCTGGCCGAAATGTTCGGCTACGCCACCGCGCTCCGCAGCGCCACCGAGGGCAAGGGCGAGCACAGCCTTCAGCTCGCCGACTACGCCCCCGTCCCGGCGCACGTACAAGCCGAACTCATCGCCCGCCACCGCGGCCAACGATGAGTGACTCGCCGGAGCGTCCTCTCCAATCTGGGAGGACGCTCCGGCTTTTCGCTCTTGCCGTCGCCGGGGTGGTGTGAGGCTCGATACGGGGCGAGCGTGACCGTCCCGTCCTCGCCGTCGCCAAGGCCGGACAGCTCTCCGTAGAGGATCACCCGCGCACTCGAAGAGGCTGGCCTGGGAGGTCGCTATGGCTGGCCGCGCTTCGTTGCGTCGAGCCAGGTCGGGGCCGACTTGGTTCCGCTGCTGGCGCCCGTGGCACGGCCGGCCTGCCAGTCGTCGCACGCGTATCCGTCATCGGTCCATCGGCACTCGCGCCAGACGTCGAGCGCATCGACGCCGTCGGCCTTGGGCTTGGTGCAGCTCGCACCGACGCGATAGCGGACGCGCATGGTGCCGTCTTCGCCGGTCCACGTATCTTCGAAGGGCTCGGAGATTCGGACGCCGCCGCGCTTGCAGTCCATCTCGCGGGCGACGAAGCCCTTTGTGGGCGTATTGCTCGATGCACACCCGAACACCGACAGAACGGAGGCAAGCAAGACCACGTGCCGCATCGCGGCCACGATAGTCGAAGCCGGGCAGCCCCACACTCGGGGATTTGATGTTTGCGTCGAACCTTTCGGTTCCCCCACCACACTAAGGACGCTGGAGGGCCGCGCGCGCTGGTGTGGCCACGGGTGCTGGTCATGTCGGATTCACGCGTTGCAGTCGAAGTGGTCGCCCTCTTTGGGGACACGGTGCTCGACGTTCGGCGGCTTGCCGCACCACCACGCCGCATCACGACGCGAGGGCTCGCGCTCCTCGGCGGTCTGTTGGTCCTCTGCGGGCTTGGATGGTTTCTCAACCAAACCGAGGGGCAGCACGAAGCGTGGGCCCAGTACGAACGCATGGCCGCACTCGCAGAGCTGGCAGGGCAACCGGCACCCGACGCTCCCGCTTCGGGGGGCGCGGTCGCGGGCTTCGTTGCCGCACTGCTCGGCCTCGCCCCGTTGATGCTCGCCGCTGTGCGCACCACCGACGCCGAAGCGCCCCGGTACACGGTCGGCGAGGGTTCGAGGGCCACGCTCGCGACTCCTCCCGTCGACCTGCTCACCCCGGATGCCTTCGAGATCGCCCGGATCGGGCCCGACGGCGGAGCGGTCGTCCGATTCACCGACGCCATGGAGGGCGACATCATCGTCGAAGGCCGGTCCATCAGCCTCGCGCGCTGGGTGGGCATGGGTCGAGCACTCCACGAGGCAGGGGCTCACGTGACGCGGCTTCCCCCGGGCGCACGGTGCCGACTTCGACACGGCACCCTCACCTTCCACGTGACCGCAGGGCCCCGGGTTCCCGTCCGCGCCGCACGATTCTCACTCGACCGCGCATTTGTGGTGATGTGCGGCGCATCCTGTATTGCGCTTGGGACCGTGCTGTTACTCGCGCTGATGGCAGCCCCCGACGCGCAGCGGTTCGATCTCGACGACCGGGCATCGCAGACACGCTTCGTCGGCTACGCCCACAGAGCCCCGGTGCTGGTGAGGCCACCACTCGCGCCCTCTCGCGAGGTTCCTCCAGCCTCGTTGGCGCCGGCACTGCCGGCGCCAACGACCACCGATGACGAAGCCACCGATGGTGTCGTCGTGCCTCGGCGAACGCTCCGTCGTGACCAGGCCGGCCCGCCGCCACGCGCGGGGGTGCCGGCATCGCGACGGGGGCGCCTGCCTTCGAAATCGCCAGGGACGTTTGCCACGGCCGAGGGCCTCTTCAAACGCGGCGAGGGGCCCAACGAAGCAGCCCGGCACGCGGGCATCCTCGCGTACACCGATGTCTCGTCCTTGGACAACAACGAGTACTCGCACGCGTTCACGCCCGACACCGATGACCGCGCAATGTGGGAGAGCTTTGCGAACCGCGATCCCACGACGGTGTCCATCGCTGGACTCGACTTGGTCGGCACCGGACGCGGCGGCGGCAAAGAAGTGCTCGAGGAACTCGCCACGTCCAAACCCACCCCCGTGATCGAAGACGAGGAGGTTCCGCCGGGCGCCGTCGTCGTTCGGGTCGGTCTCGGATCGGTTCGCGGACCGCGAACACGTGACGCCGTTCGAAGCGTGGCTGTCCGGCACGGTCGAGCGCTTCGTCGATGCTACGCCGACGGGGTGGCCCGAGATGATGACCTTGCCGGGCGCGTCACGCTCACGCTCGACATCGACGCGGGGGGCACCGTGACGCATGCAGGCGTGGACCGAGAGCGCTTCACCGACCCCGGCGTCACCGACTGCATTGCCCGGGAGGCCCGTGCGTGGACCTTCCCCGAGATTCGCGACGAAGGCGTCTCGAAGGTTTCGCTCCCTCTGACGCTTCGCCAGCCCTGAGGCGATTCAGAAGCGGCCGCCGAGTGCGAGGCCGCTGTAATCGGCAGATAGCTGTGGCGTGATACGGAGCTGCGTGATGCCTAGCTTGTGCCGCTGCTCGCGATGGGCGAGGCCGTACGAGAGCAGGCCCGCACCCGTGGCCGCCATCGCCCACCCGGCCTGAAGCCCTAGAAAATACCCCGTCCCACACCGCGGACCTTCTTCGCAGATCGAGGGCAAGAACGTGAACAGGCTGACCCGCATCAGCGTCCAGAGCCCCACACCCACGCCCAGCGCGGCGGCGCCTCCTTTGATGTACGCGTCAATGTTGCGCGAGGGCTTGCCCGTGTTCTGCTCCTCGATGGCGTCGTAGCGGCCGCGATAGATTGCGCCGGGAATGGCCAGCCCCAGCGCGGCGCCGTTCGCCATCCAGCGAAAGCCGATCAACACGGCGGCCTCCTCGCTACACCCGAGTAAGCCGGGGCAATCGCGATAGGTGAGCCCAACCGTACCCAGCGAAAAGCCCCAACCTGCGATGCCCGCCGCGACGGAGCCGATCATCAGCCCACGGCCCGTACGGGACGGCAAGGGAACCGACGCTGGCTCCGCGGGTGCCGGTGGCGGTGCTTCGACCGGAGACGACGACGCGACGATCGGCTCCATTCCGGCCGTGGGAACGGACTCCGGTGCCGGCTCGGGCTCGGGCTCGGAGTCAGCGGTCTCCTCCACCGGAGGCGGGAGCGGTTCGGGCCCCTCCGCTCGTGCCGAGCCCGTCCCGGCCGGTCGCTGAATCGGCGCCTCACCGGCCGCGGGGACGTCTGCAACCGGCTCTGCCCCCACCATCAAGATCCCAACCGTCAATCCAAAGAACACATCACAAACCTAACACTACGAGTTCATGACGGCCGTGCGCTGCATCAACCTCTGCGACGAATGGACTCAGGCGTGATCCGGCCCGTCAGCCCACGTGCAGGGTCCATCTCCATCGGCGGAGCGCGACGGAGGGCTCGACTCCGGGTGCGCGCGAGCGCGAGCGTGACGCCAAGGACGGCACGCACCGGACACGATCGGAACGAGCCGGGGCCGCTGGACGCGACCCCGTCCATGCGGCCAAAGCCGGCGGGTCGGCCGTTGCATTGGCTCCCGCGTGACATCGGCTCCGTTCGTGGTCGATCGATAGACTTGCCGCGTGTCAGCCCATCCTCGAGCAATCGGCTTGGCCGCCATCCTCAGCGCTGGTTGCTTCGCCCCGAACGACGGTGCTCCAGCAGACTCGAGTTCCGTTTCCTCAGGCTCCAGTACCCCGGACACGGAGACCGTCGACGGAGCTGGCAACGGCCCTTCAACCTCGTCGGACGATGGCGCTGTCACAACGGAAAACAACACATCGACGGGATCTGTGGATACCGGCTCCGGAGGCTCGCCGGGTTCCTCATCGGGGTCGTCGACCGGAACGAGCGGAGGCCAGCTCCGGTGTACGGAGCCTCCTCAACCGGGGCTTGTCGCCTGGTGGAGCGCCGATAACACCCTCGCAGAGCTCGTCGGTGGTCATGATGGCCAGGCCGTCGGCGCGGTCGAGTACGAGGAGGGCGTCGACGGCTCCGCCTGGTCGCTGGATGGGATCGATTCTTTCGTTCGAATCCCGGACGCCGACATCCTGGACATCGAGGGCGGCAACTTCACGGTGAGCGTATGGGTTCGTCTCTCCACATTGAAGCCGCCCGACAATACGACGAGCAACGGTCAGGGTACGGACTTCGCAATCATCAGCAAGATGAACGGGAACAACTTCGATGGCTGGCGCCTGTCTCGATTCGGCGAGAACAACGAGTTCTGGCTCTGCTTTGGACAGGGCGACAATTCGAACGGCTGTGAACCCGGGGATCCAACCCTCGCGGCATCCCCACTCGAGGTGGAGAGCGCATCCTGGTTCCACCTCGTTGCAATCCGTGGTGATGATGGCGTAGCGCTCTACGCCGCCCCGCAGGGGGAGGCGTTCGGCATCCCAGCCACTGCACCCGGGACGGGCCTGGTAGCGACCGGAGAGGCAAGTCTCGCCCTCGGGGCGATCGTGGGGACGCTGAACAAGTCTGGAGAGGGCAACGCGTTCCTTCGAGGTCGCCTGGACGAGGTCATGCTGTTCGACCGCGCACTCTCCGGGGCAGAGGTCGAAGCGCTTCACGCGTTGCCCTACTGCAAGGGCTGACGATCCGACCGGGCTCGCGCAAGCCTGGTCGTCGAGCGCATTGCTCGCCACACTACGCGCGTGCGGCTGTACGTCTTCGGAAACGGGAACCTCTCCTTCGATGCGTTTTGTACGCACTACGTTCCGGCCCTCGACCGAGCGCTTGCTACGGGTGCGAGCTTCATCGTGTGCGAGTTCCGCGGTGCGGACACGCTGACGTTGGAATGGCTCAAGACGCGGTCTGCGGACGTCGAGGTCCTGCACGTGGGCGAGCGTCCGCGGTACCTGCCCGACCGCTACCGTACGAAGGTGAGCGGCTGGGTCGTCAGCGGTGGCTTTGCGAATGATGACGAGCGAGACAGCGCCGCGCTGCTGCGGTGCACGCACGTCTTGGCGCGGGACTTCAACAGCAAGCCCGAGCGGACCAGCGGGACCGGCAAGCTTCTCGCCCGCGCAGAGGCACTCGGACGCCCGGTTCTCCGCGTGCCCCTCGAGCCCTCGTCGGACCACCAATGAGAGTGGAGAGAGCCCCACGGCTCCGCGCTCGCCCGGGTGCGAGACCCAACGACCCTTGCTTGATGACCCGACGAGACGGGCTCTTCCGGCTCACGCGTTCGTCGCCCAAGCCCGCGCGGTTTCGGGGAGATTCGGCGCTGCGTTCGCCGCATGGGGGGCTGCGTGGGATCGGCTGGCAGCGGGGCTCGCGGACGCTAGATTCGCCCGCATGAAGGTCGCAGAGGAACTCGCGTCCACCGAAGTGCTCGGTCTCGACGGCAGCCCCGTCGCGCTCGGCAGCCTGTGGGCAGAGAAGCCCGCGGTGCTGGTCTGGATGCGACACTACGGTTGAGTGTTTTGCCGCGAGCAGGTTGCTCGCCTCGCAGAACGCCGCGCGGACGTCGAAGCTCTTGGGGCCACGATGGTCGCCATCGGCAACGGCACCGCGGTGATGGCCCAGGATTTCGCGGAACAGTTCAAGGTCGGCATCGACCTCTACACGGATCCCTCGCGCAAGAGCTACGAGATCGCCGGCTGGCGGCGCCCTATCGCATCTGCGGTGCTTGGGCTCGGCACCGTGCTCAGGGCCAGCCGGCGCGCCATGAAGGCCGGGTTCCGGCAGGGCAAGGTGCAGGGTGATGCATTCCAGCTCGGCGGCGTGCTCGTTCTCGGCACCGACGGCACGATCTTGTTCGAGCACGGTGACAAGGCTGCGGGCGACCACGCGTCGATCGACGACATCGTGCGGGCCCTCTCGACACAGGCCGCCTGAGGTCCTCCCTGAGCGTCGTACACGGCGGGCCATGGTTCGTCGTTCGTGTCCTCAGCTCGCCGTCCTTGCCCTCGTGCTCGGAGCCTGCTCGACGCACGCTGACGTGACCACGCCCGGCGAGGTGAGCGCGCCCGCCGTTCCACCCGGCTGCACCGACGTGGCGGCAGCGACGCTGAACCTCGCCGAGGCCACTTCCCGGAGTTCCCGGCGCGGTTCCCATCGCGGCATCTTCTCCGAGAAGACTCCCTCGGCCAACAACCCCGGCGCCCATCTTCGACGACCGTTTCGTCGGTGAGCGTACAGACCTGGCGCGTATCTACTGTTCGTGCGGGCCGCCGGGGCCGTCGTCGCATCCGCCTCCACTGGTGGTCGTCCAGCTGCCTGTCGTGACCCAGATGTTCGCCCACTCGCCTTGCATCACGTACACCGACTGGCACTCCCGCAGCGATACCGTGGTGATGGTGCCGGAGCTGCTGCAGATCGATGTGCGTACGACGTAGCTGTCGCCGGCCGAACAGGAGCGGGTCGACAGGGACGCATCCTCAACCTCGAACAGCATCTCGGCTTCGAGCCCGTCTTCCCCCTGCGACAAGACGACGGTCCGGTAGTCGGTTTCGTCGTTGAGGTCGGGCTCGAGGTCGAACCGGCGCACGCGGACGGCTTGCTCAGCGTCGCAAGAGCGCTCGGAGTCGACGAGCCCGACGAAGACTTCGTCGGCCAAATCGACGGAGGCGGCATCGGTCACGTCGACGCCCTGGCCCGAGGGCTCCAGCCGTAGGACCTGATCGTCGATGAACACGCAGACATCTCGACCTTCGAGGTCGAACTCGAGCGCGGCAACGCGTACCCGTTCCGAAGAGTCTTCGGACGCCTCGCAACCGACGACGGTGGCACAGAGCAACATCAGGGCGGTGGTAGCTCGCTTCATCGCCCAAACATAACGACCACCGCACCGCTCGCCACCTCGACTCTCGGACACCGTACGAGACGTGCGTCCACCAAGGCGGAGGCCAGAGCACATCTCAAAACGCGCTCTAGCTCTGGAGCATTCGCGACGCTTCGAGACGGTCACCGACCCACGATCTCGGACAGCCCCTAGTGTCCGAACCCCATCGAAATGATCCATATGTTGGTGCGTCGACGAGGCCTCCCGAGTTCGAGCCGTCGCGTGTCTTTGCGGGCACTCTGGCGTGGGCCGCCCCCCTTCCCCCCCCTGACCGACGGGGTGACGCGCTCAATAACTCGTCCGATGAGTCCACGCCGTCCCCGTCCGCTGAGCCTCTGACGGCGCCAGATCGACTCCGACTCAACTCGACCACAGTTCGGCACGTGGGCACCGACCAACCTCGAGCCCGCCGCGAACAAGATCCGCGTTCGCGCCATGGACGGGACACCCATGTCGACCCCGATCGGCACCGCCGTGCAGCGCTGGTCTCCTCCCGCTACAGCGGGTTGATGTCGACCAGGTCGACCGTCCACGCCGGCGTGGACGTTTCGATGAGCATCAGCTGCACGAAGCCGTCCCCCTCTTCGGGAGACGGGTCGCCC
>CAYSPB010000002.1:39415-55595 GCA_964432695.1 uncultured Nannocystaceae bacterium
AGCCCCCCTCGGCCGCGTAGTCGAACGTGACCAGCGGGCTCAGTGGCGGCGCCGGTTTGCCCACCGCATCGGCAACCCCCAGCACGAACAGGCCTTGCGTCAGCGACGTCTCGACACTCTCGGAACGCCACTCGATCGGCTGCGTATACACGTTGGCTGCTGCAATGCTCTCGTTGAGCACCGACCCCACGTAGATTTGCTCCGCCGACGCACCGTGCACGAAGCGAATGTTGGCGAAGTCGTCCTCGCCCGTCGTGAACTGATCCGTGAATGGAACGACCTGAATGCTGGGCTCGCCGTCCTCGGCGTTGCGCTCGCCGCTGACCAGCATCAGGTAGCGCTCGCCAGCGTCGAGCTCACCCGAAGCGTTGCCCGCCCCGTTGAGCGCCGTGCCCGTGCAGCCGGACGGATAGTCGAAGATGCTCAGGTCGTACTCACCTGGCGGAAGACGGGTGGACTGAATCTCGCCATAGACGAAGTTCGCCGCGATGGCCTCTCCGTTGGCGCAGGTCTCCAGCGAGTCGGCATCGCGTGAACCGTGCAGCGTGAACAGCTGCGGGTCCTGTCGAACGACGCCCAGCGGGCCATCGCGGCCGACCACGAGCAGCGCAAAACCATCGTCCTCTCGCGCGAGCGTGCCGAGCAGGCCCGTCGCCACGATGAGCACCTGGTCCCCCTCAGCAAACGCGGGCGTGGTGAACGACGTGACCAGGTCTTCGGCTACGCGCACCTCGATTCGCTCGCCCCCCTCGGTCTCCAGCGGGACACCGTCGGCATTGCTGTCGTCGTACCGGAGCAGACCGATGGCGTCCCCCTCGAGGCCTTCGATCGTGACCGGAGGTGCATCAGCCCCAGCGTGGATCACTCGCCCGCGCGCGCGACCAGCAAGGTCGTTGGCCCAGTCTTCTTCGACGGGAAGCAACCGGAACTGCGCTTCGGGATCGTCGGTGCCAACGAGGCCGGCAGCGATGATGGAAACCCGTGCGCCATCTTCGAGCGCAAGAGTATCGGCCACGAAGAAGGGAGGCTCAGACGCAGGCGTTCCGGCGGGACGGACTTCGATTGTGGCGTTGCCCTCGGGTACGGAGATCCAGTCGGTCACGCCGGTGTAGCTGAGGGCGCTGACGAGCGGCGTAGGACTGCCGGCGGTGTAGATGTCGACCGAGCCTGCACCAGGCGACCCGTGGATGACCCGGACCTGCGCTTCGCCGGCAATGTCACCAGTCGTGGCCGTGCCCCCCGCGCCACCGCCGAACGTGGATGAGCTCTCGTCCTCGAAGCTCGTCGAGCCGCTCGAGGAGCTCATGACGTCCTCACCCGTCGAGGCGACCTCGCCCGTGGTGCTTTCCGCTTCGCCAGAGCCGCCCCCGGCGGTCGTTGGGTCGTCGCCTTCGGTGGGATCGGAGAAGCAGCCCGTGATGAGCAGCCCACCCAGCACCGCCAAGCCCAACTCGCGTACCCGTCGAATGCTCGTCATCAGTCCAAGTCCTCCTGCCAAGCCTAAACAGAGACTCTACAACCTTCAACAAGCCTCTGTTCAAGGTTGGCGAAAATGAGAGAAAAGTTCAGAAAAGACGGCGCATTCCGTCGTTCAAGGTCTCCTGCCCTGGACGCCCGATCTCTTCGCGATCGCTGCTCGACGCTGGGCGCGCACCCAGCCGTCGCGGCCCGCTAGGCGAGGACTGAAGCTCGCACGAGGCGGTCTCGAACGGCCGCCCAGGCCGAAGCGTCGGGCGGCATCACGATGACGATCCGTGGGGGCGCTCGTGCTTCGAGCCGTCGAAGCGCGGCATACAACCGCTGTGCTGCGGACTCGGGATCCGACAACACGACGACGGTTTGCGCGGACGATGCTGCGGCGCAGTGAGCACCCACTACGATGACCGCGTCCGTCGGGCGCACATCCAAGGTCATGCCACGCTCGACCCGAACAGTCGTGACATCCGGCGCGTAGTGGCGAACGGATTGGCCCGGACTCGCCTGCGCACTGGCTCCGTCGACATGCGCGTCGACGACCTGCACCTGAACGCCGACGACGGCTTCGATCGCGTCGACCGTGACGGGGCCGCGCCGCAGCAATCGCGGCGTTTTGCCCGATACATCAAGCACGGTCGACTCGATCCCCACCCCTGTCGGACCGCTGTCGAGCACCGTGTGCACGCGCCCTTCGAGGTCATCGAGCACGTGTTGGGCCGTGGTCGGAGAGACGTGCTCGGAACGGTTCGCGCTGGGGGCTGCGACAGGTCGGCCGAGCGCAGCGATGAGGCCTCGCGCGACCGGGGGCGCCGGCACTCGCAAGCCGACGGTATCGAGACCGGCCGAAACCGCGGGCGCAAACGCGTCGACGCGCGGAACGATGAGCGTGATCGGCCCAGGCCACAGCGTCTCGGCGACCCGCTGCGCCGTGTCCGGCCACGCCCCCGCCCACGCCCGCGCCATCTGAGCGTCGGCGACGTGAGCGATGAGCGGGTTCGTCTGCGGCCGCCCTTTCGAGGCGAAGATCTTCGCCACTGCGTCGGGCTGCGTCGCATCGGCGCCCAGTCCGTAGACCGTCTCCGTGGCAAACGCGACCAGGTCCCCCGCCCGAAGTGTGGCGGCCGCCGTCTGCAGGACGGAGGCCTCGGGAGCATCGCGTTCGATTCGGTGAACGGTGGTCACCGGTTGAGGCCCAGCTGCTTGCGCAGCTTGAGGTACGGCTGGCTGACGCTGTACGCGATGAGGTCCGCGATGCGGTCCTTCGCCGTGACCGAACTGCCTTCGTCGCCCTCTCGGGTGAGCATGGCGGCAGCCGTCTCGATCGAGTCGCAGAGCACGAAAGCGGCCCGCGTGGTCGTGTAGGCAACCCCCTCCGAGAACGCCTTGGCGTCGAAGCGACCGCCTTTGGCAAGCGAGGCCCCGAGCGTCTCGAGCTGGTCGATCCTCGCTGGCTGCAGGTGCGGCGTCAGCTCTTTGGCGTAGGTCTTGGCTGCATCGCGAACGTCTTCGGGTAGCTCCGCGCCCGGATGACCGACCGCAACGCCGCCATAGATGACCTTGCGAATCGAGCCCGCCGAGGGCAGCACGCTGGTGAGGATGTGCTCGGGACGAACGCGAGCCACGGCCCGACCAGCGCGGAACTTCATGCCCACCTCGGAGGCGTCGGCCGTGGCGCCCTTTCCCGCGATGAGCGAAGGAAACACGGTGGACTTGCCGGTGCTGTTGTCGACGAGCGCGGCGACGCGAACGCCCATGCCGTCGACGTCGCGTTGGAAAAGGTCCGGAACCGAGACGTCGAGCATCTGACAGGCGTGCGCGACGTACCGGGCGAGTCCGGCCTTGGACTGCAGCGAGACCTCGACGCGATCCTTGCGCACAACGTCGAAGTGCGCGTGCGACTGCCCTTCGCGCGCGGCGATGAGCGCCCAGACGATCGAGAGAATGTCCGCCGCACGCCCGTTCTGCGACGGGTGGAACACCGACTTACGCCAGTGGTCCCGCGTGAGCGCGGTGCGAACCTGCCCCGGACCCTTTGCGTCTTCGAGCAGCTTCGTCTCAGCCTCATTGGCCTTCTTGAGAAAGCGCAGGGTCTTCGCGATCGCGTGGGCGCGGTCGGTCTGCTTTTGCTGCACGTAGAGGTCGACGAGCTGGTGATAGACGTCGAAGTCCATCGGCGCGTCCGCGATGATCGCGTGTGCGTGGTGCGTGGCCTTGCTCAGCTCGTCTTCGCCCCGCGAGATCGCCAGCTTGATGACGCGCTCGCGACGGTCGCGAAGCTCCTCGGGCTTGGCACCGGCCTTGGCCGCCATTCGGACCGACTGGTCGTAGGCCGCCATCGCGGTCTTCATGTCGGTCATCTTCTCGTGCGCCTGACCCAGCCGCTGGAACAGCCCGGCGAGGCGCTCGGCGGGCGTGTCCTTGGGCAGCGCCTTGAGGTGGGTGCGCACGGTCTTGGAGACCTCGCTCCACGACTTCTTTTCGATGAGCTGGTCGAGGTAAGCGTCGAACGCTTTGGGGTGCATCGGGTCCGCCGAAACGACCTTGCGCATCCAGTCGATAGCCTGGTCACGATCGTCGAGGTTGTCCCTCAAGATGAGCGCACCGGCGTAGAGATACTTGGCCTTGAGCACTTCGCTCTGCTGCGCGTCGGCGAGGCGGCCGAGCACGTTGGTCGCGTCGCGCCAGCGCTGGCCCGTAGTGAAGACGTCGAGGATCTTGTGCAGCACCGCCGGATCTTCGGGGCGAGTCTGCAGCACCTTCTCGAGCGTACGCACCGCTTCGTCGGGCAGGTTCAGCTCGCCGAGCTGTAGGTCGGCGACTTCGTCGAGCATCGCCGCGCGGCGCTCGATGAGCGCGTCGGTTTCGGACGCATCCTCACTCTTGTCGATCTGCCGCAGCAGGAGGTCGGCCATGCGCAGCTTGGCTTTGACCACCGCACCGGCGCCTCCGACCTCTCCGCCCAACTCGATGAGCAGGTCGACTGCACACTCGTTGTTCTCGTCGATGTCGAGGGCCCGGTCGAGCATCTGCGCGGCCTTGGGCTGTTCGCCCATGCCGATGCGTGCCCGCGCCATCTTCACGTACAGCTGCGACTGCTCGGCCGCGGGCAGCTTGTCGCCCATGCCCAACACCACCGACTGGTAGTTGCGCAGCGCATCGCTCCATTGCTCGGCGTCCATGTCGAGGTCGGCGAGCAGCTGCAACACGTCGAGGTTGGTCGCATCGAGGCCCCGCGCCTTTTGCAGGTACTCGCGCGCCTTCTCCTTCTCGTCGACCGCCAGGGCGCAGCGCCCTGCCAACGACAGCGCGCGCAGGTTCGCTGCGTGGTCCATGCCGGCCTGCGACTTCACCTGGGTGACGTAGACCTGCGCGTGCGGCCATGCGCGAGCGAGGTCGTTCTCCGCTACGAGCTGGTCGAGCAGCATCGTCATCGCGTCTCGATGGTCGGGATCGAGCTCGACGACCTGCTCGAGCAACTCGACGCCACGAACAGGGCGCTCGAGGTCACCGACGAAGGCCTGCGCGGCTTCGAACAGGTTGCGCACCTTTTCGGCGCGGTTCGGGTTGTTCTCGGCCGCCGACACGAGCGCGTTCGCGGCCTTGAGCGGTTGGTCGTTGTCGGCGTAGATGTTGCGCAACTCGACCCAAGCCTCGACAAGCTCGGGATCGATCGAGACCGCCTCTTCGAGGGCTTCCACGGCGCCTTCGGTCTTGCCGATCTGAGCGCGCAGCTTGCCGCCACGAAGCAGCAAGACGGCCTTTCGGTTGGGGTCCTCCTCCGCATAGACCTGGGCTCGAATCAGCGGTCCAGCCTTTTCGAACTCCTCGCGCGCAAGGTAGCGCTCGAGGAGCGCGTCACGCCATTTGGCGCTGTCGGGCTCGAGCTTGGTGAGCGCTTCGAGGGCCTCGACCGCGCCGTCTTCGTCCTCGAGTGGACCGGTGGCGAGCTCGTACAGGCGCGCCCACGCATCGGCGCGGAAGGACGGGTCCACGTCGTCTGCCTGGGCTTGCTGCTTGGCCAGCGACGCGAGCTTTTGCGGATCGTCCTGGCGCTTGTAGGCCGCCTCGAGACCGTCTGCTGCGGCCTTCGCGAGTTCGTGGTCGACCGGCAGCAGTTCGAGCACGCGCTCACGGCAGTCGATCGCGCGGTCCTTGCCATCGGGCATCTGGTCGAGCAGCGCCGCCTGCTCGGTCAGCAGCGTTCCTTGGGCCTCCGCCGGCTCCGCCTGATCGATGAGGTTGCCCAACACGTCGACGAGCCCCGCCCTGGCCGTCGCGTCCTCCCCCGCCGCAGGACGAAGCAACTCGGCGAGCAACGTGGCCGAATCGGCATCGGTGCGGTCTTCTCGGGTGAGCGTCGTGAGCTGCGCGACCGCCTTTTCGGCGTCGTCGAGGTGCTCGAGAGCCACCGAGACCGCTTGGCGGCGAAGCGTAGTGGTGACTTCACCGTCAGCGGACGATGCCCGCCTGAGCAAGACGTCATACAGCGTGTCCCAACGCTCGAGCGAGCCCGCCAGCGATTCGGCGAACTCGAGCCCCTCGGGGTGCTCCGGCGAAGCTTCGAGAACCAGCTCCACCGCCCCGAACGCTCCCTCTTCGTCGCCGAGAGTCTCGCGAAGCAGCTTGGCCGCAGCAAGCAGCGACTCGCACTTGGCGTCGCCATCCTGCAGGTCGGCGAGCGACAGATACGCTCCGACCAACTCAGCCTCCTGGCCGAGCTTGCGATGCAGCGGAATGGTGGCCGCCAGCGACGACTCGGTCGGCTCCAGCTCGATCGCCTTGCTGTACGCGGCCAGGGCCTGTTCTGGCGAGCCGAGGCGTTCGGCGTAGGTCTCGGCGAGCGTCGCGTACAAGCGGGCTTGGTCCTCCGGCGTGGGCGCGCGTTCGGCCAATACGCCCATCGTCTCGGCGGCGGGCGCCCACTCTCCGGTCTCAGCGGCCAGGCGCATGACTTCGTCGGCGAGCTTGACTTGTTCAGCCACTTCCACCGACTCGATGAGTGCTTGGAGCGTCTCGAACGCGTTGCGCGGCGCACCGAGTTCTTTCTCGAACAGCGACACCATCTCACGCAGATACTTCACTCGATCCTGCTGCCGCTGCGCTCGCTCGGCCTTCACGCCGAGCACCTCCACGAGGCGGTCCCATCGCTCGGCATCGCGCGCCTCATCCTCGATGCGGTCGACGTTCTGCCGCGCTTCGAGGTGCGTGGGCTTGCGCTCGAGGATCACGGCCCAAGCCTCGAGGTCGTCGGGGTCTTCGGGCGCGCTCACCTGCAGAGAGCGAGAGGCCTCGGCCTCGACCGCTTGGGGATGACCCAGATCGACGACCCGCTCGGCTCCGGGCTCGGCGCCTTCTCGCGCCGCCTTCATGACCGCGCCTTCGCCCGGCGTTTCGGCAATGTGCTGGAGCCCTTCGAGCAGCGCGTCGAGCGAGCTGCGCTTGGTGGGGTCGGGATGCAACGCGTCGCGCAGGACGTCGTCGAGACGGACGTCGAGGGCGGCGTTGTATTGCGATGCGGGAAGTGTTGCGCCAGCGGGCACGTGCCCGGTCACGCAGCGGTAGGCGAGCGCCGCGATGGCGTACACGTCGGCCGCCGCTTCGCCGAAGCCACAAACGGTTTCGGGTGCCAGGTACCCGTAGTTTTCCTGCTGCACCGAGGGTCGCTGGAAGCCGACGATTGGGGGGAAGCCAAAGCCGCGAAGCATGCCGCCTTTGGCACCGGCGACCGTGGTGCGCGGGTTGATGTTGCGATGATGAACGCCCGCTGCGTGGCACGCCTTGAGGCCCTCGACCATTGGGACGACCAGCTCCAGCGTCTTCGCGGTGTCCATCGGTGCGTCGCCGAACGTATCCGCAAGCACGAAGCCCGGCTCGTGGTCGTACATCACGCCGAACAGACGGCCGTCGGCAAACGCCCCGCGAGCCGTGCAGACCGCCGGGTGATCGACACCTGCGAGCTTCTGGACCAGGTCGCTGAAGGTGGTGTTCTCCGCCGCGCCCACCGGCCGCTCGAGGGTGGAAACCGCAATGTCGAAGACGTCTTGGCTTTCGCGATCGCGACAGTGAAGCAGCACCTGCGTGCCCGCGAAGCCCCGCACGTCGAGAATCTCGAATCTCGGTGGCACCAGCGCGAGGCTGCGCTCGTCCGGCGAAGCCAGGCCCTCGCGGGCCGCCTCCAGGTCGCCCTCGAACAGCGAACACCAGGCGAGGTTGAACCGAGCAACGTGCACGTACTCGGGCGCCGCATCATCGCTGACGACCTGCTGAAAGCAGCGACGTGCCCGCTCGGTGTTGCGGTGTGCGAGCAAGACGGCACCGGCGGACAGAAGCGCGTTCGCAGGCACGCCACTGAGCGACTGGTTCGGCAGCCCATCGAGCAGCGTATCGAGCCACTGCACATCGACGGTCAGCGCCGTGTCGATCGCCAAGTCGGCTCGCATGGGCACGCCACGAACCGCGCGCACGAGGTCGAGCCGCGCCATTTCTCCGGCAACATCGGAGGGGCGCACCGCAACCTCGCCGGTCGCCTCCCCAATCGCCGCGATCGACGAGGCCAGCGACGCGCCTTCATCGACGTGCAGCACCTCGATGCCATAGCGCGCCCTGTACTCCTCGGCCTCGGGCTCGCTGACTAGCGGCAGCAGAGCGAAGTGGCGGTTTCCCTTTCCGATGCGCTCCAGCAAATCGAGGATCTGCACGAGGTCCGGGTCGTCGGGCTCGAACCCGACGAACAGGATCGTTCGCGTCCGGACGACTTCCTCGACGAAGTCGAAGAGCACGCTCGTGGCCCGCATCGAGCGAACCGTCGGCGGCGTCTCCAATACGAAAAAATCCTCCGTATCTCGAAGAGACAGGTGATGCACCGTGTTCGGGGTGAGCACCTGCGGGACATCCTCGCCATCGGTGAAGATCGACTTGACCACGTCGGCATAGGTCGTCGCCAAGCATGCGCGCCACGGGATCTCCTTGAGCGCCGCCGCACCGTCGTCGACCTTGGTCTCGCCACCCTTTTGCAGCAGCTTGGCGAGCGGACCGTCGCCAAGCGTGCTGTGGATGTACGTCAGAACCGTGCGCAGCCGCCCCTGCTCGAGCAACGCACGCAGCGGCTCGTGCGACGTCTCGGGGCACGCGGCGATCAGCTCCTCGAGCAGTGGCTCCCAGCCTGGTCGACCGGCGAGGGCGCCAAACCCTGCGCCCACCCACAGAACACAGTCACCAGCCTGAATTGCACGCGCGAGTTCTTTCGAGATATCGACCATGGGCAAATGCGCGCCAGGTTATTCCGGTGAGCCGCACCGCGCAAGAAACGCCCTCACATCTCTCGAACGAAGCAGCGCACATCTAGATGCGCAGCCTGGTCACCCTGGAGAGAAGGGGTTCTTGAGTCCGCCGACCTTCTTGATCTCGCGTGACGGCGCCGGCTCAGGCTTCGGCGTTGCAACGGGTTCAGGCGCTGGCTCGGGCGCAGCGATGGGCTCAGGCTGTTTCTTCGGCCGAGTTCGAGGCTTTGCGGGCGGCGTCGACGGCGGTGCGGGCGAAGGGCTCGGTTTCGTCTTCGGTGTCGCAACCTCGACGATCGGCTCTGGCTTGGGGGTGGGTTCCGGCGTCGGTACCGTTTCCGGTGTCTCTTCTGGCTCCGGTGTCTCTTCTGGCTCCGAGATCACGGAACTCGCAGGCGCCACCGCGCGGGGCTTCGCCTCGTCCTTTCGCAGGACGAGATAGCCAGTCACGCCAGCCGCCGCCGCGAAGACCATGGCGACGGCGGCGGCGACGAACATGCCGCGTCGGTCGGACTTCGCCGCCCGCTCTGCCCGGATACGACGCTGCGTCGTCGGGCCCGGGAGTCCCGGCGGGCGCGTGTTGATCGGACGCCCCATCAAGGCCTCGAAAAACTCTCCCATCGAGGCGAAGCGATCCTCGGGCTTCTTGGCCAGCGCCCGTTCGAAAGCGGCGCGGACGCGCGCGGGGACGGCGGACGCTGCTTGCTGCAGGTCGGGAATCGGTCCCTTGAGGTGCTGGCGAATGACCTCGGACATGGAGCCGACGTACGGCGGTCGACCAGCAAGCATCGCGTAGCCGACACACGCCACGCTGTAGATGTCGCTCGCGGTGCCCACATCCATGCCTCGCGTCTGCTCGGGGCTCATGAAGTGCGGTGTGCCGAGCACCTCTCCCGCCTCGGTGATTCGGGTCGTCCGACCGTCGACCCCAGCGATGCCGAAGTCGATGACCTTGAGCCCCCGCCGATTCGCGAGCAAGAACAGGTTCGACGGCTTGATGTCGCGATGAACGACGCCGATCGCATGCGCCGCGGCGAGTCCCTCGATGGTCTGGGCGAGCAGCGGCTTGACCTCCGACCACGGCATGGCGCCTTCCTTGAGCCGCTCCTGCAGCGTGCGACCCTCGAGGAACTCCATGACGATGAACGGGGCGATGCCGAGCTTGCCGTAGTCGACGACCTCGACCACCGCCGGATGACTGATCTGCGACACGACGCGAGCTTCGCGAAGCATGCGCTTGGACGCCCAGTGCTCCTCAGTCCCGTCGGTCTGCTCCAGCCGCAGGATCTTCACCGCAAACGTCTTGCCGATGACGTTGTGTCGGGCCCGCCAGACCGCGCCCCAGGCTCCCCGTTCGATCGGCTCTTCAAGCACGTAACGCTCCGCAAGGACCATCCCGGGCTTGGCCTGGACCACGTCGGCGGTGGGGCGATTGCGCGGGTCGGAGGACTCGGTGTCCACGTCTTCCGCGGGTTGCTCTCCAGGTCCGGTCACGACGACTCCGGCGGATACGACTCAGCAGACCGAGCAGATCGAAAGAAAGCGATGCGTGGTCGCGTTCACGTCGAAAGCTCCGAGGATTCGAAGGGAATGTCGGATTTGTAGGTGGTTCCGTCGTCGAGTCGGACCGAGGCAGGCTGCAGCACGATGCCGTGCTCCCGCAGCGTTTCGTCGAGCAACTGCGCGACCTGGGCCACGACGCCGGTACAAAAGGCGTGACGCTGCGGACCCTTGAAGTCCCCGTGCGGGGCCGTCATGTCGTTGCAAATGGTGGTGGCACTGTCACCGCGGTCGAGTTCGGCCTCGACGCGCGCCTGGTACCGGGCCACGGCCTCGCGTAGCCCGGGCGTGACGCTACCGATGGGTGAGGGGTCGCCGAGGAACTCGCCGAGCAGCAGCTGACCCGCCATGATCGCGCCGCAGGTTCCCTGCCCGGTGATGCCACCCCGACGCAGCGACTGGTACGGCGCCGTGGGCTTCCCGACCGCCTCGGCCAGGGCGATGCCACACGAACGATGCGGCGTCTGCGTGCCTTCGTACAACACGAATGCCTTGCTCCGAATTGGACCGCGACCGCGAACGCCCTGCGCCACCTCTTCAGTGTACCGGAACGAGCCTCAACCGAGCGCGTCCGGGGACGATGTCACGACGGCACGCGTGCAATCGATGTTCGCAACCCTGCTCGCCGCCCTCGCCTGGGCCTCGACGACAGACGCGCCTCCGCGCCACTGCCTCTCGATCGCTGCCCCCAGCTATTTCTATCCCGGCGAGGGCTGGAACGCACTGTTGGACGCAACGCCACAGGTCCAGCTCGCGGTGATCAACCCCAACAGCGGGGTCGGGCATGACCGCGATCCCAACTACGCGCGGGTCACCCACGAAGCCACGACCCGGGGCCTGGCAGTGCTCGGCTACGTGCACACGCAGTACGGTCGCCGCGACCTCGAGGTGGTCATCGCTGAAGTCGAACGCTACGTAGCCTGGTACGGCGTCCGAGGGATCTTCGTCGACGAAGCGGCAACCTCGCTCGACGAACTCGCCTACTACGAGGAACTCTCGGCGCGCATCGAGGGCCAAGGGTTGAGCGTCGTGCTCAACCCCGGTGCCGTGCCGCATGAGGCCTATGCCGCCCTGGCAGACGTGCTGATCACCTTCGAGGGCTCGGCCGAGGCCTATCGAACGCGCGACGTTCCACATTGGATGCAGGACTACGCTCCTTCGCGGTTTTGGCACGTGGTTCACGGGGTTTCCTCCGAAGACACGATGAACACCGTGGTCGCGCTCGCGGGGCAACGAGAAGCGCAGCACCTCTGGGTCGCGTCCAAGAGCGGCGCAAACCCGTACACCGCCCCGCCACACCAGTTCGAACCGCTGCTCGACGCGCTGGCGGCTCGCTACGCCTTCTGCACGTTCCGCTGATGCGGGCGTGAGCAGTCCCCGGTGGACATCTCCTCGGCCGGTGGCAGTCCCGGGTAATGATGCGCCGGTGGATTGGATGCGGATCCCAGCAACGAGTGGTCTTCTTGCGTGTGTGCTGGTCGGGGGTTGCAGCGACGACGCCGACGCAACGAGCGGGGCAAATGATGGCAACACGAGTGGAACGGGCACCGCGACGACCGGCGTGAGTACATCGAGCACCACGGATGCCGCGGGCGCAACCACGGCCGCCGACGGCAGCTCGACCGCCAACGAGGATCCAACGGACGGCGCAAACTGGGATGGTGCATGGCCGCTGCTCGACTGCGACCCGCTCGTGCCGAGCTACTGCGGATATCCATTTCCCAACAACGTGTTCACGGTCGAGGACGAGACCGCGGCAAGCGGCCGCCGCCTGACACTCGCGCAGACGGTGATGCCCGCGACCAACGACGACTTCCAAGGTGACCCGTTTGCCTTCAATGAGCGCGATGGTTTCTCTCCCGCCGGAACCCTGCTCGCGCATCTCCCCGGGGCCACCGTCGACGGTCTACCCGACCCTCTGCACATCGGCGACTCACTTGGGCCCGACTCGCCAACCGTCGTGCTCGACGTCGATACGGGCGAGCGACTGCCCCACTTCTCGGAGGTCGACGTGCGGGCAACAGGCGACGACGCGTCGCTGATGATTCAGCCCGCGCTCGGCATGGAGTATGGGCACCGTTACATCGTCGCCATCCGCGGCGTGGTCGACGGACGCGGCGCGCTCGTCGAACCCTCACCCGCGTTCGCGGCCCTGCGCGACGGCACGCCAAGCGACGAACCTTCGGTCGACGCGCGACGCGGGCTCTACGGCAACATTTTCGACGAGCTCGAGACCGCCGGCGTGGCTCGGGGCGACCTGCAGCTGGCGTGGGACTTCACCGTCGCCAGCCGCGAGGACACCAGTGGCCGCCTGCTGGCCATGCGCGACGCCGCGATCGAGCAGGTCGGCGACGGCCCCAACTACGAGATCCTCTCGGTCGACGAAGACGTTTCCGAGAGCATCTATCGGCGCATTCGAGGCGAGATCGAGGTTCCACTGTTCCTCGACGACCCCGGTCCTGGTGGCGTCATCGAGCTCGGCGATGATGGCAACCCCTTGCAGAACGGCACCGCGCGCTACGGTTTTACGATGATGGTGCCGTACGCCGCTCAGAGCGCGCCCGCACCCGGCGTGCTGTTCGGACACGGTCTATTCGGCAATCGGTCGCAGGTGGAGGCGGGCGCCTTCGGCCAGCTGCAGAACGCGGGCAACATCATCTTCGTTGGCCTCGACTGGATCGGGATGTCGTCCGAAGATCCGAACCTGGTCGGACTCATCGTCGCCAACGGAACCCTCAGCGAGTTCCGCACCCTGCCGGACCGGCTGCAACAATCGCTGGTGAATTTCGAGCTCGCCAGCCTCATGCTCCGGACCAGCATCGTCGACGACCCGGCGCTCGAGCACGAAGGCAGTTCGATGCTCGACGGTACCCAAACCATCTACTACGGCGGCAGCCAGGGCGGCATCATGGGCGCGAGCTACATGGCGATCGCCACCGAGGTCACTCGGGGCGTCCTCGCGGTGCCGGGGCAGCCCTACAACCTGCTGCTCGAGCGCAGCGTCAACTTCGACGCATTCGCCGACATCATCGGCAGCTCGTATCCTCGAGCGTTCGACCAGCAGATGCTGCTCGCGCTCGTCCAGCTGCTATGGGACCGCGCCGAGCCTTCTGGCTATGCGCGCCACATCATCGAGGACACGCTCCCGAACACGCCCAGTCATGAGGTCCTCCTGCTCGACTCGATCGGCGACCACCAGGTCACCACGCTGGGCGCTCACGTCATGGCCCGCAGCATCGGGATTCCACTGCTCGCCCCAGCCGTGCGCGACGTTTGGGGCCTCGAAGAGGCCGAGGGCGCCGACGTCGGCTCCGCGCTCGTGGAGTACGACTTCGGTCTACGGCCCGAGCCGCTCGTCAACGAGCCCATGCGCGAGGGCGACGACCCCCACGGCGCGCTGACCGAAGTCCCCGCCGCCGTGCAGACCGCCACCGAGTACATGCTCAGCGGCAACGTCGTGAACTACTGCGACGGCCCCTGCGACCCCGGCTAACGCTCAGAACCACAGTCGCAGGCCCACCTGGGGCCCGCGTAGGGTCATGTCGCCGATGCGCTTGGCCTCGTATGCCGTGATGAGCTCGAAGCGTCGAATCATCACGCCCAAGCTGACCCGCGCCGCAACCGAGACTTCGTCGCCGATGCGGCCCACATCGAAGCGCGCCGTTGCGACCACGGGGTCCAACGGGATGAGATCGATCTCCGTCATCACGTTGGACCCGTAGTCCACGTCGGGACGCTCTCCGGCCGCGAGCTCGGCATCGGTCCGAAGCAACACACCTGGCCCGGCGCGCAGCCCGAAGTGTGGTCGCTGAATGAGGTCGATCGTCCAGTTGACGTTCCCCAAATAGAACGCCGGTCGGGTACCCCACCCCCCATAGGCGTGGGCATCTGCCGCCAAGCCCAAGCGCCGATAGCGCAGGACCGCGCGTCCACCGACTCGGTACCCCTGCCTCCCAAAGTAGCCCGCCTCCGCCGATGCCCGGACCGACCAAAGCTTGGTACCGTCCGCCCCGCTCTCTTTCAACGGCACGCGACGCACGTGGCCCGGCGTGTGCTCGGCATAGGGATAGCTCGCGTAACGCGGAACGATACGTTCCTGGTGTTCGTCTTCGTGCGCCTGAGCGGTGAGCGGAACAGACACGCCCAAAAGGACCGCGGCGACAACGAAACGCATCTGCATCACCCTCGCCATGACCACGGCCCGCCAAACCTATGGTTCACGGGCCGCTTTTTTTGGGGGGATGCATGGACAAAGGCCAGCACGCGGCCCACCGCAACCGTCCACCTTCCGACCTGCGCCGCCGGCTGCCCATGACATCGAAGCTCGACGAGCCCGAACCGATTGCGCTCGAGTCTTGCTTCGAGACGGCCTTGCGTCTGTACATCACCCGGCGCGAGCAGCGCTCCCACGCATCGTTCGAACAAGCGCGTCATCGCGACTCAGTCGTAGGCAGAAGCATCGGCACCGGCCGAGGCATGGACGGGTAAAAGTGTCGTCACCCAGCACGACTACGCAGAATCCGTCGTCCCAGGTGTTGCCGCGGCTACCGAAACAATCACGAATCCTTCGAACACCTCGTGGGGCATCAAGCTCGGCGCGTGCACGCAACATCGACCTATCTTACCGTACCCATTGGCCAGACGACCTCAATCTCCAAGCACCCCTGCCCAACCGGGCTTTATTCCAACGAAAGATGCATCGATGTGTATTCACAACCCGTAAGCAGAACGTGCCAGTCGTCGCCGGTCAGCCCCGCTGCGGGGCAATGGTCGGTCCAGCTTGCGGGACGCAGCGTCCATTTTCTTGCCCAGCACCACTTCAGGCAATTTCGCCCATTTCTGCCAAACGCGCCCGAGGACCCCCTAGAGCTCCCCTCAAGGGCCATCCGGCGTTCATGCACCCACCGCCGCAGACAGGCACGTCGCCCCGCCCCGCACTCACGACGGAAAACGCAACGCCTCACGCTCTTGACACTCACGAATCGATCACCCATCCCTGCGGAGGTGAAGAGAATGTATCTGGCAACCATCGTCCCGTGGCTCCTCGCCACGGGATGCGCCGATTCCAATCAGGGTGGAAGTGCTGACTCAACTACCGGGACAGACTCAGGCACCGACAGCGATACATCTACCACGACCCCACCAACGGACAGTTCGACGGATGGCACGGAAAGTTCATCGAGCAGCACTTCCAACAGCCCCACCGATCCGGATTCGAGCAGTACGAGCGATGGCGATTCCGACGACGAGACTGGTGGCGACCCCGCGATCATCCCGGACGAACTCCTATTCAGGGGACCATTCTCACCGCAGGACGGCACCGCAGATGAACACCGGGTCTGTGTCTCGAACATCAACACCGGAGAAGTCGTCGTCTACGATCTCACCGAGGGCAGCGAGACACCGGAGACATTCATCCCACCCAGCTCGCCCGAAGATACACGGCCGCAAGCCTGGGGAATGCGGGTAGATGGTCAGCGGGGCTGGCTCTACGTGCTCTACAACCCCCCGTGGAACTTCCAAACGGTGCCAGACGCGGCTGGAGAGCTGCGCGCGTACAACGTGGAGACGGGAGGCCTCGAGCAAACATGGGAGCTGCCGACCGGGACCATCGGAAATGCAGTCGTCCTCGACAAGGAAGGGCGTGCCTACGTTGGCGATATTGCTGGGGCCCGAATCCTCCAAATCGATCCAGACTCCGAGGCCCCCGCTACAGTTTGGGCTGACGACTTCCCCGCAGTCGGCGGTGTGACCCTAGGCGGGCTCACCTATGATGGCGAAGGCTCGCTCTACGGAACCCACAACTCTGCGAACCTCTTCTCCCGAATCGCCATCGACGCCAACGGAGACGCGGGAGCGGCCGC
>CAYSPB010000003.1:0-44785 GCA_964432695.1 uncultured Nannocystaceae bacterium
GGGTGAGGAACTGAATGTTGAGCCACCGCAGGCCCAGCGACCACGCGAGCTCGGCCATCTCGTGCTGCATGGCGTGGTTGCCCTTGGTCACGGTGATGTTCATGCCCAGCTCTACGCCGGCAGGGCGCAGCCGCACGCAGTTGCGAATGCCCGCGGTGGTCTGCTCGAACGCCTCGGTCACGCCGACCTGCTGCGCATGAATGCGGGCGTTGGGACCGTGGACCGAGAAGAGCAGGGTGGTGAGGCCGCTGTGGACGAGCTTGGCCGCAAAGCCCTCGTACGCGCAGAGGCGACCATTGGTGGTGACGTTGGCGGTGCGATAGCCGATGCGCCGCGCGTACCGGATCAGCCCGACCAGCCCGGGGTTGAGCGTGGGTTCGCCCCCGTCGAAGTCGACCATCTCCACGCCGTGCGCCCGGTAGCGGTCGAGCTGCTCGCGCTGGCGCGGCGGGTGCCCGTCGATCTGGGTTCGCGTGCCCACGGCGCAGAACGTGCAGTGGTTGTTGCACGCGTAGGTGACGTTCATGATGAGCTTCTTCGGCCCGCGCGAGGCGTCGAGGCGCGCGGTGAAGGTGTCCATGAACGCGGTGAGCGTCTCGGGCGGGACCTCGCAGCCGGTGATCGACGCGGCCTTTTGAAACCGCGGGCCCCAGTCCTCGACCACGGGCAACGAGGTGCGCGCGGCCAGCTCGGTGCCAGGCAGCGGCGTGGCGTACTGCACCGCGGGATAGGCACCGTGCTCGTCCCACAGCCGCAGGGCGAAGGCCAGCGTGTCGTTGATCTGCGCCGCGGTCTCGCCGGGCAGGCCGATCATGTAGTGCACCAGCAGGGAGACTCCCGCTGCCGAAGCATGCTGTGCGGCGGCTTCGATCGCGCCGAGGTCGAGCTTCTTCTGCACCACGTCGCGCACGACGTCGGGGCTGCCACTCTCCGCGCTGATGCTGACCGTGGTGATGTGGTCCTTCAGGCGCGTGAAGTCCTCGGCACGCAGGTAGTCGGCCCGCATGCCGTTGGGGACCTCCAGCTTCAGCGACGCGGCTTCGACCCCATCGAGCACGGCTTCGAAGTGGGTGCGATGCACGTTGACCATCTCGTCGAGCACCGCGACGCGGCCGGCCCCAAGCGCGCGCATCGACGCGAGCGCGTCGGCGATGCGAGGCGCGGGCACGCGACGCTGCGTCTTGGCGTCGCCGGGCTGTCGGTCGGGGTTGGACGAGCAGTGGATGCAGGTGAACGGGCAGCCGCGGCTGGTGACGATCGGCAGCGTGCGCGCGTGGATGGGAAAGGCCCAGTCCGTGCGACCGAGGTTGGCGACGACGCGATCGTGAAACGCCCACAGCGCGTCTACGTCGACGCGGCTCCAGTCGGGCGGTGCGAGCGTGTGCAGGTCTGGCTGCGTCCCGCGAACCACGCCGACTGAGCGTATGCCCGCCTCGAGCAGGGCCGGAACGCTGGCTTCGCCCTCGTACTTCACGTAGCCGTCGACGCTCATGTACGCGCGAAGTACTGCGTCGCCCGGGACCTCGACGTAGTGCTGGCCCGATTGATAGAGGTCCGCGAGCAGCAGCGGAACGTCGCCCAAGCGCGCGCGAAGCTGGTCGAGCAGCGGTGCGAGCACGTCGTCGCGATGCGGTGGGCGATGAAACGGGGTGTAGGCGACCGCCGCACCCTCGAACGCTTCGTCTCCGAGTGCCGCGAGGACCTCGTCGACCGCAGCCCCCATGTGCAGGCGTCCGTCGTCGCGCGCCCGCAGCGTCGCGCCCGGCAGTGCAAACGCGTCGACGAGCGTCACGTCGTGCCCGCGATCCGCAAGGCTCGTGGCGAGCGAAACGGCTCCTACGTCGCTGAAGTACGGGTAGTCGATGAAGTCCCGCGCCACGCTGGCGGGGGGATGTACGACCAACAACCGCACCTGCCGACGATAGCAGGCTGCTGGGACGGTGGGGCATCCAAGCCCCCGATTCGAACGTGTCCGTGGGTCGCCAGAAGGCCTGCGCAGCGTCGCCGTCGCCCCTATACTCGTGCCATGGATTCGTTGACGAGCGCAGGATGGGCGCGGCTTTCGGCCGCTGCGGTTGCTGGACTGTTGGTCTGTGGCTGCTTCGATCCCGAAGACCCGCCGCCGGGAGCTGGTGACACCGACAGTGGTTCCTCGACTGCGGCAACCGACCCCAGCGCCGGGACCCAACCGAGCGATCCGACCGCAAACCCGAGCGATCCGAGCGATCCCACCGACGGCGCGAGTGACACCGAAGACCCGAGCGACCCCAGCGGGGTGAGCGACAGCGACACGGACGACGACCCGACGGACGGCGATACCGACGACGACCCAACGGACGGCGATACCGACGACCCGACGGACAGCGACACGGACGACGTCCCGGTGCAGTGTGGGGATGGCACACCTGTGGCAACCGAGCTTTGCTTTGATGAGCCACCAAACACGTTCAGCACTCCACAGCTCCCCACTGACGTGGTCGTCGGCGACCTTTCCTCGAACGGCCTGCTCGACATCGCCGTGGTCAGCCACGGTCAAGACTCGACCGAGGATGGACTGCTCGCCGTTCTCGAAGCTGACGGCGTGGGCGGCTACATCATCGAGCACACGCTCGACGTCCCGAACCGGCCGGCCCGCGTCCGCATTGCGGATGCAGACGGCGACGATGACCTCGACCTTTTCGTGCACGGCACCGGCACGGTGTTGCTGCGCAACGCGGGCTCGTTCTTCTCAACGACTACGGTCGCCACAACCGTGTTCTCGGCCTTCTGGGAAGTTTCGGATCTATGGGTGGCCGACATCGACGGTGACGACGTGGTCGACGTCGGAATGACGCAGGCCTACTCCCGCGAAGTCGTCCTGGGTACGCTCAACAACGGTAGCTGGACCGCGGGCAACACGATGAGCCTGCCCGGCCCCGGCGAGGGGTCGTCCGGGATGGCCGCGGGCGCGATGTCGCAGGACGACGACGATGACGTCGATGTGGTCCTGTTCAACGAGTACAACTCCAGCGCGTTCATTCTCGCCAACAACGGCAGCGGCATGTTCAACATGGGCCCGGACGTGCAGATCTGCCCCGGTGATGTCGACGGCGTGCGCTATGGCGAGCTCGCGGATCTCAATGGCGACGACGTCACCGACATCTTGGCGACCTGCACCGATGGTGACGCCGTCGTCGTCCTCGGTGGAGACGCCGGTTTCTCCGCTCCGATCGTGCTCGCGCTTGCAGGCGCTTGGAAGCCGTATGCCGCCGACATGGACGGAGATGATGACCTCGACGTGGTGGTCACCAGCCGGTCGCTCGACCGCGCGGTCATCTTCGTGAACGACGGAAACGCGGGTTTCGAGCTCTCTGACGTGCAGTTCATGGCTCCAGGACCGGTGTTCGCAGCAGCGCCCGGCGACCTGAACGACGACGGAGCGATGGACCTGGTGCTCGTCTCCGCACCGATGGGCGCCGACGGCAGGCTCGACGTCTACCTGGCCACCCCATAGCAGTGTGACGCGCAGTCCGGCGCGCGGCCGGTTGAACCAAGGGCTGCGACGACGCGACTGAACTTTCCTCCAGCGCGGGCGAAATAAGGGCGTGGCGCGGGCTGTTGCGGCCGAACCGATGTTCGACCGCATGATGACCATGATCCGCGCCAACCTCGACCAGATGCTCAGCCGGGCCGAGGACCCTCAGAAGGTGCTCGACCTGGTCATCGTCGACATGCAGAAGCAGCTCGTCGAGGCGAAAAAGCAGGTCGCGGTGGTCATTGCCGATGAGCGACGGCTGCATCGACAAACTCAAGATGCGGCCCAGCAGGCCAAGACGTGGGAGGACAAGGCGATGCTGGCGGTGCGGTCGGGTGCTGACGACCTCGCACGCGCCGCGCTCCTGCGCAAGAAGGAGCACGACGAGCTGGCAACCATGTACCAGGAGCAGTGGGCGGCTCAGAAGAACTCCTGCGACGCGCTGCGGTCGGCGCTGGTGGGGTTGAGCCAGAAGATCGCCGAAGCGCATCGCACCCGCCGGGTGCTGCAGGCTCGCATGCGTCGCGCGGAGGCGCAGAAGACCGTCAATGCCGTGCTGGCGAACATCAATACCTCGCAGCATGAAGGCGCCATGGCGCGGATGGAACACCGCGTCACCCAGCTCGAAGCCGAGGCCGACGCCACGCTCGAGCTGACGGAGGGCTTCGAGCCCAGCCTCGAGGCGCAGTTCAAGGCGTTGGAGGCGAGCAGCGTTGATGACGAACTCCTCGCGCTGAAGGAACGCGTGGCGCTCGAAGGCGTACCGCCGCGGCGAGCCCTCGCGTCGGCTTAGCGGTTCGCGTTTGCGCGAGCGGCCGCGGCCAAAAAGGCGGCCACGCCTTTGCCGGCGCGGTCGAGGTTTGCGGTGAAGCGGGCGTCGGTTTCGTACATGGCCGCGATGTGGTCGTCCATGGTGCGGTTGCAGGGACGGAAGTAGCGGTCGATGTGGAGGCGGTAGAGGTCGGCAGACGCGCGCCCCACAAACGCCCACCGAACTCCCCGTTCTCCTGAGCCCTGCAACTCGGCCACGATGACTGCGCCGGATTCGGCGCTTCGTGTCGGGGTTCTGCCGCCCAGTACAGTCGCTTTGTCGACCTGAGACCCTCGGAGGCACGCGGCCCTGACGGCATCAGCAAGAGTAGAGTCGGTTGAGTTCAGTGACCGCTCAGTGCGCTCCCCCGGGGAGCCGGCCGACGGGCTGCAAGCAAGACCGCCAGCCTTGTCCTCGGGTGTGCCCAACCTCGATCGCGCCCTTGCAGACTACGCCGGTCAATGCAGGAACGCTGGACTACGCTTGCCCCTGGTGGAGTGCGAACAAGATGCCGCGCCGTGGCAGACGGAGGCGTTGTGGATGGCAAGCGGGACCCTCGACTGCGCGGGCGGGGGCGTCGGGCCGACGCAACTCGGCGTGACGACGGTACGCCGGTTCGACGTCGTCTCGGAACGCGGCAACTATACGATTCGGCTCTCTGGAGTGGGAGGGTTCCTCGGGGGCTGCGGTCTGGATGCCTGCGCGTCATGCAGCCGAACGGTTCGATCGCCGACATCGGAGGCGTGTTCCCCTCAACCGCGTCACCGGTCGAGTTGGACGTTGGTCAGTATTGGGTTCGGCTCTTCGCGGACGAGGACGACCCAGACCCGAGCTGGACGCTCCGCGTCGAGAAGGGCGATACGACGCCGTCTGGGTGTCCGCGGGCGTGCGCCGACGACCGAAACGAGTGCGTGGAGTCCGGGGTGGATCCGTTCGACTGCGACGATGCGTTGTTGGCCTGCCTGGGCGCGTGCTCGTGATGGCGCTGCCGTCGTGATGGGTCGTGGCGACAGAGCGCTCGGTGGACCTGGAGTTTCGGCCTAGCGGTTCGCGTTTGCGCGAGCGGCCGCGGCCAAAAAGGCGGCCACGCCTTTGCCGGCGCGGTCGAGGTTTGCGGTGAAGCGGGCGTCGGTTTCGTACATGGCCGCGATGTGGCCGTACATGGTGCGGTTGCAGGGATAGAAGTAGCGGTCGATGTGGAGGCGGTAGGCCTCGGCGAGTGCGAGACCTCCGTCGCTGTCCGGAGCGTGTCCGGCTTCGATGGCGTGGGCGATCCGGGCGGTGATTCGACGCTCGGCGGCGTGGATGGAGGTCCACGTCGCCTCGTCATAGACGGCGGTGCGCCGCTTGCTCTCCTGGTAGGCGTCGGTGGAGCCCCAGCGGGCCTCGGCCTCGGCCTCGTAGCGCGCCGGGTCGAAGCCATCGAAGAGAGCCTCTGGCTCGACCGCTTCGCCTTGGAGTTTTCGAAGCGCGGCGTCCACGGCATCGAGCAGTTTGGCGGTGGTCTCTGCCCGGGCGAGCAGCTGGTTGCGCTGGTCTGCGAGGGCCTTGCGAACGTCGAAGGAGGGGTCGTCGAGTAGCGCCTTGACCCGTTCGAGCGGGAGCCCCAGCTCGCGATAGACCAAGATCTGCTGGAGGCGCAGGAGGTCGTCGTCCGTGTACGTCCGGTAGCCGTTCGAGGCACGGCCAGGCGAGAGCAGCCCGATTTCGTCGTAGTGGTGCAGGGCGCGGATGGTGATGCCGGTGATTTCGGCGACGGCTTTCACCGATCTGTTTTTTTGAGCCATGCTCCCAACCGTAGGGTCTCACGCTACGGGAGGGTCAAGTGCTCACCGCCGAGTTCACAGCGCGAGGGTGAACCCAACCTGCGGCGCGACCGACATGCTGCAGTTGCTTCGGAACGGGCCGCAAAGAAAGTTCTCGTTCCATCGCGACTCGGGCACACGGCCGTCGAACTCGACCCCGAGCTGCAGCATGGCGCGGTCGGCCACGAGCATGACCACACCGGTGCCGGCGGCCCAGCGTCCGTACGTACCGAGCTGCTTGTTGAACGTGTCGAGGCCGAAGCCGGCCCAGGCCAGCGGCGAGAAGCGCCGGCGCGGAAGCATCAGCAGCGTGGCGATCGGGGTGAGGCGGAACTCGAAGATGTTGCCCTGCGGGTCGAAGTGGAAGACGTTGAGCACTTCGGCGCCGATGCCGAACCAGGGCACCACGAACTGCGTTGCCGCGAAGCCGAACCCGAATACGCGACTGCCCGCGACGATGAGCGGTCCCACCCAGGTGCGGCCGTATAGCGAGGGGCGTCCCTTGGGTCGGTACTTTGGAGGCGCAGGGGGCTGAAGCTCGACGAGCTCGCGTTCGGGTGCGGTCTCGGTGGGCGGCGCAGGCGGCGACTGAGCGCGCGACATCGCGGGGACGGCCTCGGCGGGGCCCGCGGACTTCGGCGCATCGGATCGCTCTGGTGCGGGTGCGGCCTCCGCCTCCCTCGGGGCTGGATACGGTGCCGGGGCGGGCGCCGTTTCTGCGGGGGCATCGGGCTCTTCGAGCTCCTCCCATTCGAGGTCGTCGACGGGCGGAGCTGCGGTGCGCAGCGCGAGAAGCAGAAGGGCGGAGAGGGGGGACATGGTGCGATGCCTTCGCGAGCGGCCGCGTCCTTGCGGCGCCCGCGGTTGTAGCAGAGGCCGCGCGGCGCGTCGCCGAAACCGCTACGCGAGGGCAGGGGAGCGCAACGCCGGGTATGATCGCGGTGTGAGAGCCGAAGTCAGCCCCGCGGTCGACCAGGCGAAGACCGTGGAGCACGAAGAAGCGGCGCACGAAAAGCGGAACTGGGTGCGGCTCACGTACGACTGCAACGACCGCTGTGTCTTCTGCCTCGACGCCCATACGCACGACGGCACGAACCGCGATCGCGAGGAGATCCGCACCCAGATTCTCGACGGGCGACGCAAGGGCGCGCAACGACTCATCCTCTCGGGCGGCGAACCAACGATCCACCCGGACTTCGTCAAGTTCGTGACGCTGGGCCGCCTCGCGGGCTACCGAAAGGTGCAGACGGTCACCAACGGCCGGATGTTCGCCTATCGCGATTTTCTCACCCGTAGCGTCGACGCTGGCCTCTCGGAGATCACGTTCTCGATCCACGGCCCCAACGCGAGGATTCACGACGCGCTCGTCGGTACGAGGGGAGCATTCGAGCAGGAAGTCAAGGGCCTGCAGCACGCCCTCGAAGACGGTCGGCCGATCATCAACATCGACGTCTGCGTGAACAAGGGGAACGTCAAGACGCTGCCGGAGATCCTCTCCACATTCGTCGCGATGGGCGTCAAGGAGTACGACTTGCTGCACGTCATTCCGTTTGGCCGCGCATATACAGAGGGCAAGGAGACGCTGTTCTACGACCTGGAGTCGATGCGGCCCTATCTGCTCGAAGCGTTCGAGTACTCCAAGCGCCCCGACATCCACATTTGGCTCAACCGGTTTCCGGTGCCGCACCTCGAGGGCTACGAGTCCCTGATTCAGGACCCGTACAAACTCAACGACGAGGTGCGCGGCCGCAAGGAAGAGTTCGCTCAGCTGCTCGACCGCGGCATTCCGCTCGACTGTCGCGCACCCGACCGCTGTCGTCATTGCTACCTCGAGCCGTTGTGCGACCGTCTCGACGAGGTCCGGGACCTCGTGGCGACCAAGGCCTACACGCGGGTTCGTATCGAACCTCGCTTCGAAGCGTCCATGCCGGCGGTCTACGGCGGCGACCCTGCCACGAAGAAGCGCGCCGAGGCGCTCAGTCAGGTCGTCGAAGAAGCGCAGGCGGGCAACGGCGAAGCACGCAAGCGACTGCCGGTGCTCGGAGGCGGCGCGCCCGTGGCCTATCCCAGCGTGGCCGAGCACGTCGCGGCGGCGGAACGGCTCTGGGTGGTCGCCGCGTCGGTTCGAGCGGCGGCGGATGTCCTGTCGCGGCACGCTCCGCGGCGCGTCGAACTCGAGCTCGATGATGTCACCGGCGTGACCGACCGGCTTGGCGAGGCGACGGTGGCTCGCGTCTACGCGTCGACCGTCGACGACGCCGAGGCCCTGCTGTCGCTCGATGCCTCGTTCGAGGTTGCCGTCACGTTGAGTACCCAGACGGCGTCGTGGCTGCGCGCGCTCGAGCAGGCGCCCTCGCGCTTGGTCATCGTGCAGCCCACCCACGATCGACTCACGACGGCCGCCGAACGTGACGTGGAGCTGCGCCCGTTCTTCGAGGCGTTCACGCTGCCCATACCGGTCGAGGGCGTGCCTGCCTGCATCGCCGGGGAGCGTGCCCGCCCCACGCCCGTCACGCTGGACACCTCGATGATGACGCCCGAGGGCCGCCTGGAGATCTTCCACTACGCGCGTCGCTACGTTCAGACGGACTACCGCGTGAAGTCGCTACGCTGTAAGGCGTGCGTGCACGTCCAGTCGTGCGACGGCCTGCACGTCAACCACGTCCGCGCCTTCGGCTTTGCTGGGCTTGAGCCGGTGCAGGGGTGAAGCGACCCGACGCCGCGGGTTTGGCCTTGGATGACCTGACCGTTCCGCGGCCGGGCTCGACGACCCTGCGCGAGATCTGGTCGCGGGCGCTTCGCGGCGTGTTGCTCGACCTGCTGACGCTGCACCCACCGACGAGCCGGACCGCGTGGCCGTCGATGCGAGCGGCGCTGGTGACACTTGCGAAGGCCAACCCTGGCGCGTTGTTCAGCGCGCTGCGGCTTCCGAGCATCGGGACACGGATCCGGTGCTTGCGCGACTCGGGCCGAGACGACATCGACCGCACGCATGTCTTCGATGGCCTTCACGCGGCGCTGGCCGACGCGCTCGGAGCGGCCTGGTCTGGGCCGCCGGCACCCGCTGCCAGCTTCACGTCGTGGCCTCGACGCGCGGTACGTCGAGATGGGGACTGGGTCGACACCGATGCTGATGGTCCGCTGTTCGTCGACATCACCGGGGATGTGGTCCTTTGTCGGGGGGATGACAGTCCCCTGGCGCTGCACGAAGCGCACCCGGACAAGGACGGCAATCGGGCGTCCCTGGGTGGCCGGCCGGTCGCTCTATGGAAGACGAGTTTGAAGCGCGCCTTCGAGGCGATCGCGGTTGCACTCCCACCGCTGCACGACGAAATGGCGCTCGCGTTTCGGCAGGTCGTACCCGTCGGATTTGACCCGGAGCGACACCTCTCCGCGTCGTTCCGCGAAAATCTCGGCACTGCGTACCTCAGCTTGCACCCCGCGGACATCACGATGGTCGAAGCGCTCGTGCACGAGTTCTCCCACAACAAGCTCAACGCGTTGTTCGAACTCGATCCCGTGCTGCACAACGCGTTCTCGCCACTGTACAGCTCGCCCGTGCGACCCGACCCGCGGCCTCTGCATGGCGTTCTGTTGGCGGTACACGCGTTCGTTGCGGTCGCGGCGGTCCACCGTGGCTTGCGTCGAGTTGGGCATTCGCTGGCCAAGCATCCCGCGTTCGACGAGCGACTCGCGTCGATCGAAGTGGGCAACCGCGAGGGTCTCGAAACGCTGCAAAACGCTCAGCCGACCGCGGCAGGTCGTACGCTCCTCGACGAACTGTCTCGTCTTGCGACAGTCGGCTGACCGGGTGTTCGGGGCATTCGGCCTCGAACGTTCGACATGTCCCAAGAAGCCACAGAAGGGGGCCTTGCACCGCGACGTGAGCTTCGTTCATAACGGGATGGGGGCAGCAACCCGTGCCGTAGGGGGACGCGGGGGCGCTGTGCCGCGGGTTTTTTTTCGAATCCGGGGCAACCTGACACCCTGTTAGCTGGGACGCCAATCTCATGATTTCTGCGAATTTCTCGATCCTGCTCGCGCTTGCTCTCACCAACACGGCACCCGACGGTGATGCGGAGGCCTCCGGGGGCATTTCGCTCGGCGGTGATGGTGTCGAAACCTCGAGCGACGCAAACGCGGACGGTACCGGCTCGGCCGACCCGGACAAGCGCAAAGACATTCGCTGGATCGAGCGCTGGAAGCCTGAGCGGGGCATGGTCGAGCTCGGCGTCTTCGGTGGCGTCATGTTCCCGCACCCGCGGCTGGAGCTGTTCGAGCCGCAGCTGGACCAACCCGACCAAGGCTTCCAACCTCTCGCTTCGCTTGCGCCGGAGGTCGGTGGCCGGATCGGCTACTACCCGCTTCGTTTCTTCGGCCTCGAGGCTGAAGGGGCGTGGCTGCCGACCGAGACCGAAGGGGGTCAGTCGGTGAACATGTGGGCGGCTCGCGGGCACCTGGTCGCGCAGATCGCTCGGTGGAGCATCACGCCGTTCGTCTTGGCTGGTGCATCGGGCTTGGCGGTCGCCAGCGACTCGAACGCCGTCGGCAACGACGTCGACCTCGGCTTTCACTTCGGTGGTGGTCTCAAGTTCTTCTTCACGCGGCGCTTCATGATGCGCCTGGACGTGCGTGACACGATGACCGCTCGCCGCGGTCTCGGTGAAGGGGTCGTGCACTCGCCCGAGGTCTTGCTCGGCATCGGTTTGGCGCTCAATCGCAAGAAGGCGCCACCGGCACCCGATCTCGACCGTGACGACGACGGCATCCTCGATGTCGACGACAAGTGCATCGACACGCCGGGCGTGCCCGAGTACGACGGTTGCCCGATCCCGGACACGGACGGGGACGGGATCCTGGACCCGGACGACAAGTGCGTCGACGTGCCGGGTGTGGCCGAATACGAGGGCTGTCCGACACCGGACACGGACGGGGACGGGATCCTGGACCCGGACGACAAGTGTGTCGACGTGCCAGGCGTACCCGAGTACGACGGTTGCCCGATCCCAGATACGGATGGGGACGGCATCTTGGATCCGGACGACAAATGCGTCAACGAGCCGGAGACCGTCAACCAGTTCGAAGACGAAGACGGCTGCCCGGACAAGGTCCCCGAGAAGGTCAAGCAGTTCACCGGCGTCATCGAAGGCATCTACTTCGACACGGCCAAGGCCACGATCAAGAAGAAGTCGTTCACCAAGCTCGACAACGCCGTCAGCGTGCTCAAGGAGTTCCCGAAGCTGCGCATCGAGGTCAGTGGTCATACCGACGATCGCGGCAACGACGACTACAACCAGAAGCTCTCCGAGGACCGCGCCAAGTCCGTCAAGGAGTACATGGTGAGCAAAGGCGTCGACGCGAGCCGCATCGAGACGCGTGGCGCTGGCGAGTCCGAGCCGCGTGAGAGCAACAAGAAGAAGGCCGGTCGGGCGAAGAACCGCCGCATCGAATTCAAGCTGCTGAAGCGATAGGGGATCGGTTCAGCAACATCGACGAGAACGAGGGGATTGATACGATATGAATGCGAATGCGATGCGCTGGTTGCTGTCCAGCGGCTTGGTGGCTCTGGGGGTGACGGGTTGTGCCGATCCCTGCGCCGACGATGGACTGATTCAGGACGACGCGACGGACTGCCCGGCGGTGTCCGGTGGCGGCGACTCGGACTCGGATACCGAGGGGGAAACCGAGAGCGAGTCCGAGAGCGAAACGGTGACCGAATCCGAGTCGCTCACGAATGGAGAGACGGACTCTGGCGGTGGCGCAACGTGTTCCGACGGCCAGCAGAACGGCGATGAGACCGACGTGGACTGTGGCGGCTCGTGCGACGAGAAGTGCGATGACGGCGAGGGCTGCATGGAGGACGACGACTGCATGTCGGATGCCTGCGGCGAAGACGACACGTGCGACCCGAGCGGTGACACCGACAGCGACCCCGCCTGCGACGACGGTGAGCAGAACGGCGACGAGACCGACGTGGACTGTGGCAACTCGTGCGGTCCCACCTGCGACGATGGCGAGGGCTGCGACGATGCAGCCGACTGCGTCTCTGGTGTCTGCGACGAAGAAGGCATGACCTGCACCGCACCGACGTGCGACGACGGCGTTCAAAACGGGGACGAAGAAGGCGTGGACTGTGGGGGGTCCTGCCCCGACGAGTGCGAGCCCGTCGAATACTGCGTCGACGCCGACGACGACGGCTTCGGTGACCCCGAGAATTGCGTCGACGTTCCGCCGGGAGAAGACCCGCCGGATGGGTCGGTTCCGAACGGAGACGACTGCGCCGACGACAACAACAACGCGTTCCCGGGCGCGGCGGAGCAAGAGCCCGAGCTGTGCGCCCTCGATGAGGACGACGACGGCTACGGCGATGACGATCCCCCCAAGGGCATCGACCCTGGTACGGACTGCCTCGACACCAATCCGGATGCGGCTCCCGGTGCGGCGGAGAACAAGGGGGACGCCTGCGTCATCGATGTCGATGGCGATGGGTACGGCGACGCAAACCCACCTGACGGTGTCGATCCGGGGACGGACTGCGTGGACAGCGAGGCGGGAGTCTTCCCCGGCGCGGCCGAGATGGAGCCTGAGCTGTGCACGGCCGACGCAGACGACGATGGCTACGGAGACGACAGCGCCACCGACATCGATTCGGGCGCCGACAACGGGACCGACTGCGCCGACGACAACCCGAACGCCTTCCCCGGCTCCGCACCGAACGACAGCCCCACGGCTTGTCTCGAGGACGAGGACGGGGACGACTACGGCGACGCCGATCCGCCAGAGGGTGTCGAGCCAGGGACCGATTGCAACGACATGGACGTCACCGTGCCGTTCGTCGTCGAGGGCATTCCCGAAGACTGCGCGACTGCGGAGCTGCTCGATGGCTCGCTCGGCTGCGAGTTCTATGGCGTTCCGCTCAGCAACGATGCGGATCCGGCGAACCCGCCCATCTATCAGCTGCTCCTGGCGAATGCGAACCCGACCACCGCGGCCAACGTGACGGTCGAGGAGTACCAGGTCGGAGGCTGGGTCACCATCTTTGGACCCCAAGCGATCGCCCCGGAGACCCAGCTGATTCAGAACTTCGCCCACAACTCGTCCTCGACCACGGGGTACGTGAACGCGGGCGCGTACCGGATCACTTCGGATATTCCGATCGCGACGTACCAGGCCTCGATTTCGCAGTTCACCTCCGACGCGTCGCTGCTCATTCCGCGCGCATCGTGGGACGTCGAATACGACGTAGTCGGGTATGACGGCATCCAGGCGGGCTTCGACGAGTCGTTCGTGGTGGTGTCGGCGGAGGACGGTACCGAGGTCACGGTCACGGCTGGCGCCGCAACGGTTGCGGGCCCGGGCCTCGCGGCTCTGAACGAAGGCGACAGCCTCACGTTCACGCTCGACGAGGGCGACACGGCGGTCTTCATGTCGACCGGCTCCAACCAGACTTCGGCCGAGGGCCTCTCGGGCTCGACCGTCGTTGCGGACGCGCCGGTGGGGGTGTTCACCGCCAACGAGTGCACGAACATCCCGAATGGAGCGCAGTTCTGCGACCACCTGGAGGAGATGCAGACGCCGACCAACACCGCGTCGAGCACCGTCGTGGCCTCGCGGATGCCTCCGCGCAGTACCACGCCGGAGATCGCGACTTGGCAGATCTACGCCATCGAGGACGCGACGGTCAGCTTCGACGCGCTTCCGGGGGTGACCGGTCTGCCGCCGGGCGACGTGACGCTGGCTGCGGGCGAATCGATCGAGCTCAACGTCACGGGATCGGTGGAAGAACCGGGAGACTTCGTGATCGAGGGCGACGCACCGCTCATCGTCTCGCAGTATCTGACCGGTTCGGCCAACGTCACCGACGTCATCGCGGGCTCAGCCTCGGGCGATCCTGCCCACGTCATCATGCCTGGAGCGTCGCAGCTCCTGGAGGCCTATGTGGTGGGGACGGTGAGCGGGAACGTCATCAACCACCTCACGGTGACGCGTCAGGTCGGCTCCGCGGAGATCGAGCTCGATGACGTGGCCATTGCGGCGGCGAACTTCTCGGCGGTGAACGCGGACTGGGAAGTCGCCCGGATCGCCGTGGCCGAAGGCACGCACGTCCTCACCTCCGAGGATGCGTTCTCGGTGCTGGTGTCCGGCTACAACCAGGACAACAGCTACGCGTACCTTGGCGGTGGCCAGGCCCGCGCACTCATCTGCGAGTAGGCGCAATGCGTTCGAGCAGGCCCGGCGGGTTTCCGTCGGGCCTTTCTCATTGCTTCACTCTTCGTCGCGTTCCATCGCAATGCCCTGTTCGGCGGCGCGGCGTCCTTCGGCAGTGCGTTTGGCTGCGTACAGGCGACGTCCGCGGTCGGTCACGCGCCCGACGGGGATGAGCGCGTCGTCTCGCTGCGGGGGGGCGGCGTCGGCCGCACTGCGCTCGGCTCGAGTGAAGCTTCGCTTCCACTGCGAATACGACATCGGCGTCGCGCTGGGATCCGTTCCATCGCGCAGGATGTGCTCGACCACGGGCTGCAGGGGGACGAAGACGGGCTGCAGCTCGGCGGGGTCATAGCCCTCGCCCCGATCGAACAGCCCCCCGCAGATCGAGCGCAGGGAGCAGGCATCGCACGCCTCCGCATAGATGTGTCCCCACTCCGTTTGCCGGACGGTCTGCTTGTCGTCGAGAAAGTGCACGATGCGTTCCTCGCCTTTGACGATCTTGCGGGTCTCCGTGCTCGCCCACGCAAAGTCGGTCATGTAGCAGAGCGGCACCTTCTCCACGCGGAAGGTTCGCCCGCTGGTGTGCAGCATCTTCATGGCGCGGAACAGCGAGAGTTCGAACTCTGCAAGCTTCGGCGTGAAGCGATCCTGGTTGACCTCGGCGCGGCCCATCGAGGGGTCGAGGTTGTTCCAAACGAAGTGGCGGACCTGCGGGTGATGCTCGATCAGGTATCGAACGTTCTCGTGCAGGTGTCCGGCATTGAGCCGGTTGATGACGCAGTTGACGTTGACTTCGATTCCAAAGCGTGCGGCGTTGTCGAGCGCAGCGAATGCCTTGGGTAACGTATCTTCGGTCCCGCGCAGCTCGGCCTCGACCGCAGGGCGTACCGAGTAAATCGAGACGTGGGCGAGCTGGACGCCGGCATCGGCCAGGGCCTTCGCGAAGGTGGGCTGTGCGAGCCGAGAGCCGTTGGTGATCAGCCGAACGTGGAGACCCTGCGCGCTGGCGTACGCGGCGATCTCGGGCAGCTCGGGGTGGAGCGTCGGCTCTCCCCCGGTCAAAATGATGCCGAAATAGCCGCGCGCCACGAAGTCGTCGACGAGCACCCGCATGCTCTCGAAGTCGTGGGTGTACGGCGTGGTCGGGTTCGAACAGAACCCGCACAGGTGGTTGCAGTGCCGGACCACCTGCAGGTAGCCGATGTTGGCCAAGGGTGTTCAGCATACGGCCTGACGGCTCGGGGGGGCAGATCGGGGCAGCGACGTCACGCGCTCCGACACGGATGTCGCGGTCAATCGTCTGCTGGACGTGCAACGCCGCGAGTTCGTGTTGGCACGGCTGTTGTATCCAAGGCGGTCGGCTTGTCTGGATTGCCTCGCGGCGCCCGTTGCCACCGGGGTTCCGCAGGTCTGGCTTGGTTTATGCGTCGACTGTCTTGTCTCGTATCGAACCTGCTCGCCTCGTGCGATCACGTTCGCTCTCTGCCAACGCCCATGGCGTCGGTCTCTGTTCACCATCGTCGAGGACTGCTGCTGGGGGGCCGCAGTCATGAGGCGGTGCTTCCGGCGCCGGCGGTCGAGACCGAAGACGCCGTTGGATGCTGGCTGGCGGACGCGGCCCATGCCGAGGCCGCGTCAGTCGTTGCGTTCAAGGCTGTTGCGCGCGAGCTCGAGAGTCACGAAGCGCCCGACGAGCTTCCAGCCCAAGCACGAGATGCGGCACAGGACGAGGTCCGACACGCGGCGCTGATGGAGTCCATGGCGATGCGCTGGGGTGTGCAACCAAAGCGCCCCAAGCTTGCGAGCATCGCCGTACGCTCCCTCGAAGCGATGGCGGTCGAGAATGCATCAGAGGGCTGCGTGCGCGAGACGTGGGCCGCCCTCGAGGCTTGCCATCAGGCTCGCTGGGCGAGGGACCCCGTGATCCGCCGCGCAATGGCGGAGATCTCGGCCGACGAACTCCGCCACGCCGAGTTCTCCTGGGCCCTCGATGCCTGGGCGCGCCGGCGTCTGCCGGCTGAAGCGCGGGCACGGGTCGAGGTCTCGAAGCGCCGAGCCGTCGCGGCTCTCTTCGAGGCGCTGGCAGTCGACCGGGATCGAAACCTATGCGTCGAGGCGGGCATGCCGACCCCAACGGCCGCCGCGGAGCTCGCTCGCGGCCTTTCGAATGCCTTATGGGAGCGGCCGGCTGTCCGACCGGCAATGTCGGTTGAAGTACAACTTTCTCCTACGTCGCGATGACGGCCCGCAGCTCCGCGTGAGGATGCTGTATGGTCCCTGCCACGAGGTTGGGACGAATGACACTTCGAGCAGGATCGATTGGATTGGCAGCAGCGCTGCTGTTGGCAGGTTGTGGCGACGACACCGAGCTCGCGGGCGACACCGAGGGTGCCGGAACTTCGGGCGGTGAAGAAACGACTGGCGAGTCGAATGAGACGTCGCCCGGCACGTCCGGCAACGGGGAAACCACCGATGATGTCGGAAGTGAATCTTCCGACGGTGAGTCGGGCAGCACCACCGACGACACGCCGGACACGACCGAAGGCGAAGTCTGCGGCGAGCTGCCGACGCGGATGATGTTCTTTGGCGACAGCCTCTACGCCTGCTTCGGGCAGGACGGCGGTATCGATGGGATGGGCTGCAGTGCCCGGCTCGCGCACGAATACCTCGAGGGCACGTACGCGCCGGGTGTCACCTACGAGAACCTGGCGATCAGCGGGGCAGTGACGCAAGACGTGGTGGACCAGCAAATGCCTGGCGCAAACGTTGGCCAGCCCGGGCACACCCTCGTCGTCATCTGGATCGGTGGCAACGACATCTCCGGGCTACTCCTCTCGCCCGATGACCAGGCCGAGGACACCTACCGCAACGAGCTGCAGCCATCGCTCGACATGCTCTGGACACGGATGCTCGCGTGGGTCGACGACCCGGCGAACTTCCCCGACGGCGCCACGCTGGTCATCAACACCCAGTTCAACCCGTTCGACGACTGTACCGCCGACCCGTACGGCTTCATGTCTCCGCTGAAGACCCAGCTGCTGGGCGAGTACAACGACATCCTGCGGGACCGGGTCGCCCAACGAGAGAACACGTACCTCGCAGATCAGTACCCTGTCTTCTTGGGTCACGGTCACCATTTCGGGACCGCCGAATGCCCCAACTACACCGAGGGCAACGACTACTGGATGATCGGCGGAACTGACCTGGTACATCCGAACACGCTCGGCCACGTCTCGATCGCCGGCACGCTCAACGGCACGCTCGACGAGATCTACGGCTGCGGCTGATGGCTCAGGGCGGTCGACCAGCCTTGGCGAGCGGCTGCACACCTCCCCGATCTGGCGGGTCGACCCCCCATGGTCCTGCCTCCGAGGCGCTTCACGGCCCGAAGCGCATCGGGGGCATGACAGTCGCGCGAGAAGTTGCCATCGTTCGCCCCATGGACAAAGACCAAGTTCTCGCAGCGCAGAAAACCTGGGGCGATGGCATCGTCGCGATCGGAGCGGCGTTCACCGAGAAGGGTGACTACGTCGCGCGGGCGCGTCAGCACATCGAGACGCTCTACGCCTACGGCGACGGTCGCGAGGTGCTGTTCAAGCCCACCAAGTGCGAGCACATCCAGTTCCGTCCGACCCTGACCGGCGCTCTGTCGTACTTCGTCGGCTCCAGCGACGCGATCCCCGGCTTCCCCGAAGACAAGGGCTTCGCCATCGCGCCGTACACCGCGGTGCGCTTCGAGAACGCCGGCATCATCATCAACGGTGACCGCGCGCTGGCCATGGGCAACTACTTCTTCACCAGCCCCGACGGGACGGAAACCAAGGTCGAGTACACCTTCGGGTACGTCCTGATCGACGGAGCGGTGAAGATCGACGTTCATCACTCGTCGCTGCCGTTCTCGAACTAAGCGGTCAGCCGCCGCTGATCTCCGAGAACATGTCGCCGAAGTAGTCGGCGTAATCGTTCGCGCAGATCGAGTACACGCCTGGTCCTGCGTGCGGAGTCTCTTCGATGAGGCTGAGCATGCGGACCGGCGGTACGGCTTCGGTCACTTCGCTCGCGCATCCGGGTGCAGTGCCGAAGAGCGTCTGGAACGAGAAGGCCTCGTCTGCGTCGGGCCCTTGCGCGTAGTTGATGTCTGCCGGGCTCTGGTAGTCGGTTGGAACCCCCAGCAGTCCGAAAACGTACACTTCTCCCCCACCGACCTTGCCGTTGCGAAGCTCGTCGAACAGGTCTCTGTATCTCGACAGAGGCCGCATCACGGCGTTGTCGTCGGTGGCCGGGCTTCCGTCTACGGCTTTGTTCGCAGGTACGCAGCTGTCGTAGCCACTCGGGTCACCCTGGCATTCGACGGCCGCATTCCAGCAGACGGCGGAGGTCGGCGAGGACTGTTGATCAGGCATGGACCAGAAGGTTCGGCTTCCCGCCTCGTCGAAGATCTCCTGGGTGGTGGGGGAGCAGTCGACTTCGTCGCTGACGAGGACGATCGCCAGGTGAGCGTTGGGCCGGAGGAAGCCGAACTCGGGTGCGGCAGGGTCCTCGGCTCGCCGGGTCGTTTTCCACATCGACTCGAGTGGCGACTCGAACCCGCAGCCGCCGACACCCTGTGGCAGGGCGCACGAGAGCACTTCGGCCATCGTCGCATCGCCCTCGATGTCGTTGGGCGACAGCCACGGGTCGGTCGCGTCGGCGGCAAGGGGGAGCGTATCGAAGCTGCACTGCTCCAGGCATGCTTCGTCTTGGTAGTCGCTGTTGGTGAAGTCGCCGAGCCGTTGGCGACAGCTGCTGCGGACCAGACGCCCGCTCTCTGGGGCGGCGGGAAGCCCATTGCACCAGAAGTTGCTGTCGTCGGTCGTCGTGATGCCGATGCGGTAGTCGAGACCGGTTGCTTCGAGACCTGCAACGATGGCCGGCGTACTCCGCTGTAGTTGGGCCTGCGCGAGGCCCATGGAGCCCGAGTCGTCGATGATGAAGAGAACGTCGAGCGAGTCGACGACCCCGAAGGGCGGCACGCACTGCCCCGCAAGGTCTCCGGCTTCAGGACCGTAGGTCTGGCCCGTGGGGCACGCGGGGTCAGGGTAACTGCACTCCCCATTGGGCTGGCAGGTTCCCGATGTGCCGTCTTCGCCGATACACGCTTCGTCGCCGGTACAACCCGGCATCCCACCAGCGCTGTCGCTGTCAGGGCTGGTACCGGTCTCCGCATCGTCGCTTTCGGTCGGGGTCGTGTCTCCGGCGCTTCCTTCGGTGTCCTCGGGAAGGTCCCCGAGGTCCACCCCGGCGGGGCATCCGGGGAATAAGGAAACGGAGAGGGCCAGGAGCAAGGTGTGCTGTCGTTTCATCGTGACGTTCCAGACGTACTCGTGCCGAGTACGTGATCGAACCTGTCCTTCATGAACAGGATGCCGCTACTTGCAGGCAGTGTCGATGCGCCCGAGGAATACGGACGCGGGCCACCGCTTGCGGAAGCGATCGGCCGCTGCGGTTCGGGCAGAGGCCGCGGTGCCGGGCAGCTCGCACCCCGCGAGCACGCGAAGGGCTTCACGGTCTTCGATGAACGCACCCTTGGGATGGGTCTGGGCGTGTTCATCGAGGTGGCGCAGGGCCTGGCGCGGCTTGCCGTCTCGCAGCGCCGATTGGGCGGTGCGAATCAAGGCAAGCTCGGCGGAGATCGAGCTTTCGCCGGTGGCCCTCGCGTCGGCTTTGACGCTCGCACGCTTCGGACGGCGCGCCGTGGCGGCGCGGGCTGGTGTGGGCTGGGCCGCGGCCGGTACGGCGCTGGGCGAAAGAGAAGGCGCCTCCGCGGTGGCGGCGGGCTCCTGCACCCGCACGGGCGCAGGCGTGGGTGAAGGCGTGGCCCGAGGTGCAACCGCCGCGGGCGTGGGCTCGGCCTCACCATGGTCGGTGACGACGACCGCTGCGCCGCCAGCAACGACGCTGACGGCGACGACCGCCTTGCCGACGCCTGTCGACAGCGCGGCGCCGATCTTGGTCAATGCCGAGGCCTCCGGGCCTGTCGTGGGTAGACCGGGCGGAGGCGTGAGCGGCACGAAGCTGTGCTCCACCGCGTTCCAGACCTCGCGCGTCTGTTCCTCCGTCGCCTCGGCGGGGGCTCTTCGCTCGGCGGCGATCAGATCATCGAGGTTCATCGTGCCTCCCTCCGAGCGCGCACGGCCTCTCGCTTGACCACCCGTTCGAGTTCTGTGCGTGCGAGCCGAAGCCGGGAGTAGACGGTGGCCGTCTTGATGGCGAGCACCGCGGCGATCTCGGGGGCGGTCATCTCCTCGAGCTCCGCCATGATGAACACCGCCCGCTTGTCTTCGTCGAGCTGTTGAAGCATGTCGCGCAGCGTTCGCGCAGCGTCGGCCCGGGCGTGCGGTTGTTCGGGCAGGGTGGGCTGTGCCGCTTCGTAGCGCGCGCGATACTTTTGCTCCCGCGCAAAGTCTCGATGGGTCGCCCGCGCGACGCGAAGGCAGATCGCAAACAGCCAGGTCTTGATCGAGGCGCGGCCTTCGAACTCGGGCAGCCGCCGAGCCACGACCATGAACACGTCGTGTGAGGCATCGGGCAGCGCGGCATCACCGACTCCGAGCCGGGCCAGTGAGCGCCAGACGAACGCGTGGTGCTGCCGATAGGCGGCTTCGAGCGCGGTTCGCTGCACCTCTGCCGCCGTCGGAGCCGACATGGCTCCCGGCGGTGTCATCGCGGCTGCGAGCGCTCCCACACCGGGTCTGTTCCGCGGGGGCCTCGAATCCATCACTCGATCTGCACGCCGAGTGTTTTTTTTCTTCGACGCCGCCAAAACCTCGTGATTTCAAAGGGTACTGCCGAATCGGATCTCGAGCCCAGCCGTGGCGCGCACACCGATGGGACCCGGCTGCGCCACCCGACCCGCGCCACCGACATTGAAGCTAGGCCGCAGGATGGGCACGAGCGCTTCGGCGCCGATGCGCAGTCCGACGAATCGCGAGGCCCACCACAGCACGTGCGGACCGGCGCGGACGGCAGCCCATGTTTCGGTGGCGTTGGACGACGCGTCGAGTCCACGGGGTCGCGCGAGAAGCTGACCGAGCTCTATTGCGCCGCAGGGTTCGAGACTCCACCGCGCGGCCAGACCGAATCGGCCGCAGCCACCCACGCCGACTGCCCAGTGGATGAAGCGTACCGATGATGCGTCCACGTCGACGGTCCGCGGAGGCGTGAAGGTCGCATCGATGAAGGCGCGCGCACGCGTCCAACCAACGCCGGCCTGCGCTACGACGGCTGCCGTGATCTGCTCGACCACACCCCACCCGACGCCACCGGCCAACGAGGTATGACCCGTCACGCCTGACCGTCCGCCTTGCGGCTCGCGCGGTGCGGCCCGCGGGGGTGCCGTAGAGGCGGGCGCATCCGGTGCGGGCTCGGGCTCGGCGCCCGGGCTCGGCTGGGGGAGCGTGGGCAACGGGGGCGGCGGTTTGGGTTCGGGCTCGGGCTCGGGGACCGGCTCCGCTGACTCGCTGGATTCCACGGCCGTTGGATCGAGGGCGATCGCCACCACCAACGCGGCAGCGTCCGCAGCTTGAGCACAACTCTCGGCGACCGGCAGCGTGCGCCGGGACGCACCGGCTTCGACGACGGCGTACCATCCGCTCTCTTCTTGGCGCAGCGTCACCGCGTAGGTCTCATCACTCGAGATGCTATCGAGGGGCGCGCCGAGATTGCGTTCGACAGCGGCGCGCGCGGTCTGAGCGTTCGGGCACTGCGGTGGCGCCGACCACCGGAACTCGATGCTCGACGGAAGCGCGGGTGGGCCCCACAACCCCGCTGCGATTGACACGACGGTGAGCAAGCGCCGGGACCATACCGCAGCCACGCGTCGTGGGTCGTTCTGGTACCGTGTTGCCGTGTCCGACGGATTCGATCCCGGTCCTCGCCCGGGTAGCGCACTCGGCTCCTCCTCGGGGTTCAACGTGGGCAAGTTTCTGGGCCTCACCGCGGCGCTCGCCGTCGGAGCAGGCGTCGGCGCTGGCGCGTACTACGGCGTCAAGGCGACATCGTCCTCGGAGGCAACGCAACCCGCGGTGCCCGAGCCCACGCCCGCACCCGAACCTGAGGCAAAAGCCGGGCCCAAGCTCGATGTGCCTGCCGGGCCCAAGCTCGACGTTCCCGCCGTCGACGAGCCCTCCGATCCGAACGCGCTGCGACTCGACGTACCAAGCCCATGGGGCCTGCCTGGCAGCGATGCGCCCAAGCCCGCGCCGGGCGGAGGCGGTGGCGGCGGCGTGACGCAAGAGACGTTCTAGCTCGGTAACGTATTGAGATGCGCGCTCGGGCGTCGGTCCTGCAGGGTCGTACCCGTGGCACGTGCAGCCGGAATTGTGGGGTGCATGCAGTGTCCAAGGACCGTGCGCTTCAGACGCTCGTCGCTCCGTCCTTGCTGCTCTTGATCGCGTCCACAGGCTGCGGAGATGGTGATGCAGATTCGGGCGGTGGTGAGACGGGCGGAGGCCCCGGGATCGACCCCACCGCCCCCAGCGGCTCCGACTCGAGCTCCGGAGACCCCAACGAAGACGGGTCGAGCTCGGGTCCCGATGACACGTCGGGTGGCGCAGAAGCTTGCATGACCGTGCTGTGCGGTCCCGCGGGAACGTGCTGCGGTGCAGACGAGGACTGCGTGGCAGACCAATGCCAGCCGGCATGTGCGTCGGGTGTTCGGTGCGGCGAGGCGCAAGACGTGTGCTGCGATGCCGGGCAGGTTTGTCTCGCAAATACGTGCGAGGACGCCGGTGAGCCGTGCATCGACTCCTTCGACTGCGGTGAGGGATTCTTCTGTGAGCCCACCCTCGACAAGTGTCTGCCGCAGCTCGATCCGGTCGAGTGTGAGGTCATTCCAGAGTTCGAAGAGATCGCGGTCACGCTCTAGTGGAGCTTTCAAGACCACGAGGCCATCTCGATTCCGATCGTCGCCGACCTTGACGGCGACGGTGGGCCCGAGGTCGTCGTCAACGTGACGCAGCAGGAAGGGCTCAGCTGGCCCGGTGGGCGCATCGTCGTGCTCGACGGCGTGACCGGAGCGGTCGAGTACGAACTCGATGAGAACCCCGCGGAGGGGACGTACGGTGCGCACGGCCGCTCCACGCCCGGCGTCACCGACGTCAACGGCGATGGCTTGCCCGACATCATCTATGCGGGGCGAACCGCCGGGGGCTCTCCGATCGTCGCGGTCGATGGGGCAACGGGGACCCTGCTGTGGATCGCGCAGGACGCCGGTGGCGCTACGGCGCGGTTCAGCGTGGAGAACGGTGCTCCTTCGTTCGCAAACTTCGATGCTGACCCCGAGGCGGAGATCGTCTTCGGCGCGGCTATGATCGACAACGATGGTTTGGTCGTATGGGATCAGGGCGGCAACGGTGCGGCGGTCGGCACCAACGCCGGCTACACCGGGGGCATTTCGGCGCTTGCGGACCTCACCGGCGATGGATATCCCGAGGTCATCTCCGGCGCGCAGGCGTGGAGTGTTACCTGGAGCGACGTCGGCGGGATGCCTGAGGTGTCCGTGGCTTTGCTGTGGGATGCCGGCGGCGACGATGGGTATCCCGCGATCGCCGACGTCGATCTCGACGGGAACCCCGAGGTCGTTCTCGTAGCCAACGGCTTCGTTCGCGTGCTCGAGAGAGACAGCGGCTTGGCGTGGTGCGGCGTCGACCCCACGCAAGCCATGTGCAACGCCGACCCCACGCTCCGAACGGCCGCCGTCGCGCTTCCCGGAGGCGGCCGTGGCGGTCCGCCGACGGTCGCCGACTTCGACGGTGACGGACGGCCAGAGATCGCGGCGGCAGGTGGCTCTTCGTACACGGTCTACGACCTCTATCGCGAAGGCGAGGCGATCGCCGGTCCATCAAACCCCGCCTTGGGCGACGTCTACGAACGCTGGTCGCGGGAAACCCAGGACCAGAGCAGCAACGCTACGGGGAGCAGCGTGTTCGACTTCCAAGGGGACGGTGCCGCCGAAGTCATTTACGCCGACGAGTGCTTCATGTGCGTCTACGACGGTTCGACGGGAACCGTCTTGGTGGAGGAGCCGAGCAGTAGCGCTACGATTCATGAGTACCCGCTCGTCGTGGACGTCGATGACGACGGGAACTCGGAAGTCCTCGTGGTCTCGAACGATTCGCACGGGGCCTGTGACGCCATCGAAGGCTACGAGGAGAAGCGCGGCGTGTTCGTCTACGGGGACGTCTTCGACCGCTGGGTCGGCACGCGTCGCGTTTGGACGTCGCACGCGTATCACGTCACCAACGTCACCTCCGCCGGCAACGCGCCCTCGATGGAGCTCGACAACTGGACGCAGTCCGGACTGAACAACTATCGCCAAAACGTCCAGGGGGCGGGTACCTTCAATGCACCCGATCTTGAGGTCGAGCTGCAGGCCCTGTTGTCCGAGTGCGCGAACTCGGCGCTCGTGGTCGTGGCCACGGTCCGAAACGCGGGTGCCCTGGGCGTACCCGCGGGCGTCGAGGTTACGCTGTTCGAGGGCGAGGACGCCATGGGTACCGAGATTGGTACGCAGCCCACGTCGGTCCCGCTGCTGCCCGGGCAAACCACGCAGCTGAGCTGGGACGTACCGATCGAAGCCCTGGGCGTGGAGAAGGACTTCTTCGTGCAGGTCGACGGTGCCGAGGCTGCCGCCGGTGTGGTCGACGAGTGCGACGAGGGCAACAACGACGCCGTCAGCCTCGACGCTGAGTGCCCTGTCGCGGGGTAGCAGCTCACGGCCCGACGCGGTGAATCAGCTCGATGCGGTTTCCGCTGGGCTCCCGGAACATCATGTTGCGGGAAGGACCGCCCTGCCACGGCCCGGGCTCATCCTCGATTTGCACGCCTGGGTATACCTGCAGCCGCTCGTAGAACGCCTGGAGCGTCGTCGCATCTGCGACGCCGAGCGCGAGGTGGTGCAGGCCGACGTTGCGATGGTGGTCGAACGCGTTCGCGTCATGCTCGACCGCCCACAGGGAGAGGAACACCGCACCGTTGGTTAGTACGTACCCTGCGCCGTCGGGAAGGGCTTGCAGTTCGTCGAAGTCGAGCGCTCGGATGAACAGCGCGCGGGAGGCCTGCACGTCGCTGACCGCCAAGCCAACGTGATCGACGCTGACCACGCCCGTGCGCGGTTGAGTACTGTCGTCCTCGGGCGGACTCGATGCACAGGCGCTCGCCGACGCCAGCAGTGTCCACAGGATGCCGGCGAGTCGAGGAGACCTCATGAGACCGGCGTGCCCGCCCAACACGCGAACGCTGGGGTTGGTCCGTCGCAGTCCTCGTCGAGCGGCACGATGTAGGGGCGGCGCTCGAACGGGTACGTTGGTAGGGCAACCCGTACGACGCCATCGTCTGTGGTGTTGCTCCAGACCAGCGTGCTTCCACAGACCCATGCTCGCGCGACGTCGAGCCATGCGCCGTGTGTCGGCACCGCGGGAACCTCGACGCGAGCCCGCGCGGCCTCTCCGGTGCGAACGCCGTGGTGGACGCCTTCGGTCGTTTCCCCGCGCAGCGCTCGTTGGAGTGCGTCGGCGGATGCTCCGACCCACGCAAAGCGATGCGAGAAGGCTTTGCGACCTCTCCGCAGCGTTGCCTGGAGCTGAGTGAGTGATGCCGGCGCGGGTCCGTCGAGGTGGTCCGCGAGTTCCGCCTTCGCTGCGTCGAGTGCAGCCTCGCTGCGTGCAGACAAGCAGATGAGATGCGGTCCTGCGCGTTCCTGACTCTCGCGGGCGGGCGCCTGCTCGAGGACGGCGTGGACGTTCGTCCCGCCGACGCCACACGAACTCACGCCCGCCCGCCGCGGCGTGTTCCGAAACGGGGTGGCTTTGCTCGCAACGTAGTAGTTCGTACCTTCCATCTCCATGCCCGGGTTGGGCGCGTCGTAGTTGATCGTGGGCGCAATGACGCCGTGCTCGACGCAGAGCACCGTTTTGATGAAGCCCGCAATCCCGGCCGCTTGGATGAGGTCTCCCATATTGGACTTCACCGATCCGATGCCGCAGGGGGTCGTCCTCGCCTTGCCGTATGCGCGTTCGACGGCCTTGAACTCGATCGCATCGCCGCCGCTCGTGGCTCCACCGTGCATCTCGACGTATTCGATCGTCTCGGGGTCGACGTCGGCGATCGCCAGGGCGGTCGCGGCAGCGTCGGCGATCCCCTCTACGCTCATTGCACTGAAACCGACCTTCCGCTGGCCGTCGTTGGTCGCCGCGGTGGCCCGAAGGACCGCGTGGATGGGATCACCGTCTGCGATTGCATCGGAGAGCCGTCGCAGTACGACCACGCCGACGCCGTGCCCACGGATTGTGCCGGCGGCGTCGGCATCGAAGGCTCTGGTGTGACCGTCGGGGGAGAGCAAGCCGCCCTCCTCGAAGCGATACCCCACGGCTTGGATCGGGTCGACGGCTGCGCCGCCCGCAAGCGCCATGTCGGAGCGACCGTTGAGCAGGCTCTCGCACGCGAGGTGCACGGCCATCATCGAGGTCGAGCAGGCAGACTGCACAGCAACGCTCTCACCGCTGAGGCGCAGTCGGTAGGAGGACACGGTCGGCAGGAAGTCGACCCCGTTTCCACTCCACACCGAGAACTCTGCGCGCTGACCTTCGGCGCGGCCCTGGAGGCGGCTCGCGTAGCTGCTCATCCACGACCCCGCGTAAACCGAGATTGCTCCGGAGAACGCGTCGGTATCTCCCCATGCGGCGTTCTCGAGGGCTTCCCAGGCGCATTCGAGGAACAGCCGGTGTTGGGGGTCCGTCATGCGTGCGTCCTCCTCGGTCATGCCGAAAAACGCAGGATCGAACCCTTCGATGTCGTCGAGGATGGCGGCGGCGAGCACGAACTCCGACGTTCGGTCTCCAACCTTGTTCGCCCAGAAGGGCTCGAGGTCGTCTGGCTCGAAGAACGTGACGCATTCTCGACCTTTGCGAAGCGTCTCCCAGAAGGCCTGGGTCGTTTCGCCTTTGGGCAGGCGGCAGGACATGCCCGTCACCGCGATCAGATCATCGTTCGAATCCATGGTCGGGTCCGGTTCAGCGCGCCGACGCGGTGACGAGCCGCGCGATGTGTTGAATGGTCTGGAGGTTGTCGGGGGAGAGCTGGTCGGTGGGGATCTTGGCGTCGAAGGACGTCTCGAGCGTTGCGACGAGCTTGGCCAAGGAGAGCGAGTCGAGCAGGCCGTATTCGAGCAGGGGGGTCTCGAGGTTCAGGTCCTCGGATTCTCCGTCGAGGACTTCTTCGACCAAGAACTCGGTGATTGCGGTTTCTACTGCGCTGATTGTGGTGGGCATGGGGATGTCAGCTCCTTCTGAAGGCGTTTTCGGTCGACTTTTCCATTGCGGTTGCGGGGTAGAGCGTCCCGTAGAACGACGCGGTCGGGCAGCATGTAGCGAGGGACCCGCTGCGCGCAGTGGGCCTTGAGCTTGAGCAGGGACGGTGGCGTGCCGTCGCAGGAGAGTGCGGCGACGATGCGCGCGTCGATGCCATCGCCAACGACGCAAACCGCGACATCGCGAACCGTCTCGTAGGATGCGATTGCCGCTTCGATCTCCCCCAGTTCGACGCGGTAGCCTCGGACTTTGCTCATGTCGTCGCGTCGCCCGAGATAGGCGAAACCCCCGTCGTCGAGCACGCGGACGATGTCGCCGGTCGCGTACGGGCCCTCTTGGGCCGTGCGATTCCAATAGCCGCGCATCACCGTCGGGCCTGAAACCCAAAGTTCGCCCTCGTCGCCGGCGCTCCCCTCTCGTCCGTCGGCTCGTCGAACCCAGGCCCGGTCGCCCGAGCAGGCGCGGCCGATCGGAAGCGGAGAGGTTCGAGTCTCCAAGTCTTCGGACACCTCGAAGTACGTGCAGACGTTGGTTTCCGTGGGGCCATAAAGGTTGAGTAGGCGCGCGCCGGGGCAGCGCCGCTGAAGTTCCTGCAGGTCAGCAAGCGGGAAGACCTCTCCCGCAAAGCAGATCGCGCGCATCGGGACCGAATCTGGCTCGGCGAAGGCGCCAGAGCGCATCATCAGCCGGAGTGCGGAGGGGACCGAGTACCAGATGGTCGGGCGTACCTCGTCGACGAACTCCACCAGCTTGGACGGGATGTACGCTGCAGACTCGGGGATGAGCGCGACCGTGGCTGCGGCCGCGAACGCCACATAGATGTCGAGGACCGAAATGTCGAAGTGAAACGGCGCGTGGTTGGCAAAGCGGTCCTTTGGGGTCGCCTCGAGCGTGGTGTGGGCCCATTCGATGAACGCGAGGGCGTTCGTGTGGGAGATGCAGACGCCCTTCGGCGTGCCGGTCGATCCGGAGGTGTACAGGATGTACGCGAGGTCGTCTCCGCCTGTCGTCTCGGGGGCGAGGCCGTCGGGTCGAACGCTCGGAAGCAAGGCGACATCGATCCGGCTTGCGAGCGGAATGGACGCGGTTGCAGCCCTGGTCTCCGTGGTGATGACGCAGGCCATGTCGCAGTCGTCGATGATGAGGCGCGCGCGGGCCGGGGGACTCATGGGGTCGATCGGCACGTATGCCGCACCGGCCCGAAGAACCCCCTGCATGGCTGCCAGCGCCCAGGGCGACTTGTCGAGCCAAACGCCCACGCGTGCACCACGGCCGACGCCACGTGCACGCAGCTCGGACGCGACGCGCTCGCTGTTGCAATCGAGCTCCGCGTAGGTCCACGCCTCGCCGTTGGCCAGGACCGCCGCACCAGCGGGCGTGGTCGCAGCGGCGTCGAGTACGAGGCGGTGAAGGCTATGCGCACTCACAGGCCCAACTCCGTTGCGATGAGGTTGCGCTGAATCTCGGACGTACCCGAAAAGAGGGTGGAGGGGATCGCGTCCCGGAGGGCTCGCTCGACGTTGAACTCCGCCACGACGCCGCTTCCACCCAATACCTGGATGGCGCCCAACGCGATTTGCACGGCGGACTCGCTTGCCGCGAGCTTGCCCATCGCGACTTCGCTGGCCGCTCTGCGCCCCTTGTCCTTGAGCCAGCAGGCCCGGTAGAGCAGCAGTCGAGCGGAGTCGAGGCTGAGCGCCATGTCGGCGAGCTTGTGTGATATCGCCTGGAACGCGCCGATCTTCTTCCGGAACTGCTTGCGAGCTTTTGCGTGTTCGACCGCCGTGGCGAGCGTGCGCGCGGAAAGCCCCGTGTAGGCCGCGAAGAGTGCCGACCGCTCCCAAGCCATGGACTCCGAGAAGATGCTCGCACCGGCGCCCTCGTTGCCCAACCGCGCGGTGTCGGGGACCTGTACGTCGTCGAAGTAGACCGACGAGGTGTGTGCCGTGCTCAGCCCGATCTTCGCGAACGGCTCGCCCACCGTGATCCCAGGCGTTTGGCGCTCGACGACGAATGCCGAGATGCCGAGATGCCCGTACTTGGGTTCGGTCGATGCGTACACGAGCATCACATCGGACTGGGGAGCGTTCGTGACGTAGGACTTGGTGCCGTTGATGCGGTAGCTGCGACCACTCTTGGTCGCGGTGGCCGACAAGGCGAAGGCGTCGGACCCCGCGCGCTCCTCGGTGATGGCATTCGCACCGACGAGCGACCCCGACGCCAGACCGGGCAGGTATTTCTGCTTGAGTGTGTCGTTTCCGTGGTCGGCGATCGGCTGTGCACACGCGAAGAGGTGCGCCGCTACGGCGAAGACCAAGCCCATGTCTTCGCAGCCTTCTCCGAAGGCTTCCATGACGCGCGCTGTGGTGAGCGCATTCAGGCCCATGCCACCGTACTCGGCGCCGACGCACAGCCCGGTCAGGCCAAAATCACCACACGCACGCCACTGCTCTTCTGCGAAGACGCGGTCGCGATCGCGTCTTCGTGCGCCGCGACTGAGCGAACGCGAGAATCGCAGGGTCTGGGCGTGAAGGTCGGCTTGCTGTTCGTTCCATTCGAAGTCCATCGTGGCTCCTGGTCTCGGTGGTGCTGCGGTGTGCGTTACTGGCGAGCCTTGGACCCCAGCCATGCCTCGAGGTGGCGCTCCCAGGCAGCACCCTCGACGCGGTCATCACGGCTGGACACGTCGAGCATCTGTCCGTGGTCGCCTTCGGCCACGAAGCTGAGCTGGATGGTTCGACGTCCCCCGCGCTCGTTCGAGAGCGGAGTCTGCACACGGTATCGTTCGATCTGCTCGGGCCGGTGCCCCACGTGTCGTTCGTAGAGCGCGACGGCGGCGTCGAGGAGTGCGTCCTCGGAGACCAAGTCTACGTCGACCACGGTCTCCCAAATGGCGGTCTCGGCGTGTCGGGCGAGCGAGCGTCGGGTCCAAGCAAGCGCGCCGTGGTCCGCACGCCTCGCCGGCGCCGACACGGCGTCAGGTTTGGGCGCTCGCTTGAGCCATCGGCGGCTTCGTTGCCACGCGGGAAAGGGTAGAGAGACGGGCTTCGCTTCGTCCGCCGTGACGGCGCCCCAGTCGACGGCTTCACCGTCCATGTACGCGCGGCCGATCGCGTACGCCGTCGCATTCGAGGCTGCGAGTCGACTCTGGGCAGCGTCGAGCAGCGCGGCGGGAGTGTCGGTGTCTTTCAAGACCCGGCGTAGCTCCGACGCGAGTTCGGTCCGCGAGGCTCCCGTTACGGCGAATCGGACGGACTCGTGGTTCCGCCGGAGTGCCGCCGTGTAGGTGATGTCCTCCACGGATGCCGTGGTCCGTTCGAGCCAGGCCAGGGTGCGTTCGAGTGACGGCCGCAGCGCGTCCTCGGTACGGACCGACAGCGGAAGCACGTGACGACGTTGCGAGTCGGTGTCGGTCTTTGCATCGGATGAGGCGCCTTCGAGAACGATGTGCGCATTGGTGCCGCCTAGCGAGAGCGAAGTCGCGGCTGCGAACAGGCTCCGGGACGACTTTCGCAGCGGTTCCAGCGCGATTGGGACGCGTAGGCCGAGCTGGTCGAGAGGAACCTCCTCATTGACCTGCTCGAGGTGCAAGGTCGCGGGCACCGTCTCGTGCTCGAGGGCGAGGACGAGCTTGAAGAGCTGCGACATTCCGGCTGCGGAGAGCAGGTGTCCGATGTTGGTCTTCACGGACCCGACCCAGCAGGGGGCGGTCCGGCCCTTGGCATTGCCGACGACCGCACCGAGAGCACGCGCTTCTCGGGCGTCGCCTTGGACGGATGCCGTGCCGTGCAGCTCGACCACATCGACGTGGGCAGGGTCGATGTCGGCATCTCGGTACGCGGCACGAAGCAGGTCTTCTTGGCGTGCCTGGTCGGTTGCCATGATCCACGGCCCCCGACCGTTATGGTTCACCGACGTTCCCCGAACGTATGCGTAGACGCGGTCCCGCTTCGTGTCTTCGGCGCGTCGCAGCACCACCACGCCGGCGCCCTCGCCCACGACGAACCCGTCCGCATCCGCACTCAAGGTTCGACATTTCCCGCTGGGTGCCAGCAGGGACGCCGCGTAGAGAGCTCGGAAATTGTCAGGGGCGAGGTTGAGGTTGACGCCCCCGACGATGGCGAAGTCGGCGTCTCCGCGTCGGAGGTCGCGACAGGCGAGGTGCAGCGCGACGAAGGAAGACGCACAGCCCGCGTCGATCGCCATACTGGGGCCTTGCAGGTCGAAGACGTGGGAGATTCGGTTCGCGGCGAACGAAAGGTGTCCTCCTGGAATGGAGTGACCGTCGAGCGTCTCTGGCGCGGACGTTTGCAGGCGGAAGTAGTCGTTCCACATGACGCCCGCATAGACGGCGGTGGTGGTGCCTTCGAGCATTGCGCGGGTCAGGCCGGCGTCGGCAAGTGCCTCGGCCGTGACCTCGAGCAGTAGCCGATGTTGCGGGTCGACTTGCCGCGCCTCTCGTGGAGACACCTTGAATGCACGCGCATCGAACTGATCGATCGCGTCGAGAAAGCTGCCTCTGGCCTGGAGGTCGTTCGGCAGGTCACAGTCGATGCGTCGACTCTCCGGTAGGTCACGAATGGCGTCGGTACCTTCGGAGAGCAGATCCCAAAACGCATCCGGTCCGGACGCCGAGGGAAATCGGCAGCCAAGTCCAACGATCGCGACGGGTGTTTTGGAACTCATGGCACCCGGCTTACGCAATGCGAACCGCCTGGTTACCCATCTCGAGGATGTGAGCTGAGTCGTCGATGAACGTCGGACAACATCGGTTTCTCGTCGGTGACCAGCCACGGCGTTTTTTCTGTGTTCCAACCGGCAACGTCAGCGACTGCATTCGCCGCGGCGAAACCGAAGACTCATCGATGCTGATTGGATTTCATGATCGGCCTGCGTTGGGACGGGCTGTCGACATCCGCGGGTAACGGGTTCGGTTGCGGTGCGTATGACCCGAGGCTTCATGGAACCACTCGGACATCGTCACGATTGCCTGTCTGTAGATGCATCGAATCGGTCGCACGATGAACCTCCGCGGGCATCCGCTGTCGAGGCAGTCGAAACACCGCAGTTGCTGGACATCGTGTCGTGGACGTCGGACGAGGATGGAAGTGTGGCGGTTCTGGAGGCAACGTCCGAGCGAACCTCAGACGGACGACCGACATCCGACGTTCTCGAAGCGCTTCGGCTCGTGGCGGGCGGCTTGTTCGACTCGGCACGCGGTCGCATCTCTGCGCAGATCCGTGGCTGCGAGTCGTTGACGCTGCCAAAGGGGCGGTTGCCGCAGCGCTACACCGTCCGCGCCTTTCCCAGACGTGGTGCGGCCGGTCAGCCTGCGGCTGACTTCGAGCTGCTCGATGAGTCGTACGCGACGCTCGCCGAGGCGCGCGGTGTCGAGTTTCTCGTCGGCGATGCCGAGGACCGCCGTATCTCCGATGACCTGGTCCAAATCCTGGCGTCAGCGACCGGTCATTCTCCAGCGGAGATCGATATCGAATCCTCGCTCCTCGACTTGGGAGTCGATTCTGTCTCCGGTTTGGACATTCGAGAGCGTGTCCGACAAACCTTCGCGGTCGAGATCGGCATGGACGTGTTGCTTCGATCGGGCTCGATCGAAGCTTTGGCTGAGCACATTCGTGGTGGGCAGGAACAGACGTCCCTCGCCGACGGCGTGTCGATGGTGGAGCCAGACGTCGAGTCTCGGCACCTTCCCTTCGACCTCAACGACATTCAGTACGCGTATCTGGTCGGTCGAAGCGATGCCGTGGAGTGGGTCAGCATGGCGACCCACTTCTATTTCGAGTTCGACGGCGCCTTGGATCCGGCTCGGGTCGACGCGGCTTGGCGCCGGGTCATTGAACGTCACGATGTGCTTCGCGTGGTGTTCTTGCCCTCAGGCCAGCAGCGGATCCTCGAACAGGCGCCGGACTTCGCGATCACCGTCCAGGACCTTCGTGGCGCCGATGCGACGGCTGTGGAGCATGCGCTGGCGAAGACGAAGTCCGAGCTGTCGAGCCGCGCGCCGAGTGTGGATACGTGGCCGCACTTCGAGGTGGTGTTGTCCCTGCTCGATGGCGGCGCGACTCGCCTTCACGTCAACGTCGACATGATGATCGCCGACCTCTTCAGCATGGGCGTCATCTTCCGCGATTGGGGGGCGTTCTATCGCGAGCCGGGCGTGGAGCTCGCACCGCTGACGTTGTCCTACCGAGACTATTTGGCGGCCGAGAAGCGCGTACGAGGCAGCGAGCGTGCTGCCCGGGCCCAGGCGTACTGGGATGCGCGGCTCGATTCGTTGCCGCCGGCGCCAGTGCTGCCGCTCGCGGAGCACGTCGATCCCGAGGTGCTCCGCAAGCCGAGGTGCGGACATCGAGCGTTGCGCCTGGATGCTTCGGTGTGGACTGCAATCAAGGCAGGGGCGCAGGTGCACGGGATCACGCCAGCGATGGCGGTGTGCGCTGCATTTTCTTCGGTCTTGGCCCACTGGGCTCGAAATCCGGACTTCTGCATCAACGTCACGCAGTTTCGCCGTTACCCCGTTCACGCGGACGTGCCGCGACTTGCTGGTGACTTCACCTCGACGAACCTGCTCGAGGTGCACGTTCGTGATGCGCAGCCGTTCTCCGAACTCGCTTCGGCACTCGCCGAGCAGATGTGGCGAGACCTCGAGCACGCGGACGTGGGCGGCGTGGAGGTGCTCTCGAACCTCACCCGGCGGCGCGCGGAGCGTGTCTTGATGCCCGTCGTCTTCACCAGCGGGATGGACGACTTGGAACCTGCGAGCGATTGGGCCGGCACGCTGGGGTGTTTAGAGGGAGAGACGTCACAGGTGCTGCTGGACTGCCACATTCACGAGTACGCAGGCGGCCTCGACGTGGTGTGGGACGTGATCGAAGAGGCGTTTCCCGCCGGACTGCTGACGATGATGTTCGATGCACTGTCGTCGACGCTCCAGCGGCTGGCGACGGACTCCGAGGCGTGGAGAACACCGGCGCTCGGCGACGTTCGACGGGCCCAGTGGGATTTCGTCCGGCAGTACAACGACACCGAGTCCGCGATCGAACCCGACCTTCTTCACTCGAAGGCGCTGCAGGCCCTTCGGGACGCGCCGCATCGGCCTGCGGTCATTCTTCCCGATGAAACGCTGTCCTACGAGGCATTGTTCTCGAGGGTTGCGAACGTGGCCGCCGCGCTGCGGGACCGGGGAGTCGTTCCCGGGGACCGCGTCGGCGTCGTCGCCACGCCGGGCTGGGAGGGGGTCGTGGCCGTCTATGCGGTCCTCGTAATCGGCGCCGCCTACGTCACCGTCAATCCAACGTTGCCCTCCGAACGCGTGGCGTATTCACTCGAACGCGCCGACGTCCGGACGGTGCTGACCCTGGAGTGGCTCGGGGACAACCTCGAGTGGCCGGATTCGGTCGAACTCGAGTTCATCGAGGAACTCGCGCGGGTGCCGGCGGATGAACCTATCGACCTTTTTGAGCCCCGACAGCGCCCCGACGATCTCGCGTACATCATCTATACGTCGGGTTCGACCGGACGTCCGAAGGGGGTGATGATCGACCATCGGGGCGCGAACAACACCTGCGTCGACATCAACCATCGCTTCGAGATCACTTCGGACGATCGCGTTCTAGCCCTTGCGAAGTTCAGCTTCGACCTCTCGGTGTACGACGTGTTCGGCGTGCTCGGTGCGGGCGGTGCCATCGTCTACGCCGGCCACGGTGCCGAGCGGGACCCCGAGCGCTGGGCTCGGGCGATCGAGCGGCATGGCGTCAGCGTATGGAACAGCGTGCCCGCCTTGATGTCGATGCTCGTCGATAGTCAGCAAGGAAAAGCTGCGGGGGCACTGCGGTCGCTGCGGGTCGTGATGCTCAGCGGAGACTGGATCCCGCTTCGGCTACCACCGCGGATTCAGGTGGCAGCGCCCGAAGCCCGCTTGTACAGCCTCGGAGGCGCAACCGAAGCGTCGATTTGGTCGATCCATCACCCGATCGAGGCGATCGAAGAGGACTGGACCAGCGTCCCCTACGGCGTCCCTCTGGCAAACCAGGCCTTCTACGTGCTGGATGCGTCCTTGCAACCGCGACCGACGTGGGCGACGGGGGAACTCTACATCGGTGGCGACGGGCTTGCGCTCGGCTACGTCGGCGATCGGGAGCAGACGGAGCATCGCTTCATTCGTCATCCCGAGACGGGCGTGAGGCTGTATCGGACCGGCGACCTCGGGTGCTACCGCGCCGATGGAACGATCCAGTTCCAGGGTCGAGAAGACTCTCAGGTGAAGATTCGAGGCTTTCGCATCGAACTGGGCGAGATCCAGAGCCATCTGGACCAACATCCCGACGTGCGAGCCTCCCATGTCGCGGTGCATCGGCGAGGGAGTACGGGTGCGGCGGCAGCCCAGGCGGACGATGACGCGTGTCTCATTGCGGCGTACGTCGTCCTACAGGACGGGGTGGCGCTCGACGAAGACGTGCTTCGCGATACGTTGGAGCGCGCTCTGCCCGAGCACATGATCCCCGACCGAATCGTCGCGCTGGACGAGATCCCGCTGACCCCGAACGGGAAGGTCTCGGCGCGAGATTTGCCCGCACTCGAAGTTCGCTCGGCACTTGCCACCGACGCGGTCCCGCCGGAGACGCCATTGCAGATGACGATCGCCAAGACCTGGTCGGCGGTCCTGAAGCTGCCCGTCGAGGCGTTCGGGGTCGACGCAAACTTCTTCGACGTGGGCGGCACATCGCTCTCCGTCGTCCGACTGGCCGCAGAGCTGCTGGACGTCACGGGGGTTCAACTCGGAGTGGTCGAACTGTTCGAGCACTCGACGGTTCGAAAGATGGCGACGGCCATCGAAGCGAAAACCACGCCCGAGGCGGCGGACGATGACGGCGAAGGTCTCCGCGCTCGTGCGCAGCGACGTGCGGCGATGATGCGCCGCCGGCGGGGAGGTCGCTGATGCCGCTTGGAGACGCCCACGCTGGGGACGGAACGCGGTCCGAAGATCCAGACGTCTGGTTCCAGCGGTTTCGACCTCGCAAGCAATCCGCGTTCGCGCTGTATTGCCTGCCGTACGCCGGCGGCAGCGCGTCGGCGATTTTTCGGCCGTGGGCGGCGGGACTGGGTGCGGACGTCGACCTTCGGGCGGTGATGCTGCCTGGTCGTGGGGCGCGAATCGCCGAGCCCGCGAGCACCGATGTCGGCGACCTTGCCACGCGCATTGCATCCGCGATCGCGGCCGACGATACGCAGGGGGGCTTCGGCTTGCTCGGCCATAGCTTCGGAGCCGTGCTCGCGTTCGAAGTGGCGCGGCGCATCGAGGCGTCGAGGGCGTTCGGAATCCGCCAGCCGAAGTTGGTCGTCGTTTCCGGGAGAGAGGCACCGGTCGTGGCGCTCGACGAGCCGAAGTTGAGCACGCTGGGTCGCGATGGGTTTTGGCAGGCGCTCGAAACTCGATATGGGGTTCGAACGCCGTCGGACGTCGCCGCGAATGCGGAGCTGATGGTCCGGTTCCGAGAGACGACGTTCGCAGACGTGGTTGCGAACGATGGCTACCAGTATGAAACGAGCGCACCGTTGGCGTGTGACCTGGTCGCATTGGCCGGTCTACGAGATGACGCCGTGCCTCGGTACGCCGTCGAAGCGTGGCGAACGATGACGGAAGGAGCGTTTTCGTCGCACGTCTTTCCCGGAGCGCACTACTTCATCGAGACCGATGGGTCCTTCGTGATGCGACGGCTTCGCCGGATCCTTCGTCGCTACGTCGGGGCCGCGGGATCGGCACTGCGTGGGCCGAGCCGCGGCGCGGCTAGAGGCGCAGCCGGTCGAGTGCGGCTGGAAGCTCGGTGATCGCGTCGATGGAAGCGGTTGGGGCGAAGCTGCGCAGGTGAACGATGGGCTGCGCGCCGTAGCTGACCGCGATCGTTCGTACGCCAGCGTCGCCGGCCATGCGCAGGTCCCATTCGCTATCGCCGACCATCACGGACTGCGAAGCGGTGGTCCCGGTCACGTCGAAGAGCTCGTGCAGCATGCGGGGATCGGGCTTCGAGGCGGTCTCGTCTGCGCAGCGCGTTGCCATGAAGCATGCGCCCAGCCCGGTTTCGCGAAGCTCTCGCTCCAGACCACGACGGCTCTTGCCGGTCGCAACGGTGAGCGTGAGCCCGCGGTCGCGCAGCGTTTCGAGCACGTTTCTCGTGCCGGGAAAAACCGAAGCAGGTCCAGCGTTTGGGGCGAGCCATAGCTCTCGGTACCGCTGTACGAAGCCCTCGACGAAAGCATCGTCGGCGTTGGGGTACAGCGCTCGCGCCGACTCAGGCAGCCCGAGCCCGATGATGCTCGCGAGGCGTTCATCGGACAGCGGTGCCGCGCCGAGCTGTTCGAACGCGCGCCGAAGGCAGCCGACGATCTTCTGCTTGGAATCGGCCAGCGTGCCGTCCCAATCGAAGATGATGTGCGTCAAAAGCACTGCGGCGGAGCATACCCGTGAACCGATCGCCTGCGTCGGGCAACGCCGTCGTCGTCGTCGTTGCTTGTCTGTCAGCCAAGCCGAGCACTACGGCACCGCTAGCCTCGTCGCAGACTGGCCTCGCCTCCGCCGCGGAGCAGCCCCGGCGATGCCGCCGTGCTGCTCGACGGAAGGGCGGTCAGGCGTCGAATTTGCCGCGAATCGAGCGGGCCCACCGGTCGAGGTCTCCCACGGTCGAAGTGGCGAGCGCCAGCGATGAAGCCTGTGCCTCGATGGCTTCCTTCAAGCGGGCCCGGGCTCGGGCCAGGCGCGTTTTGACGGTGCCGCGCGGGATGTCGAGCGCGATCGCGATGTCGGCCGTGCCCATGTCTTCCCAATAGAAGAGCTCGAGCGCGATCTGCAGGTCGAGGTCGAGCGTACGAAGCGCTCTAAGCAGAACGACCTGCTCCTCGCGCGCGGCGGCGAAGCCACTGGGATGCAGGGTCGAGCCTGCGACCGGGTCCGAGGACAGCTCGGTCGCGTCGCCCCGGGTCCTGCGAGAGCGCAGGTGCATCAGGAGTTTGTTGCGCGCAATGCCCAGCAGGTAGGCACGAAACGCGACGTCGTCGGGAAAGCGGTCCCGAGATTCGACCGCCGCGACGAAGGTGTTCTGGACCAGCTCTTCGAGATGTCGGGCCTCGACGCGGCGTTCGAAGAAGCGCGCGACGGCGTCGAAGTGTCGACGCACGAGCACGTTTCCCGCCGCAGCGTCGCCGCCACGCCACCCGTCGAGCAGCTGTCGATCGTCGGGCTCCAAGTCCATTCAGACTACCTCACTCCGGCTGTGGATGAGCGTTCAACCAGTCTTCAACCGGCTTCGCGCGGGTGGTCGCGTCCATCGAAAGGAACACGCCCAGGGCTGCGCGCGCCAGCTCGATCGCCTCGGCCCGGTCCCGGTCGGCGAGCAGTTTCGCGAGTTCGAACCGCGCTTCAGCCAGCTGAGGCGTCGGTCGTCCTCGCTCGAAGCCGGCGATGGAAGCCCTCAGATCGTCGATGGGCACCTGTCCAGCGACAATTCGGGCCTTGCCGCGACGAAGCAGCACGCTGGCGCGATCGGCTTCGGCGTCCACGGAGCGAAGCAGCTCGAGCGACGCATCGAAGTGCTCTTCGGCCTCGTCGTGCCGGCCGAGGTGAGCGAGGGCAAGGCCGAGGTTGGCGTGAGCGTTCGCGATGAGCGGATTCTTTTCGTCGAGGTGGGCCTTCCGCATGGCCAGCGCCCGGGCGTGGCCAGCGCGGGCGTTCTCGTAGTCACCGATACGCGTGTGTACAGCCGCGATGTTCTCCACGGCGATCGCGATCCGAGGGTGGCCTTCGGGCAGTGACGCTTCGTAGATCTCCAGCGCGCGCTCGAGGTGGACGAGTGCTTCGGCGTTGTTGGCGAGATCGAACTCCACGACGCCGACGTTGATCAGCGTGCTCGCGACGATGTGATGCTCGTCGCCGAGGGTACGTTCCACGATGTCGAGTGCCGTGAGCAGGTTTTCGCGGGCGACTTGCATCTGGCCCATGCCGGACTGCACTCCCGCAAGGCTGCTCAGCGCCGTCGCCGTGTCTGGATGGTCCAATCCCAGCGTCGCGCGGGTCTCGGCATAGGCGTCCTGGAAGAATACGATCGCTCTCTCGGGATGCCCCTGCGAGTGCTCGATGACGCCCAGCGCCATGCGACAGATCGTGGCGTCCTGCTCTTCGTGGAGGGACTCGTAGAGCTCGAGCGCCTGCTCGAAGCGGTCTCGCGCGAGGTCCAGCGAGCCGGACGCGTGCTCGACCAGGCCGAGGTTGTATGCGAGTGAGGCACGGTGCCTCGTGTTGTCGGCGAGACGTGTGAAAGCGTACTCGGCTCGCCGGGCCCACTCGCGTGCGAGCTCTTCATTCATCAAGTGGCGACCGTGGACCGAGACCAAGCGGACCGAGGATGCTGCCGCGAGACGATCGTGCTTGCGCCCCTCGGCGTTGAGGTATGCCTGTTCGAGATACTCGGCACCTTCTTGGAGGTTGCCCAGCGAAACCGCGAGCAGTCCGACTTCGTACATGGCTTCAGCACGTGTCGGCTCGAAGCCCGTTTCGGTCGCGCGGGCGAGTCCCTCTTTGGCCAGACGCATGCCCGCGTCGAAGGTGCCCGCTGCGTGGTGAGCACGAGCTTTGGAGAGCAGGTCTCGAATCTCGGCCACCTCGAGGCGCTCACGCGGGTCTTCGGGCGTAGGCGGCAGCTCGTTTTGCCGGTCGGGGTCCAAGCAGTGGCTCGGCGGCACGAGTTGCGAGACCAGTCGAGGCGCGCGCAGCAGAATGCGATCGTCGGCGTCGTCGACCATCGAGAGCACGGCTTCGAGGCGGCCAAGCCGCTCGCGCAGGCAGACGCGGCCGGCATCGACACGCGGATCGGAGCGGGTTTCGGGAGCGCATAGGGTCGTGGCGGCCGTCGTCCACGACTCGACGAACGCGTCGATCTCGGTGCCGAACCGTACGCGACCCTGCTCGGCGTACGCCATTTTCGACCGGCCCCACCGCGCGTCGACGTCTGCACGCTGGCGTTCCCAGGTTTCCGTGGCCGCATTGACGGGGGGTTCGCACGGCGGAGGCTCGCGGGTCGCCGCGAACGCAGCGCCCGAGCCGACGAGCAGGAATCCCACGGCCATGAGCGAGCGCCGTAGGGCTGACGGATGCAGCCACCGACGGAGTTCGGTCGCGAGCGAGTCCATGCCCGGGTAGCGGTGGACCGCGTGGGGACTCGTTGCCCGCGTGAGGACGTCGACCAGCCCACGCGGCACCTCGCGGTGTTTCAGCCAGCGGCCCGGCACGCCATCGAGCTTGGCGGTCGGGAGCTGGTCTTTGGTCGCGTACGCGAACGGATAGGCCCCGGCGAGCGACTCGATCAACGCCATGCCGAACGAGTACTGGTCGGCCGCAGCGTCCAGCTCTCCACCTTCATGGGCCTCGGGCGCCATGTACATCGGCGTCCCGGCAACCACCCGCTTCGACTCTCCGCCCGACTCTCGGTCGCCTGTACGACTGAGCGTCGACATGCGCTGCGAGCTGTGGAGCGCCAAGCCGAAGTCGAGCACCTTGACCCGGCCATCGCGCGTGATGAACACGTTGGCCGGCTTCACGTCGCAGTGCACGATGCGATGCTGGTGGGCGGCAGCCAAGCCGTCGGCAACCTTCAGGTAGATTTCGACGATCTGCTCGTGGGTGGGCGTGGAGTGCCTGAGCCACGTGTACAGCGGCTCCCCGTCCAGCAGCTCCATCACGATGAACACGTCCGCCCCGTAGGCGGTGTTCTTTCCCTCGACCTGGCCCACGTCGAAGATGCGCACGACGTTGGGGTGCTGCAGCTGAGCGGCCATGCGGGCCTCTCGGATCAGGGCTTCCGCGCCACCGAAGCCGTCCTCTCGCTTGCGAGAGCGGAGCAGCTTGATCGCGACGGGCCGATCGAGCGCCGGGTCGTGCGCCCGATACACGATCCCGAAGCCGCCGCGACCGATCTTCTCGACCAGCGTGTAGCGACCCAAACGGATCGGTTCTTCCTCTTTGTCGAACAGCCGGGACTCGACGGCCGCGAGCAGCTTCGCGCGATCGATCCGTCGCCCGTCTTCGCTCAAGTTGGGGAGCGTTGCCCCGCCGTGTCCCGACTCCCCCGACACCCCGCAACAGTATTGACGCAGGCTGCCCCGATGGCCAAAGCCCGGAAAGGCCCGCGGGACGGGAAACGCCCCGGACGCCGTTCGAACCCGGCTTCTAGGCCGTTCCTCGGCTATCATCCCGACGTGGCCGCTCATCCCTCGCTCCGCGCACAAGCCGATCTGCATCTCTTTGAAACGCTCATGAAGAACGCTGATGTTCGTCGGGCGGCGGAATCGGCACTGGAGGACAGCGACCAGATCAAGGTTCGTCGCCAACTGTTGGCGACCTCGGTGCGGCTCACGCCGGCGCTCGCGCCCGACCTGCACGCGATGATCGATCAGTGCAAGGAACGACTTTCGCTCGACTCGAAGTTCGAGCCCTACGTCTACCCGAGCGCGCAGTGCAACGCCGCGGTGGTCAAGCCCGAGGACGGCCGAGTGTTCTTGCTGTTCAGCTCGCAGATCCTCGAGGTGTTCGACGAGCAAGAGCTGCTGTACGTGGTCGGCCACGAGCTGGGTCACCACAAGTTCGACCACCATGCGCTGCCGGTTCGAGCCGTGCTCGAGGGCACCAAGATCCGCCCCGCGACCGCGCTCCAGCTGTTCTCGTGGTCGCGGTTCGCCGAGGTGTCTGCCGACCGAGCGGGCCTGTACTGCGCCGGCTCGATCGAGGCTGTCGGGCGGGGCCTGTTCAAGCTTGCTTCGGGCCTCCGCGGGACCAAGACCAATCTCGCCATCGATGCCCTACTCGCGCAGATGGAAGAGATTCAAGCCGACGGAATCGCCAAGGGGGACGACCGCGATCGCAGCGAGTGGTTCTCCACACACCCCTTCAGCCCGCTTCGCCTCAAGGCTGCGCAGCTGTTCGCCAAGTGTGAGGTGATGACCGAGGGCGGGACCTCCACCGACGCGATGGAGCTCGACGTCAGCGCCGTCATGGGCATCATGGAACCGGGCTACCTCAAGGCCAAGACCGATCAGGGCCGCGCGCTCCGTCGTGTCCTGCTCGCGGGCGGCATGATGGTCGCCGCTGCATCGAACGGCGTCTCCGAAGAAGAAGCCGAGGCGCTCGACGACCTCCTCGGGGAGGGCACCGTCAGCGACAAGCTCAGCATCGACGCGCTGCGCGACGACCTGCCCTCACGGATTCGCGACGCCAAGGCCGAGGCTCCCGTCGCGCGCCGGGCCCAGCTTCTGCGGGACCTGTGCCTCATCGCGCTCGCCGACGGACACGCGGACAAAGCCGAGCGTGCCGTGCTTCGCGACATCGCCCGCCAGCTCGAAGTCGACGTCACGCTGGTTGAGCAGACCCTCGACGCCGACATCGAGCTGGACTAGCTCCGCGCTTCGTTGAGACCACCGCAGGGCGTGTTGCCCCGGATGTCGTCAGAGGGGTTGTACTCGTCGCAGGCGAGGCCGGTGGTTGCAGCGCCGCGCTGAAGTCAGCGTCGGCGGCGAAGGCTCAGCAGGAGCAGCCCGAACGCGAAGGTCGGCGTGCCTCCGGCGGGCTCGTGCCGGCAGCCGCAGCCACTTTCGTCTCCATCGGATGCAGCAGCGCCGCTCGAGGAGCTCGCATCACCGGTCGTCTCGACGTCGGCCGTGTCCCCGCTGCCGTCCGAAGGGGCACCCGTCCCAGCGCTGGTCTCGGGATCGATGCCGGTCTCACCGGCGCCGCCGCTACTGCCCTCATCAATACCAGTCGACGCGGCGCCGCCGGAGTCAGCAGCCGCATCACCGACCTCGATCGTCACGGTGGTCTCGGTCACGTTGCCCGACCAGTCGCGCGCGGTCGCGGTGATCTCCCAGGTACCGTCGGGAAAGACGACGTTGGGAATCGCGTATGGCGGCGTCTCGAAGAATGCCTGCGTCTCGTCGGCGAAGGCGATCGACACGTCGAGGATGCCGGACGCGTCGGTGACGTCGAGCTCGATACGCGTTTCGAACCCGGTGGGGTATGCACCCGCGGCGGGCTCGAGAAAGTCGACCGTGGGAACCTCGAGGTCCTGCGGCTCGCCGTTCGCTGCGCCGCAGGTTTCGCCCACGGGCCCAACCGGTCCGGGCCCGCACCCGCTCGCCCAGCTCAGTCCGTTGTCGCTGCCGGGGTTGGTGGGAAACGAGCCGCAGTCGGGGCCCGGGTTCCACGCGCCATCTGCATCGTGGCAGGGCGTGATGTCGACCCCCGCGTCTTCTTCGATCCAAGGCACTGCCGCCCACGCGGGGACGTGTTGCGAGCTTCCGCCGCAGGAACCAGGCACCGTCGACGCGATGCCGAATAGGCGCCAGCTTCCGTCGTCGAGCTGGGCATACGCCGACCCGCCCGAGTCGCCGTTACAGATTCCGGTGTCGGGGTCGTCATAGAAGATTCCGATCTGCTTGCCGTCCGCCGGGAAGCCGGCGACATCGCCCTCGATCCAGCGCTTGGTGCCGAAACCGCCGCCGGCGTTGGAGGTGTTGCCGAAGCCAACCAGCCACGCGCGCGTTCCCACCGGCAGCTGCTCGCGCTCGCACCCCATCATGATGGGCACGATCGGCACATCAGTCACCGGCTGGGCGAGCTTGCAGTAGGCGTAGTCGAAGCCCGTCGCGGGGTACTCGGGTGCGCCTGCGCAGTACTCGGTCGCGACGGTTCGCTCACCGCCGGTCGTACCGAAACGGATTGCGCCGGTGTTTGGGCAGTGCGCCGCGTACAGCACGATCTCGGGGTGGATCAACGTGCCGCTGCACCCCGACATCAGCACGGTCATCGGCCATTCGCACGCGTCGGCCACATCGCCTCCGATCACGGGAAGCGGAGCGGACTGCGGGACCGCGAGCGAGCCTGCGAGCACGAGAAGGGCTGACGCCGCGAACATGCCCGGAGACTATCAGTGCCCGCCGTCCAGCCCCGCGGCAACCCGTCGCGCCCGGGCTGCATCGTAGGTCATCATCGTCACCGTGTTGGCCGTGATTCGGGCGTTCTCCGATTCCTGGCTCGTCGTGCGGG
>CAYSPB010000003.1:44796-53312 GCA_964432695.1 uncultured Nannocystaceae bacterium
TGCGTACCTCCGAGGACGAGCACATGGCGTTTCGCCTGCCGCTGATCTTCGGGGGCACGTACAGCGTCGACAACGCGGCCGTGGAAGCGACCGCGCTGCATCTGGGGTTGCTTGGTCAGCTTTCCGTCGCTGCTGCTGCTCTCTCCAAGGGGCGCGAATCTCGGGTTTCTCTTCGGACTGACGTCATAGGAGCAGGACCTCCGGGGTTGGGGAGCGATTCTGAACCCAGGCGAAAAAAGTCGTGATCACGTTCGACGGTTCGGGAACTAACCCCGCGGTGCGCACCTCGTCGCTCAGTCGCTTTCGGCAGTCGCTCGAGTCGAGTGCCGGCACGCGGCCGGGATTCGGCAAGGGCGACACGAATACTGCCATGCACAAGCACATCTACGCGATCGCTCTGTCACTCTCCTGTCTGATGCCGCTGGCCTGCGACGGCGGGGGGGGCGACGACATGTTCACGGGTACGCTCGACACGGGCGACGATGAGGCGGACGGCGAGGTCGTTGCCGAGCTGGTCCTCGGTGGCGAGACCTTCATCTTCAACTCCGGGACGAACTACCGAATCCTCGAAGAAGAGGACACGCGTACGCACTCCCTCATCGTGAGCACGGAGAGCGGGGATCGAACCCTCATCGTGACGATCGAGACGCCCGGCCCCCTGACGACGTCCACGCTTCAGACCGAACTCGACGTTCGTGTCACCAGTCCCGCTGGCGGAGGATCTCCGGCGCTCGCTTTCAGCAGCTTTACCGACAACCCAAACATCACGGAGACGACGATGCTCACGATCACGGAGACCGACGGGGACCGCTTCACGGGAACGGTCGAAGGGACGCTGATCGCCGAGCAAGGCAGCACCGAACTCGAGGACCGTGAACGCATGACGATCAGCGGCACCATCGACACGCCCTCACCCTTGTAGGGGCTCGTTGGCCGGCGGGACCGCTGTGCTCGTCGTCCTTGCGTAGCGAGGGCTCGCTGCTACATGCAGTCCCCGTGAAGATCCGACGAGCGCTGTTCGTTCCCCTGTTCGCCCTCCCGGGCTGTGGCGATGCCGTTGTGTCGAATGAACCGAACGTTGCAGGGACAACGAGTCAGGTCGAGGGGACGAGTTCCGACACGGTGTCGAGCGGTTCGTCCTCGGGGACATCCGGGGATGAAGACACGCCGGATGCCAACAGTTCGACTGGTCCAGCCGACGTGACGAGCACAACCGAATCAACCGAAACGGGCTCGGTTGCAACGGGTTCCGAAACCGGCGGCAGTTCGAGCACCGGAGGCGACCCCGTTTGCCGAACCGGTACGTCTGGCTGTGGGTGCACGGAAGACGGGCAATGCGAGGACGGGCTAGTTTGCTTCGTGAATCTCGACGTTTGCATGGTCTCCACGGCATGTGAGTCCGGAGAGCCCGGGTGCGACTGTGCTCCGCAGCCCGACGAATGCATGGAGGGCTTCGTTTGCGTCAACGACATCTGCGTTGGGGAACCGAAGTAGCCCCGACCGGTGTGTTCGACCGTGCAAGCGCCGAAACTGAGGACTGTTCCGAGCCGGCCGGCCCGAGCAACGCTGCAAAATGCATCACCGTGTGAGCCTGTCGACAGGTTCACAAGTTGCGGTGAATCTCCCGTGCCTTGGGAGGGTCTGGTTGAGCCGTGACGCCGCCTCCCCATTGGCTCCTCGTACCCGCGTTCTGCATCACCGCGACGGGATGTGGTCCATCCGACCCCTCGACCGAGCCATCGTCGAGCTCTAGTGGAGAGTTGGAGGACGAGGGCGGCTTCGAGACCGGTGAGGCCGGGTCTTCAACGAGCGGGGCCGTCGACGAGGGCGCGAGCTCGTCCTCGTCGAGCGGAGCGGAAGACGACGAGGGTTCGTCTTCCGGTGATGGCCCGATCGAGCCTCCGGCGCCTGCCGAAGCGTGGAGAACGTCGGTTGGGTTCGGGCACGCGACCGCCCTGTGCACGTTCGACGATGGACGCATCGCGGTCGCGACCTCGCGGGCGACGTCCCTCGACCCTGGTGCAGCGCATGTATCGCTGCTGACGCCAGACGGAGACGAACTCTGGACGGCGACCTTTGGCGAGGGTGGCAACCACGCAACGGTCGTGCACGATCTTGCCTGCGGCGCGGACGGGGGGTTGTACGGGGTCGGCCTTCAGGGAGATGGCGACAAGTGGTCGCTGCCCCGGGCGACTCGCGTTCGCATCGATGTCGAGACAGGTACCGTCGACTGGTTCTTCATCGAGCCCGAGGTTCCCAGTTCCGAGGGGCTCGCGCTCGCCCTCGACGCCAATGGCTTCTACGTGGTCGGAGCCGACTCGGAAGGCGGCTTGCTCTGGCGGTACTCGACCGAGGGCTCCGAAGTCTGGCGGCGCTCGCCCAGTGGCGTTCGCCGATTGCACGACGTGCTTCTGCACGACGGCACGCTCTACGCGGTTGGAGCCACGGATGGCTACGGCCCCGAGAATGCGGGCGTGCTCCTCACCTATTCTCCCGACGGCAGCGCTCGGTGGACCGAGGTACTGAACTTCGGGGACCGCGTCACGGGCGACATGCTCGCCGTGGACCCTGAGGGCACGGTGCTCGCCGTGGGTCGCTTGCGACAAGGTGGTGACGAGCCGGTATGGGTGCTTGCGTGCGATGATGCGGGGTGTGACTCCGACCCGGCGCTCGGTGTCGACGATGAGCGCAACCTCCACGGGTTTGTGGTCGATCCACAGGGCCGTTGGCTCATCAACGGGCGCCGAGACCTCCGCGGTCGTTTCCCCGACGAACGCGACGGCTGGATCCTCGAAACGGACTTCGACTGGTCCTACGCAGGAGAGCGGCGAAAGATGCTCGCCCTCGGTCCGCAGGGGTCCATCGTGGTCGCTGGGGGCTCCCCCGCCGAAGTCCTCAAGCTCGACCCGCTCGTCCGGTAGCGTCTCGCGTCTGTCGAGATGCGCTCTAGCCGAGCTTGCGCCGGGCAGCCCGAGCAATGGCAGGCGGGACGTCGACGCCCTTGGCCAGCCGGCGTAGCTCGGTGCGGGCGACCTTGTCGAGTAGCCGAATCGCGACCTGCGGCGGCGTCTTCGGATTCGAGACCAGCGCCGTGACGATACGGGGGTCTCGAACCCAGTCTTTGTTCAGCGCGATCTTGCCGAGCGCGTCGGGGTTTGCGTTGCGGAACGCTGCGATCATCCGGATCTCCTCCGACGTGATCTTTCGGTTCTTGAGCAGCAGGCTGTGCAGCGCCTTGTTGGAGTCCTTGAGGATCGCCATGCGCGCTGGTCGATCGCCGGTGAGCGCGAGCTCCTGCTTCTCGAGCGAGTTCATTCGCGTGATGCGAAGGCGTAGGTTGTCTGCGCCGCCGCCCCCTGCGCGGGCGCGCTGGAACAGAGGGTCGAGGCGCTTGCGGGCTGCAGGAATGTCGTCGAAGGCGAGGCCGACCGTGCCGTCTCCTCCGACGTGAACGACGCGAGCATGCACTTGGGCCTTGCCGCCGGCCGATTCGAGCGAGAGTTCGATGTCGGTCATCGGCGCCGGCGCGTCACCCTCGAAGGGCACGAGCATGCCGCCGTGCTCCAGGTGAGCCTCTTGCTGCAGGAGCTGCTCGGGCTCCAGCGCGACGTGAACCTTCTTCGGCACGACGATCACGACTGTACACCACGGGTGGGCGTTTCCTCCGATTCGACGCGTTGATGGCTGCGAGCGCACGCCGCTATGCTGCCGCCATGCGAGGGTGGGTGTGCGGCGGGCTGTTGTGCTTGAGCGTCGGCGTTGGTGGCTGTGGCGACGGCGGCGAGGCAGCCGACGCGGTGGGAAGTTCCACCACGGGTGCTCAAAGCGGAAGCGGCAGCACGACCTCGGCAGATGCATCGGCGTCGACGGCCGTCGGGTCATCGTCGGGTGACGAAAGCAGCAGCAGCAGCAGCGGTCCGCTCGTCGACCCCTACGACGGTGCACCGCTCGACGTGCCCATCGACGGGGGATGGCACTTTGTCGACATCGACGGCATGGCTTGCAACGGCGGCGTTCAAAGTGGCGTGGGTGTGCGTCGCGTCGAGGGGTCGAGCAAGCTCGTTCTCTACTTCAAGGGGGGTGGCGCGTGCTTCAATGGTACGACCTGCAGCCTCACCAGTGGATTGATGGCCACGGGCATCGACGCGATCGGCCTCAACCCAGACGGCGTCCTCGACTTCACGCGCGACGACAATCCGCTGCAGGACTACAACGTCATCTACTTTCCCTACTGCACGGGCGACGTGCATGCCGGAACGGTCGGGGAGTCGAGCATCGAGGGGACCGACGAGACCTGGAACTTCGTCGGTCACCACAACGTGCTGGCCGCGCTCGATCGAATCGCGCCCACCTTCCCCGACCCCGAACAGCTCGTCGTGCTCGGCACCAGCGCCGGCGGGCTCGGTGCACTGGTCAACTTCCCGTACATCCGAGCTGGTTGGCCGCAGGCCGACACGCTGCTGCTCGACGATTCGGGCGTCATCCTGCCCGATGCATTCTTGAACCCGTGCTTGCAGCCGCAGCTACGCGAACGCTGGGGGTTCGATGGCTTGCTTCCGGCCGGATGCTCCAACTGCTCGCAGCCCGACGGCGGTGGGCTGTCCAGCTTGTTCACGTATCTGCCCGAGCGCTACGGCGACGTTCGCTTTGCAATGATCGCGTCGGACAAGGACCAGATCCTCCGACTGTTCTACGGGTTTGGCAACGACGACTGTGCGTCCGACGTGGGGGTGCCGGACCTGGGAACCCAGGTCTACACTGAAGCTCTCTCGGCCCTCCGAAGCGAGCGTCTCGAGGGCCGCTTCGCGCAGTTCATCATCGACAGTGAGACCCACACCTGGTCGACTACGCCGGCGTTCTATTCGACCGAAACGTCGGGTGTGTCGATGGCCGACTGGTTCCGTGGCGTCCTCGACGGCGACATGGCGACCGTGGCGCCCTGATCGGGGCTCGGTTGGGCGCCGCCTGATACGGTTCGGGCATGGGCGAGACCGTGCCGGTGACGTGTCCGTGGTGCTACGAGCAGCTCGACCTCTGGGTCGACGTCGACATCGAAGGTTCGATGGTGCAGGACTGCGACGTGTGCTGCCGACCCTGGCAGGTGCACGTCTCGCGTGACCCTGAGACGGGTCGGCCGATGGTCATGCTTCAGCGGTCCTGACGGCCGCAAGACGTTGGCGGACGATTCGAGCGAGCTCGTCGGCGCTCCTCCGTGCCCCGGCGCTAGAGCGCGAATGCGGCGATGGATGCGGCGACCGCTGCGAGGCTGAGGACAGCGCCAGCCCAGGCGGGTGCTGCGGAGGGGCGTGCATCGATTGCCTGAATCCGAATGGTGCGCCGTGAGAGCGTCGTGTGCGTTTGTGCTGCGATCAACGAGGACATCGAACTGACTCCCGTTTGAAGAGACTGCGGACCAGTCTCGTCTCCTTCACTTGGTTGTACGGCGCAGGTCTGCGTTGGTTTCAGCTTCGTCTTCGTTTCATCCAGAGCGGGGCTGGTTTGTGCTCTACCGTGGCCGATCTTCGTATCTCGGGAACCTCCACGGCCCGTGGTCCCCACGAGGACAACGCGGGTTGATGGCGACGGTTGGCCCCAAGCAAATGGCAGGATTCCGGGTGCTTGCGAGCTCGCTCGTACTCGGCGGCCATGACGCGGCTGAGCCGGCAGGGCGCGACGAGAGCTCGGCGGCCTTCGCGGGCAGCTGTGAAGGGTTCTGCGGAGCCATATCCCCGGCGGGTGGCTATTGCGATGCCGACTGTATCGACAGCGGCGACTGCTGCCCGGACAGCGAGCTGATCTGTGAGCCGATTTCCGCCAACGAAGAGGGCCGATGGATCGGCACGCCGTGCACGCCGGGCGAAACACCGCTCGCGCCACACCGCCTCCATTGGTGTTGCGGCCTCGTCGGCAAGCGTGTGCGTGCCGCCCGAGAGCGCTGCCATCACCGGTGATCTCGCCGTGGAGTTGCTCGAACGCACCCAAGACTGCGAGCGTCTCGACGGCACTTCGCAGTTTCGCACCGATGCATTGGCGTGCGCGCACGAGCGAGATGTGCGGCTTCAAGGCGTCGGACTACGGGCTTCGTACCCGTTGGGATGCTGTCGATAGTATCGGTTGGTGAAGAAGTCGCGCGGCGACTGCTCGAAAACAACTGAGTCGTACGTTGAACGTCGCGCCGTCCTGTCGATCACGGCGGCGCTGTTCGTGGTTGTTCGATGGGACGGTCCGTCCCTTCGCTCTTTTTTTCGGTAACCGCGTCACCTCGGTCTCACTACGGCCCCTCGACACCGCGACCACTCCACACGGTCGCTCGGTGAAACGAGATACACATGCGCAGACTTTCTTTCTTGTTGTCGACCTCCCTGCTTGCTTTGCCCGCGTGTGATTCGGGCGGTGGAAGTGGAGAGTCCGACGGCTCCGATGCATCGACCGGCGACGCCGATCCCTCCAGCACCGATCCCTCGACGACGGACCCGTCGACGACGGACCCCTCGGCGGGTGACGATACGGACTCGGCGGGCGACGACACCGACACCGATGGCGACACCGACGATTCGGATACCGAGGCCGCAGGCGCCGTCACGTTCGAGCTCACCATCGAAGCCATCTCGGAGCCTTCGGGCGTGTTTGGGGCTGGTGCATTCGATACTCCAGAAGGCGCAGATCGTCCTGGACCCGCTTTCCCAGGTGACTCGTACGAGGTTTCGTTCGGCGCGGCCCCGGGTCACTACCTGAGCTTCGCGACGATGTTCGTGCAGTCGAACGACTTCTTCATCGCGCCCGACCCCACCGGTATTCCGCTATTCGACGAGGATGGCAATCCGCGGGTTGGTGACATCACCGACGAGCTGCTGATTTGGGATGCTGGAACCGAGGAAGATGAGGAGCCCGGAACCGGTCCGAACCAGGCGCCTCGGCAGGAGGGCCCCGACACGGGTCCGGACGACGACAACCCCGAGATCCGTCTCGCATCGGACGAGTTCCCCGACCTTCCACCGATCACGGCGCTGGTCGACGCGTCGCTTTCCTACGACGGAGAAGGCGTCTTCACGCTCGCGATCGAGAATGCGTCGACGCCGACGACGCTGGAGTTCGACGGTGGCGCGACTGCGGTCCCGCTGTCGCCGGGCGCCTATGCGGTGCACACCAGCGAAGTTGAGTTCTTCGAGCTCGGCGGCGAGGCGAGTCCGGGGCTCGAGGCGATGGCAGAAGACGGCGCGGCTGGTGTTCTCGCCGATGAGCTCGGTAGCCTCGTTGGCCTTGCGGTGCCGCTGTCGCCGGGTGCATTCGTGGTGCATGCCGAAGACGGTCCGTTCTTCACCGAAGGCGAGGTGGATCGCGGCGAAGGCCTCGAAGCCATCGCAGAGGACGGAGACCCCTCGGGCCTGGTCGCGTCGGTCGAGGGCGCCGCTGCGTTCAACACTCCCGACGGTGCGGACGAGCCCGGGCCGGTCTTCCCTGGCAGCTCATACTCGTTCCAGTTCGAGGCCGAGCCTGGCTACGCCGTCTCGTTCGCGACGATGTTCATCCAATCCAACGACCTGTTCTACGGTCCCGACTCGAGTGGCATCGCGCTGTTCGACGACGACGGTAGCCCCCGTACGGGCGACGTGACCGAAGACGTCACCCTCTGGGACGCAGGCACTGAGGACAACCAGTGGCCCGGCGCAGGCCCCGACCAGGCGCCGCGTCAATCGGGGCCCGATACGGGCGGTGGCCGCTCTGGCGATGTCCGTCTCGTCGACGACGACTTCACCTATCCCGCCGACGATCAAGTCATCCGCGTGACCCTGTCCGTCGTCGAGTGACGACGGCCGGGACTTCCGAACGAGCTGCACGCATCGGGGCCGGGTCCATCAGGATCCGGCCCCTTCTTTGCCCCGGGCCTCAGCCGGAAAACTCGATTTCGCTCACGATCACCGAGCCGTCTACGCCGGTCGCCGTCATGTCGAACTCGAGGGCCGCCAAGTTGCTCAGATCGAGCATGGGTTCTTGCTCGACGAACCACGCCAGCGGCAGGTTGAACGTCTCGAGGACTTCGAGCGGATCCGAGTGCGGGTAGAGGTGCTGAAGCGGCTTGGCGTCGGAGAGCAGAACTTCGCCGACTCGGTCGTCGGCATCGCGTAGCCGAACGAAGAAGTCGTTTTGGTCGAGCCCCTGGTTGAGCAGGCTGCGACGGGAGACCACCCGCATCGTGAGCGCGACGTGCTCCGATGCGTCGTAGCCCTGCAGGGAGAACGTCGTCATGGGCTCCGCGGGAAGCTGCCACAGCAGGCGGGCTACGTTGCGCACGTGGTTGAAGAACGGATCGCAGTCCTGCTCGAAGCAAGCTTCGAAGAGGAACCAGTCGTCGAACGCGTTCTGGCCACCCAGGGCGTTCTGCAGTGGGGCTCCGGGGCCGGAGAAATCATCCACCAGCACGCGGGTGTCGCCCGAATAGGACCAGCGCATCTGAAGGTCCTGCTCCGCCCACAAGCTGAACGACGACGGCGATGGTTTCGTGGCCTGCATGAACG
>CAYSPB010000004.1:0-51514 GCA_964432695.1 uncultured Nannocystaceae bacterium
CGCGTGCTCGTGTCGATTCTTCAGGCGCTGGGACACGACACCGAGACGTTCGGAACGCTCGACAACGGTAGCGGGCGAATCAACCGGATGTTCGTGCAGTAGCGTCAGTCCTCGCTGGGATGAGCTTCCGGCGTGCCCTGCACGAAGGAGATTTACTGAAACCGCGCCCCGTGGAATGCGGCCAGATTTGGGCCGCTGCGCACCGCATTCGTGAGGCATTCCGTTATTACGTATCGCGGTCAGTGCTACTTCCAGCGGGGGATTCTGGCATTCTCAAACGAGTGTACGACTCGGCCGAGCCGGCATCGCCAGACCTCGATGCGACGGTCGACGTCGTAGAGGAACCGAAGGACCGGCGTGCCGTCGAGCCGACGGGGGCGCCACCTCGGTATCTCGGCCGCTACGCAGTGCTCGAAGAGGTCGGTGCCGGGGGAATGGGCCGCGTGTTCCGGGCCTACGATCCACACCTGCAGCGAGAGGTTGCGGTCAAGGCGCTGCGCCGGACGCGGGCCCGCGAGAAGGATCGCCTTCGTCTTGTCGCCGAAGCGCGGGCCATGGCGCAGCTCTCTCATCCGAACGTGGTGTCGGTCTACGACGTCGAGGAACTCGACGCGGGCGAAGTCATCCTGGTGATGGAGTTCGTCGAAGGTCGAACGCTCGGCGCCTGGTGCCGAACTGCGACCGAACTCGACGACATCATTGCTGCGTACGTTCAGGCTGGGCGAGGCCTCGCGGTTGCTCACCGCGCTGGACTGCTTCACCGCGATTTCAAGCCGGCGAACGCGTTGGTGACGCGGGATGGCGAGACCGTGAAGGTCGCGGACTTCGGTCTCGCCCAGGCGTTCGCGCATGGTCGCCTTTCCCACTCCGGGCTCGAAGGGGACTCGGACGACGATCAGGACGGGTTGACGGAGGACGGCACCGTCATCGGAACGCCTCGCTACATGCCGCCGGAGCAGTACGAAGGTCAGGAGCTGACGCCGGCTGCCGACCAATACGCGTTTTGCATTGCGCTGTGGGAAGCGTTGGTCGGGTGCGACCCATTCTCGGGCGCAGGCAATCGAAAGGCGGTCCTCGTCGCGAAGGTGCAAGGCCCGCCGGCATGGCCCGACGTGGCGGTCTCTTCGGCCGTGGTCGAGGTGTTGAAGCGAGGTCTCGACCCCGATCCACAACGACGCTGGCCGTCGATGGACGCGTTGCTCGAGGCACTCGAGCCGCGGCGCGAGCGAGCGCTCTGGACGCGGGTGCTGGCCGTCGGTGCGGTCGCGGCCGTCTCTGCCGGAGGCGCTGCGCTGTACCTCGACCGAGAGCCGAGCCCGTGTGAGGGCGTGACGCGCAAGATGGACGAGCTATGGACCGCCGATGCGCGCGCACATATCGCGTCGTCCGTCGAGGAGCTTCGGCGAAGCTACGGCGAGACCGCGTGGTCGCATACCGAAAGGCAGCTCGACGCGTACGCGATCGCATGGTCGGGGATGCGTAAGGATGCGTGCGAGGCGACGAACGTTCATGGCGAGCAGTCCTCCGCCGTGATGGACCTTCGCATGCACTGTCTCGACGATGCCCGAACGTCTTTCGAGGAGGTGCTGTCTCAGCTCCGTGCGGTGGACGATCGACTGCTGAGCCAGATGCACGAGGTCGTGGCATCTCTGCCTCTGCTGGAGACGTGCGCCGACGTGGACGTATTGCGGGCGCCCGGGCGCGTTCCACCGGCTGCCGACGCCGAGTTGGTGCAGCGGACGCGGACGGTTCTGTCGCGGCTTCCTCCACTGATCAGCTCGGGTCGTTTCGGAGAGGCTCGACGGCTGCTCGACGACGCTCGGACAGACGTCGAAAGCACGCGCTTCGAGCCGCTCAAGGTCGAGTTCACCCTCCTACACGCGAGGTTGCTGGAGGCGGAAGGCGAATACGAGGCGGCCGAAGATGCGTTCGTGCTGGCGCTCGAGAGCGCGATCGTCGTTCAGCGTCACGACCTCGCGGCGCAGGTGTCTTCGCGCTTGATGTCCCTGCTGGGAAACGTGCAGAGAAGGCCGACCGAAGCGCTCCGATACGAACCGTTGGGTCGCGGGTTTGCGAACGGCCAGCCTCGCGAATTGGCACGGTTCGAGCGCCGGCTGGCGAGTGTCCTCTCGGATGCGAACCAACACGACGAGGCGCTCGAGGCTGCGGAGCACGCCCTCGAGCGATATGAGGAACTCTACGGCTACACCGCGTTCGAGCTTGCGAGCCCGCTTCGGACGCTCGCTTCGGTCCGCCGGGCACGTGGCGAGTTCGAGGCTTCGGAGGCCATCAACCGGCGCGTTCTCGAACAGAGCCAACGAGTGCTGGGCTCTGAGCATCCAGGTGTCGCCGCCGTCTACAACGACCTCGCATCGGTCCTGTCTCTCGAGGGCAAGTACGAGCAGGCGCGGGCCTACTTCGAGCGCTCCATCGAGATCGCGACCAACGCGTTCTCGCCGACGCACCCGCGGACGATCAAGGGACGAAGCAACCTTGCAACACTCCTCGTGCTGTCCGGAAACTACGAGGAGGGGGCGACAGAGCTCAGCTGGGTTCTCGAGCAGAAGCTGAAGAAGTATGGAGAGGCACATCCCACGGTGGCCCTGACCCGGAACACCCTCGGCACACTCGAGCTGATGAACGGGAACCATGAGGCCGCGCGGAAACAGCACGAGCTGGCGCTGAAGTCTCGCCTCGAGCGACTCGGTCCCGACCACACCGAGGTTGCAATGTCGCGGGGCAACCTCGCGAACGTGTTCCTGGCCGAGAAACGATTCGAGGACGCGTACCGAGAACACGCCGAAGCGCTGCGCATCTACGCGTTGGAGTTCGACGTGGACAACCCAGACTTGGCGCGGACCCGGTCGAATCTTGCGGAGAGCGCCTTGAAGCTCGGCCGAGCGCAGGAGGCTTTCGATCTGCTCGAGCCAATCTACGAGCGGCGGCAAAAAGACGACATCCCGCGCGAAGAACAGATCTCCACCCAGGTCTTGATGGCGTTTGTTCGGTTCGAGCTCGCGACCTCGACGCAGGACCGCGCGCGTGCGGTGACCGTCGTGCAGAACTTCCTGCCGGAAATCCGCGCCAACAAGACGCTGCGTGGGGAGTACCTCGAAGAGGTCGAGGCGTGGCTTGATCAGGCCTCGGGAACCGACGCCGTACGGAAGCGGTAGCCAACGCCGCGGAGCGTCTCGATGTAGTCCGACGCGGGTCCCAGCTTCTTCCGAAGGCGCTGGACGTGCGTGTCGACGGTGCGCGTGGGGAGTCCGGGCGTGTGCCCCCAGACGTCGTGGAGGAGTGCGTCACGGGTCTGCACGCGACCCTTGCGGCTGAGGAACGTGCTCAGCAGGCGGAACTCGAGCGCGGTCAAGAGGATCTCCGAGCCATCCACCCAGACGCGGTGCCCTGCCGAGTCGACCTTGAGGCGCCCGAACGCCAGCTCAGGCGTGGCTGCGCTAGGTTTTTCGATGCGACGCAGGATCGCTTTGACGCGCAGCAGCAGCTCCCGCATCGAGAAGGGCTTCGCAACGTAGTCATCGGCACCGACCTCGAAGCCGACCACGCGGTCGATCTCATCATCTTTGGCGGTGACCATCACGATGGGGACGTCCTTCGTTCCGTCCGAAGCCCTCAGTTCCCGGCAGACATCCGTGCCCGACATGTCGGGAAGCATGAGGTCGAGGAGGACGAGGTCAGGCGTTGGACTACCTGCAGCGGCGGTGAGTGCCGACTGTCCGTCGTAGGCTACGAGGGTCCTCCAGCCTTCGCGCTCCAACGCAAACTGCATCGTCGTCGCGAGATCCTGTTCGTCGTCGACGATGAGGATGGTGGCCGTCACGACGCGGTGGTTACCACCGTGTCCGTGACAGCGTCGTGACGCCTCCGCAAATGATGCGAAGCAACGACGAACGCCGGACACTCGCTCGGCAGTGTGACGAGTGCGAGTGGCTTTCGTGACATTCACGAGACGAAGTCCGAAGAACACGGAACTTTGATCACCGAGTGAAATCCGAACCTGCTGGGCTTGAGTCACCTCAGGCTGCGCCATCGCGCATCCGGGCCTTGTCACGGAGCCGAGACAAACTCGACACGTCCGAGCCATGACCGGCCTCCATATTGCGCCGGCCCATGTTCGACGGGTTTCGCCCAGAGCTTCAAGGCTGGTTCTTCGAGCGAAGGATCCTGCCGAGCGCGATCACGCTGGGCGTCCTGCTCGCAGGTGCCAGCGTCTACATCTCCATGCTCGAACGACCCGAGGAGACGTTCGACGTTGCCCTTGCGGACCCCGAGCTGAGCGACTTCGCCGTCGAAGAAGAGCCGGAGCCTGAGGAGCCGGAGCCCGAGCAAGAGCCGCCTCCGCCGCCTCCGCCGGACGCAAAGGTCAAGCGCGTCAAGAAAGCGACCCCGCGGCCCAAGCCGGTGACCCCGGACCAAATGCCGACCGAGGCCGCCGACGAGACCGACAAAGAGAAGGTCTACGAGGTCCTCGAGAGCGGTGCGACGAGCCGCACCGGGTTCGGTGGCGGAGATGGCAAGCCGAAGGCCGCTGCCAAGCCGGCAAAACCCAAGGCAACGCCGAAGCCGAAGCCGAAGCCGAAGCGCAAGAAGAAGACGCCGATCGATCCGACCAAGCCGATCGATCGTCCTGAGAACGCGACCGTTCCCAAGCCGCTTCCGAGCAACGCGCAGCCCAAGTACCCCAAGTCGCTCCGCGAAGAGGGCATCACCGGCCGCATCGTGCTCAAGCTGCACGTGCACCGCGACGGCTCCGTCCGCGGCGCAAAAGTCCTTTCCAAGAAGACCAGCGCGACGACCGAGAGCGAGCAGAAGGCAGCAGCCGGTGCGTTCCTCAAGGCCGTCATCAAGGTCGTCAAAGGCTGGAAGTTCAAGCCAGCCACCCTCGAGGGCAAGCCGATCACGGTTTGGCACAAGGTCAACGTGCCCTTCGAGCTCACCGATTGAATCTCGCGAAAGAAAAGGAGCGATACGATGGAACTTTCCCTCGCAGAAATCTGGGCAGAGATGGGCATCCTGTCCAAGGCGGTGGCCGTCTCTCTGGTCGCCATGGGCATTGCCAGCGCGTTTGTCGCGATCGAGCGATTCTTGGTGCTGCTGAAGGCACAGCGCATCAGCGTTTCGTTCGCCAACAAGGCGCGTCCGCTCATGGAAGCCAAGGAGATCGACACGCTGTACGACCTCACGCGTGGCAAGGAGTTCGCCTCAGGTCCGCTTCCGCGACTGCTGAAATTCGGACTCGAGTCCTACCGAACCAACGTCGACGATAAAGCCGTGGGTCCCGTCGAGATGGCCCGCCGCGAGCTCAACCGCAAGCTCGAGATGATGGGCACCGAAGCTCGCCGCGGCATGGGCATCCTCGCGTCCACCGGTTCGACTGCGCCGTTCATCGGCTTGTTCGGCACCGTCATCGGCATCATCACCGCGTTCCAAGGCATTGCGGCTGCGGGTGGTGGCGGCATCGGTGCGGTCTCGGCCGGTATCGCCGAGGCCCTCATCGTCACCGCAGTCGGCCTCGTCGTCGCCATCATGGCGGTGCTGGTCTTCAACTTCCTGAACACCAAGTTCGACGCCTTCGACCAGACCATGCAGCACGCCGCAAGCGAGCTGGTCGACTACCTGGAGATCGCACATGGGAGCTCGACTCGATAGCGGCGGCAAGAAGAAGGGCGTTCAGCCCGACATCAACGTCACGCCGCTCGTCGACGTGGTGCTGGTGCTGCTGATCATCTTCATGGTCGTGCTTCCCGACGTTCAGGGCGGCAAACCCATCGAAATGGTCAAGGTCGCCGCGGCCGACAAATCGGAGAGCGACGGAGAACCGCTGACCGTGACCATCGATCTCAACGAGGTCTACACCTGGAACAAGGAGGACGTCGCGCGCGGCGTCGCCCTCCAGGGCCTGCGGGCCGAGTTCGAGCGAGACCCCGGACAGCAGGTCTTGCTACGCGCCGATGCGGGACTTCGCTACGCAATCGTGCGGGACATGTTCCGAGACGTCCAGGAGATCGGTTTTCCGAAGGTGTCGCTCGCGGTCGGCGTGAGCGCCGAGTGGAGCGAGGGAGAGGGCTGAACCATGGGGATGTCGGTCGGAAACGAAAGCGGCAAGACCAAGGTCAAGCCGGACATGAACGTCACGCCGCTCGTCGACGTGGTGCTCGTTCTGCTCATCATCTTCATGGTGCTGGCCCCGGTCGTCACGGAAGGGTTCGATGTTCGACTCCCTCCCAAGGACGAGACCGACCAGCAGCTCGATGCGGCCAACGACCCGAACAAGCCGTTGGTGCTCGCCGTCAAAATGGACGGTACCTACGAGGTCAACTCGGTCACGATCGAGGAGGCCGAGCTGAGCAACCGGCTCAAGCGTATGTTCAATGCGCGGCCCGACAACGTTTTGTATGTCGATGGCGATGACGACGTGGGGTACGGCCTCGTTCTTCGCGGGGTGGACTTTGCACGCACTGGCGGCGCTGCCCCCGTGGTGATGATCACCAAGAAACTCGAGTAACTCGATGTCTCGAACCCGAGATTGGTCCTCGGCGCTGCTTTGCGGCGCCGTCCTTCTTGCGCCCATCGACGCCTTCGCAGCTGATGCGGAAGACGACGCGCCCGCGCTGCGTCGGGACTATGACGGTCCCGGGACGTCGCCGGAGCCCGACGCTGCGGAGGTCGAGGTCGTCGCACCGCCCCCGAGCGAAGCGCCGCCGGCGGAGGGTCCCGTGGACGCGCCCGCGCCCGAGGCTGCGCCACCGGTGGTCGAGGTGGAGCCCGAGCCTGAACCGCCCGCGGTCGCCGAGGTCGAAGAAGACGCGGAGGAGGGCGACTTCGAGTTCGACTTCGTCGACCTGACGGAGGACGAAGAGGCGCTCGCCGAAGAGCTCAAGGTCGAGACCAAGAAGGTCCGAGGGAAATCGGGCACGATCAACGGCCGGGTGCTCGATGCCGCGACGGGCGAGCCGCTCATTGGCGCGTACGTCGAGGCGATCGGTACCGAGTACAAGACGAAGACCGACGTCAACGGCGAGTACACGCTCGAGCTGCCCGTCGGTACCTGGGAGATGCGCATCCGCTCCGACGCGAACCAGCCGCGTCGCGTGTCGAACGTGGTCGTCGAGGAAGGCGACGCCCAGACGATCAACAGCGAACTCAAGCCGCTCGAGGGCGCCGGCCAAACGGTTCTGGTCCAGGCGGAGATGAACCGCGAGAGCGAGGGCGCCCGGCTGCTTCAGCGCAAGGAGTCCGCCGCGGCGCGCGACTTGATGAGTCGCGACGAGATCTCGAAGTCGGGCGGTGGCTCGACCAGTGCGGTTGCTCGGCGGATCGTCGGCGTGACCGTCGTCGGAGGTCGCTACCTGTTCGTTCGCGGTCTGGGCCACCGCTACGTCAACACGCTCTTCGACGGTGCCCGCGTTCCGAGCCCTGAGCCGGAGCTGCGCACCGTCCCGCTCGACATCTTTCCGTCGTCCGCACTCTCGGCGATCAACGTCCAGAAGACGTTCACCCCCGACGTCCCCGGCGACTTCGCCGGCGGTTCGATTCAGCTCGAAAGTCGCGAGGTTCCCGACGACCTGATCGTCTCCGCCGGTGCCAACGTCGGATACAACTCCGCGACGACGTTCCGCCAGATGCTGACCAACGGGTCGTTCCCGGTGGAAGATGCATTCGGCTTCGGCAACATTCCGCGCGCGCTGCCCGGCATTCTTCCTACCAACACGCCCGCGAGCCGCGGCGTGCTCGACGAGAACTTCCAGCCCGTCTATACGCCCGAGCAGATCGAGGCGTTCGGCGACGCGATGTACACAGACACGCGGATGCGGACGGGGACGGCGCCGCCGAACTTCGGCGTGAACGCCACCGTTGGCTATGGCTTCGAGCCGCACGGCGAAGACAGCAAGCTCGGTTTCCTCCTTTCCGCGAAGTATAAGAACCAGCACCAGACGCACCGGTTCGACACCCCCATCCGGCAGTACTCGCTCAGTGACGGCGTAAACCTCGCCGAGACTCCGTCAGTCGACTACAACGGCCGCCGCACGCGGTTCACCGTCGGCTGGTCCACGGTTGGGCTCGTCAAGTACGACCCCAACAAGAATCACCGGATCGAGGCACTCGGCTTCTACTCCCGTGAGGCCGAGGACGAGACCCGTCAGCTCGACGGTATCGCGCGGAACGTCTCGGGTCCCGACCCCGTCATCTCGACGCGGATCCGCTACATCATGCGTTCGATCGCGATGACGCGACTGGGCGGCAAGCACGAGTTCCCCAAGGCGAAGGGCCTTACGGTCGACTGGTTCGGCTCGTACGCGCAGGCCCGTCGCGATGACCCGGCGATCCGGGAGAACTTCTTCACCGACGCCGATGGCGACGGTGAGTATGTCTTCGACCGCGGCAACGACGGCGGCAAGCAGACCTTCTTGAACCTCACCGACCACACCGAGAGCGGCGCCGCGAACGTGACGATGCCGTTCAAGCAGTGGAACAAGCTCAAGGGAAAGGTGAAGGCCGGCGCGTGGCTCGAAGGCAAGCAGCGCCAGTTCGACGTCCGTCGGTTCTTGTTCCAGGGCGGCGTAACGGAGCTGATCCCCTCGGGGACAGGCAACATCATCAACAACTCCACGATCGGTGGAGGACCCGACGAAAACGCGTTCTACCTTCAGGAAGCAACGCGGCCGACCGACAACTACCGCGCTTCGCAGGAGATCTTTGCGGGCTACGCGATGACCGAGCTTCCGCTCGTCCGGTGGTTCAAGATCGCCGGTGGCGCCCGCCTCGAGCAGAGCACCATTCGGGTGGAGCCGTTCGACCCGTACGCCGAGGCCGATGACGAGCCCGACGAGCTGTTGAGCGAAGTCCGGGTGTCGAACCTCGACGTGCTGCCCTCCGCATCGTTGATCTTCTCGCCGACGGACAAGCAGAACATTCGCATGGTCGGCTCGCGGACGCTCGCGCGCCCCGAGTTCCGAGAACTCGCTCCGTTCGCGTTCACCGACTTCGTCGGGGGGACCGAGGTCGTGGGTAACCCGAACCTCGCGCAGACGAAGATCTGGAATGCCGATCTTCGCTGGGAGTGGTTCCCGAGCAACAGTGAGGTCATTGCTGCGTCGCTCTTCTACAAGTTCCTCGACGAGCCGATCGAGCAGGTGCAGCTGCCGCGGATTCCGTTCCTGGCCAGCTATCGCAACGCTGACGCGGCGCAGAACTTCGGGGTGGAACTCGAGGCGCGCAAGAACTTGGAGTTCATCTGGAAGGGGCTCGACGATTTCTCGCTCGGTGCCAACTTCACGCTGCTGCGCTCGCGGGTCGAGCTGCGTCCGCGCTGCGAGCCGAGCCCCGAAAACGAGTGTGATGCCCTGAGTGCGAGCGACGTCTCGACCTCCAGAACGCGTCCGCTCCAAGATCAGTCCCCCTTCGTCGTCAACGCATACCTCGACTATACGAACGAGACTTCGGGCACCGGTGCTCGCGTCCTCTACAACGTCGAGGGCGAGAAGATTACCTATGTTGGCGGCCTCGGTTTGCCGGACGTGTACCTGCAACCTCGTCATAAGGTCGACCTCACGGTGTCGCAGCGTCTGTACAAGGGTCTGATGCTCGACCTCTCCGCTCAGAACCTCACGAACGCGCCGTGGGAGTGGACCCAGGGCGATCGTGTCTTGGAGAGCTGGCAAGAGGGACTCACCTTCACCATCGGTCTGTCGTACAGCTTCGATCGGGGCGATCGCGAGGACGAGGAGTAGGTGTGCAAGACCTTTCTCGCGATGTTTCGAACTCGTAACTGGATGTGACGATCACTTCGCCTTTCCGTGCTCGACGCGTCACGCGTCCCCGCCATAACCCGCCCACGTGCTGCGGAAGCACGTCCCTCAAGAGGAGCGACTCTCGATGAAAAAGTTCTCTGGATTCCTTGTTGCTGCTGCCCTTCTCACGGCCTGCGGTGATGACACCGACAACGAAGACACTGGCGCTCAGTCGAGCGACACGGACAACTCGTCCGAAACCGAAGGCGACCCCACGGCTTCGAGCGAGTCCGAGTCCGACTCGCAGACGACCGACCCCGACACGTCGGCGACGGACACGGACGATGGCGGCGAAACCGACGACGTTCCGGCTGGCTGTGCCGATCCCAACGATGGCCCCACGATGGAGATCTCGGGGAACATCGAAGGTGACATGATGCTCACCTGCGACACCATTTGGGTCCTCACCGACATCATCTTCGTCAACGGTGGCACGCTCACGATCGAGCCCGGCACCACCATCAAGGGCACTGAAGGCTCGGCGCTGGTCATCGACCAGGACGCCAGCATCGACGCGCAAGGCACCGCTGACGCGCCCATCGTCATGACTTCCATCCAGGCTGAGGGCTCCCGCGGTCGCGGCGACTGGGGTGGCTTCGTCATGCTCGGCGACGCCCCGGTCAACCTCGAGGGGGGCTCCGGCCAGGCCGAAGGTTTCGCCAATCCGCCGTCGTACGGTGGTGACGACGCGGCGCACAACTGCGGTTCGCTCAGCTACCTCCGCGTCGAGTGGGCTGGCTTCGCGATTGCCGAGGGCTCCGAGCTCAACGGCATCACCTTCTACTCCTGCGGTTCCGACACCTCGGTCGACTACGTTCACGTCCTTCAGGGTGCTGACGACGGCATCGAGATGTTCGGTGGCTCCTTCGACGCCAGCCACATCGTCGTGACCGGCGCGGAAGACGACTCGATCGACTGCGATCAGGGCTACCAGGGCGAGCTCCAGTACGTTTTCATCCACCAAGACCCCGCCATCGGCGACAACGCGTTCGAGTGGAGCAACCAGGGCACCGACTTCTCGGCGACTCCGGTGACCTCGCCGGCCGTGGCCAACGCCACGATCGTCGGCTCGGGTGCCGGCGGCGACAAGTCCAAGGGCATGACCCTCAAAGAGGGCACCGAGGCGAAGCTTGTGAACTCGGTCTTCGGCAACTTCACCAACGAGCTGGTGTTCCTTCAGAACAGCGAGACGCAGGCAATCGCCGAAGGCGGCGGCATCATCATCGAGGGCAACATCTACTTCGCCTCGGGCGCCGCGGGCGTCGACGACGAAGACGGCTCCGACGTGACCTGGACCGCTGAGGACCTGCAGACCTTCATTGACGACGGTGGCAACACCGAAGCCGACCCGATGCTCGGCTCGGCGGAGTGGGGCAACCCCGACATCGCGCCCATGGCCGGCTCGCCCGTCGAGTCCGGCGCGGTCGCACCCGGCGGCGGCTTCGAAGCCACCGACTACATCGGTGCGGTCGAGCCCGGCGGCGAGAACTGGACCCTCGGCTGGACCAACTTCCCCTCCTGAGTTCGTGCTGGCGCTCGCCAGCTGCTCGGGACGAAGGGCTCGCGTCGGCGGGCCCTTTTTCGTGGTTCGGCGTAACACGACGGCCGGCTGCAGCGTCACGAAGACGATGATCGAGTTGCACACCTGGGCCACGCCCAACGGATGGAAGGCCTCCTGCACGCTCGAGGAACTCGGCCTCGACTACGAGGTGAAGCCAGTCGACATCGGCTCGGGCATTCAGAAGGAGCCGGCGTTCTTGGCGATCAACCCCAACGGTCGCATTCCCGCCATCATCGACCGCGACGCCGACGACTTCGCCGTGTTCGAGTCGGGGGCGATCATGATCTACCTGGCGGAGAAGACCGGTCGCCTGCTGCCCACGGACGCAAAGGGGCGGTCGCGGGTGCTGCAGTGGCTGATGTTTCAGATGGGCGGCGTGGGCCCCATGCAGGGGCAGGCCAACGTGTTCTTCCGCTACTTCCCCGAGAAGATCCCAGCGGCCATCTCGCGCTACCAAAAGGAGACCGCGCGCCTGTACGGGGTGCTCGACGGCCACCTCGCGCAGCACGAGTACCTCGCGGGCGACTTCTCGATAGCCGACATTGCGAACTGGTCGTGGGTGCGCATCCACGCGTGGGCGGGGGTCTCCATCGAGCCCTTTACCCACGTGCAGCGCTGGCTGGGGTCGATCGAAGCGCGGCCCGCCTGCGCAAAGGGGCTCGAAGTCCCGTTCAAGCTCGAGCTCGATCCGCAGACCGAAAAGGCGACGGTCGAGGCAGGCCAAAAGATCATCGAGACCTGAGCTGCACCGTGCTACAGCACCGCCATGCAACGTGTCAGGGTCGTTCTCGCCGCGCTGCTGGTGACCGCATGCGACGGCACGCCCGAGCCGGCACCCTCGGCAGCTTCACCGCGTGCATCCGATGCCAAGGCTGAAGCGAAAGCACCGCCGAAGAACGCTGGCCCGCCGCTCGCAAAGGACGATCCCCGCTTCAACAAGCCCTACGTCCCCAAGCCGAAGAAGCCGCTGGACTTCACCGGCGTGGACGTCGGCGACGCGCCGATGGCCGACGCGGCCAACTCCTTGGACGCCCTCGGCCAAGCCCTGGTCGATGGGCTCAATGCGAAGGACCATGATGCGCTCGCCAAGCTCGCGGTGACCGAGGTCGAGTACAAAGAGCGGTTCTTCCCGATCACGATCAACCACCCGAACGCGCTCAAGTTCGGCCCGGACCTGTCGTGGAGCGAGCTCCACGGCGAGTCCAAGGGCGACCTGAAGACGGCGCTCGAGCGCTATGGCGGCCAGTCGCTCACGTTCGTGCGCGTCGACGTCAAGGAGGTGGCCGACCGGCCGAAGTCGAAGCTGCATCGGCGGCCCACCCTCGTCGTGAAGAACGCGGATGGGAACGAGATGAGCCTGGTGATGGTCGGTTCCGTCCTCGAGCACACGCCGACGAGTGGCTTCAAGGTGCTCGCCTACCGAGACACGCGATGAGCCGCCCGTTGGTGCTGGGACGATAAACAGAGCCTCCTCGGGAACTCGAACGAGGGTGGGGAGAGAGTTCGACCCGGCATGCCAAATGGAAGCACGGCCAGCAGACCAGGCACTTGACCGACAAGCGTGTCCCCGATGGAGGCTCGCAGCTGGAGTGCGATGAAGGTGGGTGGAGGTTCCCGTCTTCCGGGAAAAACTCGAATGTTGTGGATTCGGCTTCGAAACCGGCCGCCTCAGGACGGGTTCGTGCAGAGCACCGCGAGCAGCGCATCGGGGTGCATGTTCCACGGCGGATGAGGGGCGCCACCGGCGTCGATGGCCATGTCGAGCAGGGTGCCTTGGTTGCGGCCGTCGTGGACCGGTAGGTCCGCGTAAATCGGGTCCGCAAGCGCGGTGTCGAGAGGAACCCACCGGACGCCGCGCTTCTCCATGGCGACGAGCAACGGCTCGATCATCTCGGCGGCGAACGAGCCCGAGTGCAGGAGCATCACGTGGGGTACGCGCCGGCCGTAGAGGTCGAGCGCCGCGGCGTCGGCCCAGTCGAGCATCTCGAGTGCGTGCAAGAGGAACGTTTCGCGGAGGGCCTCGATCGCGGCTTCGTTGTTCTGCGCCACGCAGCGGGCGTAGGGCGGATTGAAGGCCCAATCGTAGAAGTCGATCGTCACTGGAGCGATCCGATAGCCGCGCTCGAGGAGATGGGCGCGAATGTCGAGGGTGTCCTGCCGAGTCATGCCCTCGAGTAGGAACGGATACCGGAAGGTCGGAACGCGTCGGCCGTCGAGCGCAAGCTCGTCGAGAAGCGGCTCATTCTTGGCGATGTCGACGTAGAAGTCGTCGACCGACATTGCGCGCAGGCTCGGATGGGTGAACGTGTGGTTGCCCAGCGGGTGGCCCGCCTCGGTCCAGGCTTCGAGTGCGCTACGCAACTCCGGCGCGGCCTCGAGCTTCTGCGCGTTGACGAAGCCGTAGACCTGCGGGACGTCGTGCGCTGCGAAGGCCGTCAGCAGGCGCCGATGAATCTCGAGGTCGGTCACCCCGCGGACTGGCGGCCCGTGTCGGGGCAGGTCATCGACCGTGATCGCAACCTGGAGCGGACCCTTCGCAGCTTCGGGCGCAGCTGTTGTGGTGGCCGGCGGTGGCGTGCTCGGTGTCACCGGCGTCGTCTCGGCCGGTGGCTCGGGAGGGCGGGCCGGCGTCGCACACGACGCGGCCGACGCAGCGAACCCCGCGGCGAGGACGAGCAACGAGCGACACGCAGCCGGCATGCGCGGGAGTGTCTCACGGCCGGTCGCGCACGGAACGCGACAGCGCTACCGAAGTCCCAAACCGATGCGCAGCGTCGACTCGAAAGTGGGCTGGTCGGCGCAGGCGAAGTCCTGGGCGCAAACGGTTCCGCCGTCGCACAGTGCCGCGGTCAAACGGGGAGATGGCAGCGCTCGACGTCCGCGCGGCCCATCGACGCACGAGGGCGCGACGCCGTAGACGTGCTGAAGGTCGGGCGCACTGGTGCCTTGCGCCGCTTCTGCGGGGAGCACGTCGGTGTCGGTCCAGTCTCGGTCCTCTGTCGCGCCTGTGCCTGCCAGGGTTACGGCGCGGATACTCTTGCCTTCCCGGGCCATCTGCTCGAGCGCGTTCCGGTAGCGGCTCACCGGGTGGAGCGGGCCGTCGTCGCGGACCTGGCAGGTCTCTCCGTCACACGCCAGGCCCGCGTTTGCACACAGCGCGGAGGTCGGCTCGGGCTGACCCGTGACGGGGTTGGTCGAGTAGAGGTCCGGGTCGTTCATGGCGGCTGGGTCCGCGAGGGAGCAGTCGAGTTCGTCGGTGAGAATGACGATCGCCAGGGCAGCATCCGCACGAAGGAAGGGGACTTCGTTGCCCGAACATCCGCCTTCGGTATTCCAGCACGCGCCCGGGTTGAGTGCCTGCAGCATCGACTCCAGAGGTGATTCGTAGCCGCAGCCGCGAATACCCATCGCGACGCGACACGCGACCGCATCGGCCATCGCACCATCGGCGTTGTCGGCCTCGAGCGTGCCCGCGAGGACCGAGGCGTCGGTTCCTGAGATCCCCTCACAGGTTTCCAAGCAGATGTCGAACACCTCGACTTGTCCGCCGAGCGAGGTGAAGCGCTCGGGTCGGTCGAGACACCGCTCGGCGTTGGGTGCTCCGAGCAGCGGGGGATCGTCCTCGGGTTGGAACGGTGCGCACAGCGGGTTGTTCATGTCGGTGGACGTCACCATCACGTGCAAGTCGACCTGTGCTGCGAGCAGCTCATCCACCACGACCTCGGCAGCCGCTGCGAGATCACGCTGCGGGGCGCCCATCGTGGCGGTGTTGTCGATGACGAACAGAAGATCCAGCGCACCATCGGTCGGGGGGGCGCCGGTCGTGCTGCCGCTACCGCTGGGGTCGGTGTCCTCGGAGTCCGAAGTGTCGCTTCCAGTCCCGTCGAGGCTCTCGTCGGGCGGACTGCATCGCCATTCTTCTCCAGAAGGCAGCGCGTCGAAGCTGGGGCAGGTCCAGTCTCCGTCGACGCAGATTGCGGACAACGGTTCGCCACAGAGTTCGCAAGACGGCGCGGGTGCGGTGCAGTCCGACCCCGAGTCGGATGCCGACGTGTCATCGTCCTAACTCGACGATGCGCCGCCGTCGGTGTCGTTCGCTTCGATCGCGGGCTGACACCCGACGACGGTGGAGAGGAGCAGGGCGACCGAGGGGATCGAGCGTCGTTTCATCATGACAGTCCAAGCAAGGCGCGAAGTGCGGCGCGAAGAGAAGTGCCGCACTTCGCGCCCCCAGCATTGCACGCCAAATCGCCTTGACGACCCGGATTTCAATTATACATTCGTTTTAGTCAGTCGTTTAGTTTTCGCGACGGACCCGGAGATCCATGACGAAGTCAGTCGAAGTCCGCGCGGGCGAACGCCGCCGCGCCCTCACCGAGGCCGCGCTCGCCGTGCTGGTACGCGACGGAATGCATGCCCTCTCGACCCGCGCCGTCGCGCGGGAAGCCGGGATGAACGTCGCGATGATCCACTACACGTTCGACAGCATGGAGCGGCTGGTGCTCGCGGTGGTCGAGCACTGCGTCGACCAGACCCGAGCGGTTCTGGCGTGTGCGCCGGTCGAGGGGCTCAGTCTGACCGAAGGCGTCGAGTGTTTGGCGCACGCGTACTGGCACCACGTCGTCGCGGAGCCGGCTCTGTCTCGCGCTCAGTACGAGCTCACGCTGCACGCGCTCACCGTCGGGCGAGAGGAGGCCGCACGGGCGCAATACGACGGATACGTCGAGGTCACGGCCGAGAAGCTCGCGCTCACCTGTGACGCCACCGCTGAGCAACTCCACGTCCTCGCGGGTTCTTGCGTCGGCATGATCGATGGGCTCGTGCTTCAGTTCCTCGCCACGGGAGACCGCGAGCGTTGCGAGCAGAGCCTGCGGGTGGGCATCGACCTGCTCGCTGCCTATGTCCGAGAAAACGAAGCCACGTACGGTGCCGTCGCCAACTGGCCTGCGCCCGCGTCCGGTCGGTGGCCTTCGCCGTGTTCGGAGGTCTCCAATGCCTGAGCCAGCTTCTCTTCGCGTGTGTGTCGTCGGCGGGAGCCCGGGAGGACTGACGGTCGGGCGGGCGCTGCTGCGCGCGCATCGGGTGCTCGAGAGCCACCCGATCATCAACGACCAGCTCCTGCATCACCTCCGGCACGGGGACTTTCGCGCGCACCGAGACGTGTCGCGGCTCAACGGCAACTGGGTGCATTTCGCCGATGGCCGACGTGTCGAGGTCGACGTCATCGTTTGTGCGACCGGGTACGAAACGACCACGCCCTACCTCGAACCAGGCACGTTCCCGACCCGAGAAGGCCGGCCCGACCTGTTCCTGAACTTGTTCAGCCGCACCGACCCCGCCCTGTTTGCCACCGGCTTTCTCGAGTCCAACTCTGGGCTGTTCAAGCTGTTCGACCAAAAGGCGCACGTCATCGCGTGCGCGATCGAAGCGAGCGTCGACACCTCGCGGCACGCCTCGCTTCGCGCGATCGTCGAGCGAGAGTCAGTAGACGTCTCCGGCGGCGTTTCGTACGTGAAGAGCTCACGGCACGCCAACTACGTCAACACTCGCGCCTATCGTCGCGCGCTGGAGCGGCTGTGCCATCGCTTGGGTTGGCCCGCGTTCGAGCCTGCGCAACTCTTCCCTGGCGCCCCCAAGTTCCTCTCTGCGGCGATGAGGGAGGTTCGAGCGTGAAGCGCTGGCTCGTTCGAATCTACACGCTGCCCGTGTTCGTGAACCTTGGCCGCGGCTTGTTCGCGATGTCCAAAATAACAGCGCTCGAACCCCTTGCCCTGCGGCTGGCCCGAGGTTTTGCACGTCTCGTTCAGTTCACGCATGGGGTCCGCCCACAGACCGACGCGGCCGCCCTCGCGGAGGAGTGGAATCGGCTCATGCCTTCGCCGAAGACCCGGTTTCCCATCGTGCGCACCGAGGGGCAGACCGCGTTCGTGGAGATCCACATCGAGTGCCCGCTGCGAGGGTCCGGCAATGCCGAGGCGTGCTGGCGGTCGATGGAGTTCGACCGCGCCCTCATGAAGCGGGTCCGAGGCAGGCTGGTGGTGTTGGAGTCCCAGTCCGTCACGGGCGGTGACTGCTGCAGGCTCGCGATTCGCCCCGAAGGTGCCGACATGAAGGACCTACCCGTCGCGCATCCGCGATGGCACACCTGAGCCGGTCGCCCGCCGGACCCGGCACGCTGCTGTTGATGACGGCATGCAGACGCGGCCGCTGGACTTGCGCCGGCGGGTCCAAAGCCCGAGGAGGATGAGCACTGCGAGGGGCTGCGAGCCGCGGCTCGTTGCGCAACCGGACGTATCGCCCTCGGCGGCGGGGCCGTCCGTGTCGCCGCCGCTTTCGTCTTCCGCGGTGCTGGTGCTGGGTTCGCGGGGGTCGTCACCGGTCGTAGGGGAGTCATCTTCGAAGACGAGCTCGGCTTCCAGGCCGAAGGCGAAGGGGTTTTTTTCGAGAGACTCGGGGGAGACGCCGAGCATCACGTCATGGTCGCCGTCGAAGTTGGCCAGTTCGAGGACGAGCGCGCCGTCATCGCCGGACTGTCCGCCGACGTGGTCGAGGACGCTGCTGCCTGGGGCGGTGCCATCGACGAGGGCCAGGGCACCCTGCCAGCGAACGTCAGGATCACCGAGCACTCGAACCCGAAGCGTGCCACCTGGCTCGCCGAGCGCGGCGGGGAAGCGAGCGAAGGTCATGCCGAGACCCTCGGGACGAAAGGCGTCGGGCGTATCTGCTGATCCGGGCAGCGTGCCGATGTCGAAGCGCACGGGCGCGGTGTCGAGTTCGGGCCCCACCTCCAGATCGACGACGCTGATGTGCGCGAGGTAGTCCGGCCAGAAGGTGTCGAAGTCGAGTCCGATGCCCTCGATGGCGTCGCCAAAGTAGATCGGCTCCCCGCTCATCGCGGCGCCCCACTCCCAGGTTTGGCGGACGGTCTCGGGGCCGCCGTAGTACTCGTCGATGAACATTGCGAGCGCGGCGGTTCCGTACATGTGGCCAACCCGGGTGCCATCGATGAACTCCGAGAACGTGTGGTGCAGGGTCCACTCTGGGTTGCCCAGATAGGTCTCGATGACGGCCCGCGTGCCCTGCACAGGCAGGAGCTTGTAGGCCATGTATTCCGCGGTGCCTTCCATCCACCACGCCCACGAGCCGAGGCTGTCGACGTAGAACCCCATGAGCCCGTATTCGAACGCGTGTCCAATCTCGTGCGCGGTCGTGTTGGGGTGCGCACCCGCGGCAAAGGCCGGACCGAAGACGGCGCATCGAGGCACGTCACCAACCCCTTCACACTCGAGCGTGATGCACTGACCGAAGGCCGAGTCGTTCGAGAAGTCGGCGTCGACCGAGATGGGCTCCGGCGGGGCCGGCCAGGCGAAGGTGTCGACGTAGTAGTCCCACGCATCGTCGGCAACGCCAGCGACCTCGGTCGCGGTGGCCTGCGAGATGTTGGCCTCGTCGTACTCCACCCAGACGTGTTCACCCTCGACGTGCTGCGGCGAAGAGAGCCCGTAGCAAGGCTCCATTGCGAGGAGGGTGCTCATCCATAACCCCAGCACCATCTCATTGCAGCTCAGCGCGGCACCGAGTGCAACCTCGTCGGCGCGGTTCGGCTGGGAATGGTCCGCACGACGGTTCGAGACGAGCGGCCTCGACGACCGTGTGGAAACGGCGCCCGAGGCGGCGCATGGCGGGTCGACGGCAGGGCGCACGAAGAAGGGCCGCGCGGCGAGTTGCCGGCGGCCCTTCGGGTCATCACGCCGAGTCTCGTCTATTTCTTAGCCTTGAGCTCGGTGGTGTTGGCGTTGGCATTGGCGTTGGCCTCGGGCATGAGCACGCCGTCGATGTAGCGCTTGGTGTTGAAGTACCGCTTGGCGGCTTTTTGCACGTTCTCGCTGGAGACGCGCGCGGTGACCTTCTCGGTATTGCCAATCTTCGTCGCGTCGGTGCCGTAGCGATAGTGCTCGGCGAGCTCACCGAGCCAGTAGCGGTTCTCCTTGAGCTTCGTCTCCATCTGGCGGCGCCGGGTTTCCTTCACCTTGTCGATGTTCTCGCTCGAGACGCCCTCGGTCTTCACTTCCTCGATGATCTTGAAGACGGCCTTCTTGAGCTTGGCGACGTTCTCGGGCCCGCAGCCGAATCCGATCGTGTACGTGTACTCCGCTTTGGGTCGACGGCTGATGTTGCCGAAGCTGAAGGCTCCATAGACGCCGCCCATCTCCTCGCGGAGAACCTCGCGCAGGCGAATGCTCATGACGTCGGCGAGCATCTCGATGTCGTCCTCCGCCTCAGGGGTCCACTTGGCTTTGCCGTGGAACGTCATCATGACGAAGCTCTTGGGGTCCTGGCCCTTGTTGACGGTGAACGTCTTCACGCCCCGAGGCTTGCGAGCCCCCACGTCCTTCCAGTTCTCCTTGCGCTTCTTGGTGGGCAGCGTGGCGAGGTAGGTCTTCGACAGCTTCCGCAGCTGCTGCTTGTCCACGTTGCCTACGAATACGAAGGTGAAGTCGCTCGCGTCGGCGAAGCGGTTCTCGTACACGTTCATCGCTTGGTCCAGCTGGACCTTGTCCACGTCTTCGAGCGTGACCATGCGCCGGCGCTTGTGGTTGCTACTGGTTTCCGAGGAGAGTCGCTCGAAGAAGACCGATTGCGGGTTGAGGTCGCGGTTGCGGACGAACTCGCGCTGGCTCTCCTTGAACGCCTCGAACGCCTGCTGGTCTGCCCGGGGCGAGGTGAACGAGAGGTGGATGAGCTGCATCATCGTCTCGAGGTCCTGCGGCGAGCCTCTACCGCGCATCCCTTCTTCGAGCTCGGAGATGAACGGGCGCACCGATACGTCCTTGCCCTGCAGGGACTTGCGAAGCGCGACCGCGTCGAACTCGCCGACACCGCCGGCGGAGGCGGCCGAGGCGGCGTAGCGAGCGGAGTCGAACTGCTCGTCACTCACCAACGAGGTGCCGCCGGGGCTGAACGCGGTCATCAGCACCTCATCGTTCTTGAAGTCGGTCGGCTTCACGATGACCTTTACGCCGTTGCTCAGCGTCCACTCGGCCGCGCCGATCTCGTCGAGCTTCTTCTTCTTGGTAATCGTGCCAGGCTCGGGGATCTTGGCCATCAGCGTGGTCGCGGCGGCCTCCTCCGTGTACGGCTTCACGTCGGCCGCGTTCACCTGGTCGACGACGGCGAGCAAGGCCTTCTCTTCAGGCATCTTGTCCCGGGCAGGACCGCTGGCCATGACCACGCGGTCCTTGCTGCTGGTCCACTTCGCCGCGAGCGCGTTGACGTCGTCGAGGCTGATCGACGGCATCATGCGTTTGGCGAGGTCCAGCTTCTGCTGCGACCCAGGCAGCGCCTCGTCGTTGAGGAACGACTGCACGATTCGGGACGCGTGTGAGCGGCCCTTGATCTTGTCGTCTTCGGCGGCCGATTTCTCGTAGTCGCGAAGCACGTCGGCCTTCTGTCGGTCGAACTCGCTTTGCAGGAAGCCGTGCTTTTCGACGCGCGCGACCTCGGTCAACAGGGTGCGGAGCGCGGCTTCGGACTGGCCCGACTTCGCCATCGAGAACATCTGGAAGATGTCCGTGTTGCGGCCCATCGTGTTCGTGAACGTGAACGCGAACATGTACGGCGCGTCCGGGCTCTGGCGGATTTCGTCGAGGCGCGCGCGGAGCATGCCTTGGAACAGGTCGTTGACCAACTCTGCCTTGAAGTCGTTCTCGGTTCGCATCTTGGCAGAAGGACGCTTGATCGCGACCGACACCTGGGTCCGAGGCGCTTCGGGATCCGTCACGACGGCGGCACGCGTCTTGTCGAGGAGCGGGACCTCGACGTCGGGGCGGGGACGTGCACCCTCGGGGTTGGTCAGCTTGCCGAACCGAGCCTTGATCTCCTTTTCGACCTGGTCCGGTTCGAGATCGCCGACGACGACCACAGCCATCAAGTTGGGGCGGTACCACTCCTTGTAGAAGCGCTTGAGCGCGTCGACGGGCGCGGTCTCCAGGATCTTCTTCTTTCCGATCGGCTTGCGCTCGGCGTACTTCGACCCTTCGAGGTAGATCGGCATCTGCTGATCGAAGACCCGCTGCGAGGCACCCCGGCCGAGCCGCCACTCTTCGATGACGACCCCGCGCTCCTTCTCCAGCTCCTCGGGAGCGAAGCTGATCGCCGAGGCCCAGTCTTCGAGGATATCGAAGCCGAGGCTGACCGACTTGGCATCGTCGGTGGGTACGGTGAGCTGGTAGACCGTCTCGTCGAACGACGTGTAGGCGTTCAGGTCGGTCCCGAAGTCCATGCCGGACTTCTCGATGTAGTCGATGAGCGTGTTCTTATCGAACCGCTCCGTTCCGTTGAACGCCATGTGCTCGACGAAGTGCGCCAGCCCTTGCTGGTCGTCGTCCTCGAGAACCGAGCCGGCGTCGACGGCGAGCCAGAGCGCAGCGCGCTTCTTCGGCGTCTCGTGCTTGCGGATGTAGTAGGTGAGTCCGTTGTCGAGGGTTCCGACTCGGACTGCAGGATCGGCGGGCAGCGCCGGCGACGACGGAGCCTTCGCATCGTCGCTCGCAGCGACCGGAGGCTTCGCGTCCGTGCTGTCGGGCTTCCCGGTCGAAGCCGAGAAGCTGGCGGAGCAAGCGGTCGAGGCGAGCAAAAAACAGAGCGCAGCGCTGGAGAGCTTCATGACGGTTGGGCCCGGAGGGCGCCTACCAGGATTTCATACGAGCCGCGCGGAGCATGTGAGTTCGGCGTCGCGCATCGAGGTACCGGCCCCGACGCGCTGAATGTCGGGCGGTTCACGCGACGGGCACCGAGAGCGCCTCGTCAGGTATTTACAAGATCGTTATATTTTTACATAATCATATTGTTATATGACCGTGGAAGGCCGTCTCAGTGCCGTGTTCGGCGCACTCGGGGATCCGACGCGCCGCGCGTTGCTGACTCGTCTGGCGCGAGGGGAAGCGACCGTAGGCGAGCTGGCCGAGCCCTTGCCGCTCTCGCAGCCGGCGGTGTCTCGGCACCTCAAGGTGCTCGAGGCGGCGGGTCTGATCGTGCGGCGAGTCGATGGAGCACGGCGGCCATGTCGCCTCGCCGACGGCGCGCTCGAGGAGGCCGACGCGTTTCTCGCCAGCCTTCGGGACGCGGTCGACACCCAGTACGCCGGCCTCGACCAGCTGTTGCAGCTGATGGCTGCGCCGAGTCCGAGCGGGCGCCGAGGCAAGCGCCGACGCAAGCGTTCCTAGCGGCCGCTGCGGCGAAGAAGTTCGAGGAGAAGCGCTGCCGTTGCGTCGTGTCGGTCGAGCTCGGGGGGGAGTGTCTGCACGAGCAAGTCCGCGATGTCTTCGATGCTGCGGAGCCCATCGACCAAGGCCGCGGTCGCGTCGAGGAGCGGCTGGCCCGACCCCCCACCTCCCAGCGAAGGCACCGGTCGATTGCGGAGGATGAGCCACGGTGGCGTTTCGCGGTCGCCGGCCGGGTTGAACTCCGCCTTGTGGGCGACGAAGCTCAGCACGCTCTCCCGACGTGCATGTCCGCTCATGGGGGAGCGAAGGTAGTCGACGTCTTCGAGGGTGTGTTGGTCGACCTCGAAGCCACCGAGGCCGACCAGTTCGAGGACCTCCGGCGGTGGGTATCGCTGGGCCGGCGGCCGGGATGCGGGGTACAGCAATGGTCCGGTGTTGACCCACCGTCCATCGGGCGCCAGCAGAGTCCGGATACGTGTAATTAGTTCGCGAACGTCGACGTCGCACACGTCGATGAACCAGGAGGTCAGCACGGTGTCCCAGGCTCCGCGACGGACCGGTGGGTCGATGGCGTCCGCAACCAGCCAGTGCAACCCTGGGCGGAGGGGCGCGGCGGGTCGCTGCAGCACGCGGTCCGTCCAGGCGGCGCCGTCTGGAGCGAACGGGAACTCGGCCAAGGAGATGCCGCCCGCGTAGAGCACGGCATGTGCGGCGAGACTCAGCAGCGGATCGAGATCGAGCGCCAGCGTGGTCGAAGGAGCCTCGGCTTGATGGAGGTCGTAGGCGAGTCGTCCGGCGCCCGCGCCGAGCACGAGCGTCCGTCCCCAGCTGCGGTCGGCGACAAGTCCCAGCAGGTGGTCTCGCGCACGCCGGTTCTCCTCGACGTCGTGACCCCAGCCCCAGTCTCGGAGCAGGAGCTCGTAGTGGTGCGTGAGCGGGAGTCGTCCATCCGCCTGCGCGACCGTGGCGTCGACCGTCTCCGCGTCGTCGGAGCCGACGATGCCCGCCGTCGCCAGCAGCGCCCGGATGCGCTCGGCGTTGCGCTCGCTCGCGTCGAGGAACCCCTGCAGTCGTCGCCGTGCCGACGTCGTGAGGTCGAAGCGAGCTAGGTCGCGTCGCGTGGCGTTGGCGGCTGCCCGCATCATTGCAGAGAACGCTGCCAGGTCGGTGCTCCAGCGCTCGCGCCAGTGGGAGGGTTCTGCCAAGAGGCAGGGCACCGGACCCAAGCTGGGGCTTTCATGTCCGCACGAATTGCACACGGCCGTCGACGCGACCCATCGCAAGGTCTGGGCCCCACATGCGGGGCAGCGCAGGTCGAGGGCGTCGGGAGAGCCGGTCATCGGGTGCGACGGGCGATGAACGTGTGGACGCCGAGCTCGACGAGACGCTGTTGGGGGCTCGGCTTGGGTGCGGATGCGTCGCGGCGCGTTTGCGGAAAGACCGACGATGTTCTCAGCGAACCGGTGACGAGACTGGTGTAGAGCGGGTCCGATGGACCGCGGGGGCGAACTCCTCCGACCGAGAGGATGCCGTTGTGGACGATCTGGAAGCGGTCGCAGAAAAGCCGCTGCAGTCTCGAGGCGAAGTACCGCGCAGAGGACACGGGCCGACCTTGGAAGCCCCGCAAGCGCGCGCGTTCCTCGGGACGCCCACGTTCGAATGCGGTCGCGAAGGCGTGCCGAACCCTGGGATGAAGCTCAGGGTCGTCGTTGAGGCTGTTGAACGCCGCCGTGGCCCGGCCTGGCCGAAATGGGGCGGCGTGGGCGGCTTGGTAGTGACGCAGCACGGCCCCGGCGGGTCGCCGCTCTCGCTCGAGGATGCTGGCGACGAGGTCGAGCTGGGCGTCTTCGATGAGAAAGAGATCCTCGGGCCAGGTCGTGTCGCCGGGATTGGTGAACACGTTGGGCAGCGCGATCAACCCCGAGGCCCGCAGTTCGCTGAGTGCGGGCGCAAGCTCGGTGGTCATGTCGAGCCAGTGTACGACGCAGGCACCTGGACGGAGCACTCGGTACAGCTCCAACACGGCCGCACGCGGGTTCTGGACCACGTCCAGCACACACAGCCCCATCACGCCCGCACAGGAGGCATCGGGGACGGGCAGGTTCTCCGCTGAGCCACGCACGGCTTCGATGCCTCGCGCGCGGAGTGTCTGCAGGCCGAGCGCACGCGGCTCCGTGCAGACCAGCCGTGCGCGGACGGACGGCGCGAGCAGGTCGTGAAGCTGTCCATCTCCGGCACCGATCTCGAGCAGACGGCCGTGCGGCATGACCGAGCCGACGACGTCACCGATGAGACGGCTTGCCAAGTCTTCGAAGACCCGCCGAAAGGTGTGGATTCGCCGGAGCTTCTCGAAGACCGGTTCGTCGCCAGAGGCGTGGAGTTCCGGCTGGGGCCGCGTGAGGGGTCCGACGTCGGCGGCCGGCATCAGTACAACATGGCCGTGTAGGGGGTTGTCGAGGTCCCGAACGCCTCCAGCTCGACGCCGAGTCCGTGGGCCACGCCGAGCAGAAAGTCCGCGTGACTCCGGAAGCCGCCCTGGTACGCGTCGATGTACTGACCCGTGCGGAACTGTCCGGTCGGGTTGCCGATCAGCATGTACGGCAAGTCGTTCCGTCGGTGGTCGTACATGCCGAAATCCGACGTGGTCACGATGAGGGTGTTGTCGAAGAGCGTGTTGCCGTCGACGTCGGGGATCGCCTTGAGTCGTTCGATCAGGTACGCGAGCTGGGTGTAGTACCATCGAAAAATGCGAGCCTGGTTGCGGCGACGAACCGGCTCCGAGCCGTGACCGAGGTGATGGTCGACGACATCATCGTTCTCGAGCCCTTGGATGCCGACGTTTCGATAGTGTGTACCCGAGATCCCGTTGCTGTTTCCGGTTGCGCTGAACTGCAGCAGCGACACGCGGGTCCGGTTCGTCGCGAGTGCGGCGACGGTCGTGTCGATTTGGATCTTGGCGAGCGTTCCGAAGTTCATCGGGTCTCGCCAGTAGCGGTTCTCGTCGGAGATTTCCGTCCAACCCGGGGGGATGTCGACGGTGACGTCGGCGGTGATGTCCCCGGATTCGATGAGCGCCTCGGTTTGCTGCTCGACCTGTTCGATCGACGCAAGGTAGGCGGCCATGCGGTGCTGCGCTGCGCTGCCCGCTTCACACCGCACCCGTTCGAGTCGGCGCCGGACCTTGCCCAGCCCTTCAAATCTCGAAATCAGCCGCTTGTCGGGCCCGGCGGAGAGGTCGCCGTCGAGTCCGCTCGGGAACACCTGGTTGAACGTGGTCACCGGGTTCCACGTCAGCGAGGCCGTTCCTCCGGACGTGGTCCGGAAGGGCGAGAGGTAGCCGGCGTTGCCGGCCCCGACGTGCTCGCCGTAGAGCGACGAGAAGATCGCGTGGAACGGAGCGTTGCCTTGGAGTTCGAAGCCCAGGATTTGATCGAGGCTTCCGTCGTCGGGCGTGTTGCCGGTCAGGCCTCCGGAGACCACCTGCATGTGGTCGTCCGAGAACCCTGGTGCGCCCTCGTTGGAGATGCCGCTGATGATCGTGAGGTCGTCGACGAACGCCGAAAGGGGCTGGAGGCAGTACGTGCCCATCTCCGCGGAGCGGTAGTTGTCGATGCGCTGGCCCTCGCTTCGCGGCGTGTTGTTGCCGCCGACCGAGGCCGCAGGGTTGATGGTGAGCGGCCCCGGCCCATGTGCTGGCCAGAATGCTTGTTGTGCCGCGCCTTCGGGCACCCACCAGAAGATCACCTTCTTGGCAGCCGTCCCGCCGGCAGAGGCCTGCCGCTCGGCGGCAAGGCACATCGCGGCAGCGCCAGCCGCCGTGCCCTTGAGGAGTCTTCGTCGAGTCAGTCTGTTCATCGTGTTACTCGCAGATCTGCTCGGCAGGCGGGATGTACACCGTGGCAAAGGACTCGCTGGTGAGCAGTGCCGCGCGAGCGCCTTCGAACTCTCCGGCCTCGAGTCGAGCCCACACCGTCTCGAAACTGTCGCCATCGTCCAAGACCGCCTCTCGTCCGAGTGCGTGGCGGTACATCATTTGAGTCATGCATCGGGTGAGGGCGCGGCTCTCTCCGAGCGCGTCCAAAAAGTCGAGAACGTCCTCATAGTCCCCGTCGATGTCCGAAGCCACGGCGAGTCCGCCCGACTGGATGCCTTCGGTCCGCAAGGCTCCGAGCTCGTCGTACGTGTCGAACATGCGGCCGACCGGGTCCATGAGCTGGTGGCAGCCGGCACACTGCGGAGCGGCTTCGCGATCCTCGACCTCCATCTCGAGTGCGCCGTCGGGAGGTGGCGGGAACTCGTAGCAGAACAGACGCTCGAGCACGATCTTCCCCCGGAAGATCCACGCCACGTCTCGGTGGTCCGAGCCGTTGTTCGCCAGGAAGCTCGCGTGCGTAAAGATGCCCTTTCGGCGTGCCTCGACCGGGAACTCGTATCGTTCCCAGTCTACCGACGGTGCCGGCACGCCGTAGTGTTCGGCGAGGGTGGCGTCGATGAAGCTGTAGTTTGCCGTGAAGAGGTCCTGCATCGGAACCTCTCCGCTGAGCAGAACGTAGTCCATGAACCGACGCGTCTCCTCGTACATGGAGCTAGCGAGCTCGGGAGGAACGGCGGCTGCTGGACTGCGGTGCGTTCGCAGTCCGTGGACGCCTCGGCGCTGCTGCATGCAGGGCTGCGCACCACACATGCAGACGCTGTCGTCGGCGCCGCTGTTGGCACAGTCCGTCGCAGCAGCCCCGTGCGTGTCGATGCACTCCGCGGTCGTGTTGCACTCGTCCACGGGCTCGGTGGGCGGGTCCGGGTCTTCGGGGTCTTCGGGTTCCTCTGGGTCTTCGGGTTTCTCGGGCTCTCCAGGCTCGCCGGCGTCCGCTGGGGCATCGGGGAGCTGAAGCCATGAGGCACCGAACTCCCACGCCTTGTCGCGGGCGCGGGGGTCGTCGAGCAACGTGTCGACGAGGTGCGCTCGGATGAGTTCGTCGCCGACCAAGGTGCCGGAGGCCGCGGCCGCCGCAAGTGCGGCCCCAGGTGGCCCGTCATGGGCAAAGTACGAGAGTCGTTCCGCGAGTTCCTCGCCCGAGAGATACAGAGATTCGTCCGTCGGACCAGGCTCGAGCCCGCGCTCGAGGTGGAACAAGAAGCGGTCGTCGAGCAGGACGCTGAGCACGACCGACGAGAGGGCCGACTCGACGTCTTCGGTTTGTGCGAGCACCGTCTCGAAGAGCGTGACGAGGTCGTCGTGCTCCTCGACCGAGAGGTCGCGACGCAAGAGGCTGCCGAGGTCCCGGTCCAGCTGTGTCTCCAGACACGGTGATGGTGTACTCGCCCATGTGCACGCATCGACGAGCTCCGAGGCGAGCTGCTCGCCGACGAGCTGAGCCACGTCGACGTATCCCGAAAAGTCTCCGAATGCCTCGGTGGCATTGCTGAGAAAGATGCCGTCGTCGCCGTCGTTGGGAAGCGACGAAACCGGCGGGGCGGAGATCGGAAGCGCGGCCTCAACCGTGCGGACGTACTCGGTGCGTGTCAGTCGAGGGACCGGACTGATGGGCGCGTCATCCTCCAGCGCGGGCGGTTGCCAGCCGCCCGCGCCGGTGGAGCCTTCGGTGTCCAGGTCGTCGTCGGTGCTTTCGGTCGCGGCTCCGTCGGAGTCCGCAGGGTTCTCGTTGCCCGCGGGATCGCTCGCGTTGCAGCCTGCAAGTGCGGCTGCCAACACGGCGACAGCCAGGGCAGGCCAGGCATTCGGTCGTGTTCGCTTCATGGTGAACGAGGACGGGTTCGCGCGGTTCGCTCTAAGAGGTCATGTCGATCTCGTCGCCAGGACCGGCGTCTCCGAAGGACTCCGCTTCATCCAGCACGCCCATATGAAGCAGGAGCGAGCGCATGAGCGGAACCTGCGACGCGTTGCCCATGTCCCGGAGCTTGCCGTGCTCGATCGTTCCGCTTCCTCCGTGGCCGGCGACCGTCGCCATCACGCGGTCTTTGGAGTGATTTACGCCAATGCCAGTGCCCCAGATCGCGAGGGACTGGTCGAGCAGCGTACCGTCGGCCACTGGAGTGTCTTTGAACAGCTGCACCATGTCGGCGAAGACCGAGGCGTAGCGTTGGTCGCGTTGGCCATAGCCGGCGCTGCTGGGGTTGTGCGAGAGCCCGTGGTGGTTGGACAGGGCGGGTTCTCCGTTGGGGCCCTGCGCGTGCCCCGACTCTCCCGCCTCGGTCTCGAGCATGTACGCCACCGAGCGAATCGCCTCGCATTGGAACCCGATACTGAAGAGCTGCATCGCGTCTCGCCAGTGAAGGTCCACGTAGTCATGACCATTGAGGTTGCCGATGCGTTCGCCCCAGCGGTCGTAGTACTGGAACACGCTCGCGTCGGGGACGGCACACCCTTCGTTCTCCGGAAGGGGTTGCGAGAGGTTGTTCTCGAGCTTGCGAATGCTGTCGAGGTAGCTCTCGACGGTTTGCTTGTCGCGACTGCCCAGGCGGGCATCGAGCTTGTGCACGTCCTGCATCACGAAGTCGATGCGGCTCTTGCCGAGCCGACGAACGGCTTCGCGCTGCTCGGCGGAGAGATCTCCGTCGATGCCGTCGAACATGCGCTCGAGCACCGCGCCAAGGTCCATCTGCGTCGGGATCTTATTCCCATTTTGGTCGGTGGAGAGCCAGTTCTTCTGCTCGTTGTTGTAGCTCGTGCCCGGGTTCGCGCCGTCGTAGAAGCTGCTGGCCTCCACGGCCTCGTGTTGCGACTTGCCCGTTGGCGCGACCTCTTCGTAGTGGTCGGCGAGCCAGCGATCGATGGAGACGCTGTGGGTTTGGGCCTGGTCGTTTGGTACCGGACGCCCCGTCAGCCAGCTGGTAATCGCGGTGAGATGCGGGTTCCCTCCGGAGGCGTTGTTGGTGCCGTTGAAGTTCCGGAAGATGGTGATCGCATCCATGTGCGGCTCGAGCGGCGCGGCATTGCAGCCGCTGAAGTCGAGGTTCGCGCCGGATCCTGAGGGGTAGAAGCTGTTCGCTTGGTGCCCGTTCGGCTGGTAGATCGCGATGAATCGAGGATGTCCTGCCGCACCATCCGCGTATGCAGCGTCCGAGTCGAACATGACTTCCAATGCGGGCAGCGCGATCGCGGTTCCCAGTCCTCCGCGCAGCACGGTGCGACGGCTCAGCGATTTTCCCTTGATGTGCATGTCACTCCTCCTCTTCTTCACCGACGACGCGGGTTCGGAACGTGTCGCTGGTGAGCGCGGCAGTCACGATGCTCCGCAGGCTCAGATCTCCGCCGGTGGTTTCGAGCAGGCGCTCGGTTGCACAAACGTCGGCGGGGTTCGTCGTTTGCATCTCCCGGCTCGAGATGGGCCCGAGCAGTGCGGGCACGAAGCAGGCCTCGTACCCGGACTCGAGTACGAGATCGCGGACGCTCTGTGGGCCCGCGAGATCGATTCCCAGGTAGTTTTGCTCGTCAGAGATCGGGTTTCCGTCCTCATCGAGCAGGTGGTAGCGGCCCATTTCATCGAATCGCGCAAAGGCGGTACCCAGCGGGTCGATGGCCGTGTGGCAGCCCGAGCAGGCAGGGTCGGTCATCCGGATCGCGACCAGTTCCTCGTCCGACAGGCCGGACTCGAGCTGCTCGGCGATGCGGCTGAGAGTTTCTTCGTCGCTTGGCGCCCCGATCGGCACGCAGAGGTAGTCGTTGAGCACGGCGACCCCGCGGTGAATGAGGTCGTCGTTGGAGATGAGGTACTGCCCGCTCGTCAGCAGGCCGCCGTACGGCGAGTCGAAGTCGAGCTCGACCATGCGGAACTCGTCTCCGGTGACCCCTTCGATGCCGTAGTGCTTGGCGAGGCGTTCGTTGACGAACATGACGCCGGGATCGACCAGAAAATCGATGTCTTCGCCCGCTTCGAAGGCGTGACGCATGGCTTGGATTGCCTCGACCTTCATGTCGGCAAGCAGCGCCGTCCACTCCTCTTGGGTGAGGTCGGAACCCTCGGGAACATCGGCGCCGGCATCGTCGAGCTTCGACAAGAACAGGTACGTGTTGGCCCATCCGTCGATGAAGCGAGAGCCTTTGATGGGGTCCGCCAACATGCGGTCGACCTGGACGCGAATGCCGACGGTCGTGTCGAGATCGCCTCGTTCGGCGGCCTGCAGTAGTTCTGTGTCGGGTGCCGAGTTCCACAGCGCGAGCGCCAGGCGGGTGGCGATGTCGTACCCGTCGAGCGCATACACGCCCGGCTCAGGCTCGACGCTGGTTCCGATGTAGAGGAAGTCCGGCGAAATGAAGATCGCCGTGATACCCGCCACGATTCCATCCTCGAGGGACAACCCGTTGTCGACCGCGGTTTGTACGATCGCCACGACGCCGTCGAGGCGCTCTGGCGAAACCGGTCGACGCAGGAGCTGGGTTGCGAGTGGTTCAATCAGCGGGCGGGTGCACTCGGCTCCGAGCCCGGCGCAGGACTCCGCCAGCTTCTCGCGCTGGACGTATTCGAGCACGGCCTCTTCGGCGCCCGTGATGTACGTGTCGACCCAAGCGTCCGAGACGACGAGTCGGTGGCCGACCTTCGAGCCGGCGACGTCCCCGGAGGTGCTCAGCGCGGCGAAAGGCTCGGACGCGACGCCGAGCACATCGAGCGCCACGTTGTTGAGCTCGGTCCGGTTGAGGCGGCGCGGTTGGTCGGGGCCGGGACAGTCCGCCTCCGGGAGCGGCGTATCGCCGTCTCCGCCGCCGCTGGAGTCGCCAGGGCCCTCCCCGTCGTCTCCGGTCGTCGCCTCCGGCGGGAGGCTCGACGTGTCGTCGGTCTCTTCGATGCCCCCGATGCTGATGCCCGAATAACAGCCGCCCTGGGCCAAGAGGGCGACGGCGACGGCAATCCCGTACCGCGCCAGCGGTCTCGTGCGTGCGTCCACGGACCTCTAGTCCGCGAAGTCCCATCCGTATCCCGCGAAATCGACGGCTATTTTCGTTGGCTCGACTACGCTAGCGGCCGCGCGTATCGTCGCACGCGAGGTCGAGCTCGACCGCGCGCATGCCCAGCGGAGGATCGAACGGGCCGAGCTGCTCTCGGGCGTCCGATCCCCAGCAGAACACGTGGCCGCCCTCGGTGAGCACGCACAGGTGCTGAAGACCCATGGCGATGCGTTCGACCGGCTCGGGGAGGGCGTCGGGCACGTCGACCCGGACGGGGGCGAGCTCCTTGCCCGTGCCGGTATTGAAGATGTCGCCGCCCACGGAGCCCCAGCAGTAGAGGTCTCCGGTCCTGGTGAGCGCGCACGTTCCGTCGCGATGGGAGGCGAGCTGTACGATTTCGGTCCCGCGCGGGAGCAGAACGTCCACCGGGACGTCGGCATCGAGACCGTCGCCTGTGCCGATCTGCCCGCTTCCGCCCGAGCCCCAGCACTGAACCCGCGTACCATCGTCGACGGTCGCGCAGGTGTGGAGCGCACCGGTGACCAAGGCCCCCGCGGGTCCACCGAGCTCGGCTTGGACCGGGTCGGCGCTTTGGGCGGCCGTGGTCACCGTACCGAGCTGCCCGTCGAAGTTCGTGCCCCAGCACCAGACGTCGCCGCCGAGCCGGCCGCACGCGTGACGATCGGCGGTCACGACATCTTCGACGGTCGCGAGGGGCACGCGTCCGCCGACCGTGGCGGGCCCCGACGAGGCCGTCGCGTCGCCGAGCTGCCCCTCGCCGTTGTCGCCCCAGCACACCACGCTGCCCTCGGAGACGGCGCAGGTGTTGCCCAGTGCGCCCGAGACGGCCTGGGCGGGCGTACCCCACGGCGAAAGCTGCGGGGTGGCGACGGGATCGCCGGGTCGACTGGGCGTCACTTCGCCGAAGCCGTTGGCGCCCCAGCACGCCAGCGCGCTGCGCATGGAGATCGCGCAACCGTGATTGGAACCCGCGACGACGCGTTCGGCGATGAATCCGTCCGGCAGTACGACCTGCTGAGGCCAGGCGACGGAGCCGCCCAGAACGCCGCGTCCGAGCGCGGCCTGTTCGTCGTTGCCCCAGCAGACGATGGATCCATCGTCCCGCAGGGCGCAGGTGTGTTCGGCGCCTGCCACGATGTCGAGCGCGCACGCGCACGGCCGATCACCGCACAGGTTGACCGTACCGGTGGACGCGTCCGGATCGCCGCTCGATCCGCTGCTGGTTGAATCGAGCGCGGTGGTCGAGACGTCCGTGGTGGAGGTGCTCGTGCTCGAGGAGGTGCCGAGATCGTCAGGCGCGACGCATTGACCTGCGAGGCCACGGCTGGCGAGCCCGTCGAAGCGCAGACCGCTCGAGCAACCGTCGTCTTCGAACGCGCAGTATCCCGGGGAGGCGCAAACGCCGATCGCACCGTCGCGAACGCACTGCTCGGCGTCGGTGCACGCAAATGGTTCGAGCGTGTAGCAGCCCGAAGCGACAACGAGCGCCGCGAAGCCGAGCGCTCGTGGTGCCCTCCCCATTGCGACACTAGATTGCCACACGGCGTTGCACCGCGCTCGACGTCGGCGCGGCTTTGACTCGCCCCGTCACGTACGGCTACGATGAAAAATGTGATCGCGGCGGACGATGTCGCCCTTCTCGCGGCCTGGCGGGCCGGCGACGGGGGGGCGGGCGATACGCTCGTCGGTCGCTACTACGTTGGCGTGCTTCGGTTCTTCGAGTTGCGGACCCGCGTCGCGGAGGACCTGACCCAGCAGACGTTCTTGGCGTGCGTCGAGCGTCGCGACGACATCAAGCTTGCCTGCGGTTTTCGCGCTTACTTGTATGGAATTGCGCGCAACAAGTTGCTTCAGCATCTCGCGGAGAAAAAACGTCTCTCGCGAATGGCCTCGTTCGATGAGGAGCCCGCCGCCGCCGGTGCAGGGATGACGACGTTCGTCGCCAAGAAGGAAGAGCAACGTCTCCTTCTTCAAGCGATCGTTGAAATGCCCGTCGACACTCAGATCCTCTTCGGCCTGTACTACTGGGAAGGCATGATGGCGAAGGAGATTGCCGAAGTCCTCGGTGTTTCCCAGAGCACCATCGCGTCGAGGCTTGCACGCGGCCGCGAGCTGCTGCGGTCGCTCATCGCCCGACTCGGCGGCTCTCGACGTTCCGCACAGCGGGTCGACGTCGAGCTCGAGCAGTGGCTGCGCTCGCTCGCTGACGACGCGGGAACGGGCGCGGTGCCGGCGCTTCCACGCTTGTCGACTACGCGACGTCGATGACGCTGGCGTAGGATGTCGGCCGACGATGGCCGAACGGGTCGCGACGCACAGCCTCTCGCCGGGAGTTCGCCTGGGCGAGTTCACGATCGTTCGCCCGTTGGCGGTCGGAGGGATGGCGGAGCTGTACCTGGCCGTGCCGACCGAGGGCGAACGTCAGGCGGTTGCGCTCAAGCGAATGCTCCCCCACTTGGCGTGGGATCCGGAGTTCGTTCGCATGTTCCTCGATGAGGTCCGCATCGTCGCCGCGCTCGATCATCCGAACATCGTCCGGGTTCTCGACTTCGGCATCGGCGACGGCAGTCACTTCTTTGCGATGGAGTACGTGCACGGCTACACGGTCTTGCAGCTGCTTCAGAACTGGGAAGGCTCGGACCCACTGCCGCTGCCGGTCGCAATCTCCATCGTCGAGGGCGTCGCTCGCGGGCTCGAGTATGCCCACGACCCCGAGCCGGGCCGTTCGGGGCTCGTCCACCGCGACGTGTCTCCTTCAAACATCATGGTGAGCTTCGAAGGAGACGTGAAGCTGCTGGACTTCGGCATTGCGCGTCTGAGCCAGGAAACCCAGAAGACCCGTGCCGGCACACTCAAGGGCAAGGTCGGCTACATGTCTCCCGAACAGTGCCGCGGTGGACCTCTCGATCGCCGCAGTGACGTCTTCGGGCTCGGTGTGTTGCTCTACGAGCTTTCGCTGCGGCGACGAGCGTTCTTTGGAGACAACGACTTCGCGGTCATGAACCAGATCGTGCTCGGCACGTTCGAACCACCGCGCGAGGTGATGCCGGACTTTCCGGAGCCACTCGATTCGCTGATTCGAGACGCCATGAGCGTGGACCCGGCCGCACGTCCTCCGACCGCGGGAGCCTTCTTGACCCGGCTGTGCGCGTGGGCGGATGGCGAGGGCGTCGACCGAAGTTCAGACGGGCTTGCTGCGTTCTTGGCCGACTCGTACGGCAAGAGTGCGCCGCCCTCGCTCGAGGTACCCGAGGTGAAGTTCGAGCCCGAGCGCGTACCCGAGCCCCCCGTCGCTCCGAAGCGCCGGTGGCCCCTCGCGGCCGCGGTGCTCGTCGGCGCGACCGGGTTTTCGCTCGCGGGCTACGTCCTGGGCCGCACGCCGTCCCCGAGCGACACGGAGTCGGTGTCGAGCGAGGAGCCGAAGTCGCGAACTGCGGAGGTCGTGCCGGCTGCATCGGTCCCGGACGCTGAACCCGAAGCGGACGCCCCGATTCAACCGAGCGCGAAGCCCGAAGAGGCCGCGGTCCCCGTCGGCGCCGAGCCGGTCGCGCCCAAGCGCCGAGGCAAGCGCAAGCGGAAGCGGCGAGGCAAGTCGCGCGCATCGGAGTCGTCGACCGCGACGAGGCCGGGTTCCTCGGTCCTTCCGCCGTCGTGGCAAGGAGAGGCCGGGCGTCAGTGATTGCACGGACCCTCGCGCTCTTGCTGCTCGCCCAGCCTCCGGTCTCGCAACCGGTCGAAGCCGAAGCTCCTTCGCAGGAGACGATCGCAGAAACCGCTGACGCGGTGGCCCAGCTCCTTCAGCGCGGTGAGCACGAGGACGCGATGCGTTTGCTCGAGCGCGTCGATCCGGCGGCGGAGCAGTCGGCACTCGTGTACATGCGAGGAGTGGTCGAAGAAGACCGCGGGAATTGTCCCGCTGCCATCGAGCACTACGAGCATTACGTCGAGATGGACGTCCTCGACGTCGATGCGTCCGCAGCCCTGCGCCGGCGAGACCGCTGTGCGCGCTTGCTCGAAGCTGCGAGGGTTCACACGGTGCCGCCGCCCGCAGTGCCACCGGGGGGCGAAGCGGTGCCCAGTCCGGACGATACGGAGCCAACCTCGTCGACCGAGCCGGGCCCGCCACGGTATGCCGACCCACTTGCGATCTCGTTGACTGCCTTGGGAGCCTTGGGGTTTGGGGTCGGCGTCGGTTTCTTCGCGCAGGGACGTGCCGATGAGGTCGCAGCGCGTCAGGCATTCGACCTCGAAACGTACGAAGAGCGAGGGAGGCGAGCCGAGGCGAGGCAGCGAACCGGCGTGGCTTTGATGGCAGCGGCGGGGGGCGTCGTCGCATTTGGGGTCATTCGGTTCGTCTGGATCAGCGTCGCGAGAAAGCGCGCCTCGGCCGAAGCGGTCGATCCCCTGGCGGTTCGGTTTTAGAGCGCATCTGCGAGAACCCAGCACGCTGTCTCGCGTGGCCCCCGGATTGGCGCGATCTGCAAGTCGGGCCGGCCGGCATTCCGCGTACCATCCGACGACCGGAGCCGACGATGTACACGCGCAGGCGATTTCCGTTTCAACTGATTCTGCTTTGGACCTGGAGAGTGTTGCCGGCGTTGGGTGCCTGGGCCGCACTGCTGACGTTCGTTCACGTCAACCTCGGTTGGACGTGGCTTCGGTTGCCGAGCTTGGTGCTCAGCGTCCTGGGCACGGCAGTGTCGTTCTACCTGGGCTTCAAGGGAAGCTCCGCCTACGGCCGGCTCTGGGAAGCCCGAAAGATCTGGGGTGGCATCGTGAACGAGAGCCGCACGTGGGGATTGCACGTGACGACGTTCGTCAGCGATCTGCACCGCGATGAGGACGATGCTGCGGCGCTGGCCGATCTGCACCGCGAGCTGGTGTACCGACACGTCGCGTGGCTCGCTGCGCTACGGACGATGCTGCGTCGGCGCAAGTCGTGGGAGCACAGCCGGGCGTCGAACGATGGTGCGCGGAAGATCTACGGAACGCTGGACAACTCCAACGAGGTGCTGCGGGAGCGCATCGAATCGTTTGTACCCGCTGATGAACTCGATCACATCATGGCGGCCAAGAACCCCGCGACGCGGTTGCTGCATCGGCAGGCCGAGCGACTGAAAGCGATCTATGCCCAGCGCGGCATCGAGGACTTCCGGCACATGCAGATGATGTCGCTGCTGCAGGCCTTCTTCACGCTCCAGGGCAAGTGCGAGCGCATCAAGAACTTCCCGCTGCCGCGTCAGTACGCCTCGGCCAACTACTGGTTCGTCCTCATTTTCATCACGCTGCTCCCGCTGGGGTTGCTGGGAGTCTCCAACGGGGAAGGCCTGCCCGAGGCGTTTGCGTGGGTGACCGTGCCCGGCACGATGGTGTTGGGTTGGGTCTTCTTCGTGTGGGACCGCGTGCTCGACTTCAGCGAGAACCCTTTCGAAGGACTCATCAACGACATCCCCATGGACTCGCTGAGCCGAACCATCGAGATCGACATGCGGCAGATGCTCGGCGAAACCGAGCTCCCCGAAGCCTGGCCGCCCGCCGCCGACCACGTCGCCATGTAGCCCGGTGGCGCGACAACCCTCTGAAACAGCGGCGTCTTGGCACCAACGCCCCCCGAGAAAATTCTTCGTGATTCGCCGCCGTAGGCTGGACGCGGGGCTGCTAGCGTCGTGACGGTGGTTGAGCAGGCGAGTGCTCCGGATGAATCGGCGATTCGTGGCGCGTGGGACGGCGGGCAGTTCGAGCGCGCCGCGGTCTTGATCTTGGAGCGCTATGGGACCGAGCTTCTCGGGTATCTCCATGCGCTCTCGCGACCGCCCCTCGATGCGGACGAGTTGTTCTCGGCAATGTGCGAGCGGCTGTGGCTGCACCTCCCCAGCTTCCGCTGGCAGAGCAGCGCGCGCACGTGGACCTACGCCATTGCGCGAAACCTGGCGCGTGCCGCCCGTCGTTCGTCCCTGGGTCCCGCGGGCCGCGTCGCGTTGACGTCCGACTTCAGCCACGTTGCCGACCAAGTTCGCAGCAGCACGCCAGCGTTCATGAAGACCGCCGAGAAGTCGCGCTTGCAAGAGGTTCGGGACGCGCTCGATCCGGACGATCAAACGCTGCTGATTCTTAGGGTCGATCGCAGCATGAGCTGGAAAGAGATCGCCACCGTCATCGTCGGGGATGACGACGACCGTACCGAGAGTCAGCGTGCTGCGGTATTGCGCAAGCGTTTCGAGCGGCTCAAAGAACGCTTGCGCAAGGAGATGAACGCCTAACGTCGTCCTTCAGCTGCCGCAGCTACACGCGAACTCGACGTCGTATCCGATGTGCAGCTGTGCAAACTGGTTGCCGGCTTCGTCCTCGAAGACCTCCGGTTCGCCGAAGTCGTAGCTCCCGTCGGCGATCAACGAGCCGTCCCATTCGCTTCCGGCTTCGTTGCAGGCCGCATGGCAGACTTCTCCAATCTCTTCGCTTGCCGACCACATCGTGGCGAGGAACGCATCGAGGCGGACCTGCAGGTCCTCGAGGAAGATGTCTGGGAACGGGTAGGGCAGCGACGGGGCGATGTCACCGTGGCCGCCAGCCGAGATGGTGCCCGATACCTTGATGCCCGAGTACACCTTCACCTTGGCGATGCGGTGGACCGGGTCGTCGTCTCCGGTCGACGGGCCTTCGTCGCAGCCGCTCAGGGCGAGCGTCGGGGTAGACAGGAGCGCGCAGACAGCAAATCGAATCGAGGTCGTCATGGTAGTTTGAACCGTAGATGCACCCGTGAAGGTTTGTGACCTTCGGCCCGAGAGATTTTTTTTTCGAGCGGCCGTCACAGCCGCGGTCTGGTGCATCTGAGGTCTGCATGAGCACCGACGATCGTGACGCTCGCTTCGAGTCGTTTCTCGGTGCGCTGGCGGCATCTCCGGCCCCGTATCGACCGCCGTCGCTTCGCCCGGGGTCACGCTTCGCGGATCGGTACGTCGTGGAGCGGGAACTCGGGCGCGGTGGAATGGGGACCGTGTACTTGGCGCTGGACGAGTCGCTGGGCCGGAAGGTTGCGCTGAAGGTCGCACGAGGCCAAGCGGTCGAAGCGGAGCTGGCGAGGCTCCGGCAGGAGGCGACGGTGATGGCGAGCCTGTCCCATCCGGGCATCGTGACGGTCTTCGAGGCGGGGACCGACGATGAGCATGTCTACCTCGCGATGGAGTTCGTTCCCGGAGGCTCTCTTCGAGACTGGCTCGACGCCGAACCTCGCGACGCACGCGCCGTTCTGTCGATGTTCGCCGTCATTGCGGAGGCGTTGGCGGCTGCCCATGCCGCAGGCGTTGTGCACCGGGACTTCAAGCCGCACAACGTGTTGCTCGACCCGGGCGGGCGACCCCGGGTTGCGGACTTCGGCCTGGCGCGCCGGCAGGTCGATGCGCCGACGCTCGATCTGTCGACCGTCTCGTCGAGCGCGTTGACCGTGTCGGGCTCGGTCCTCGGCACGCCCGCATACATGGCTCCTGAGCAGGCCAACGGTGGGGCGGCCACGCCGGCGAGCGATCAGTTCTCGTTCTTCGTTTCGCTATATGAGGCGCTGGCGGGGATGCGTCCGTTCTCGGGCGCTACGCTGGCGTCCCTGTTGGAGTCCATCGAGTCGGGTCCACCCGCGCGGGTACCTGGGGCTCCGCGAGCCGTGGCCGGGCTGGTGCGTCGTGGACTCGCCGCGCAGCCCCATGACCGACACCGCGACATGCACGTCGTTGCGGGGGCCCTGCGCCGAGCCTCGACCGCGCGCCGTCGCCTGCTGAGCATGATTGGGGTGTCCGCCGCCTTGGTCACGGCCGCGGGCGTGGGCATGCTTGCGGGTCCATCCCCCGAGCCACCGTGCAATCGTGCGGATCTGGCGGCTTCTGTCGACGCCGTATGGACGGACGCCCAACGTGCTTCGGTCGCCGCAGTCGCGAGCGCCGAGACCCTTGCGACCCTCGACGAGCATCGCGACGATCTGCTCGCGGCGCGGGTGCGTGCCTGCGAGTCTCATCGAATCACTCAGACGCTCTCGGAGACCGACCGGGCTCTGCATGGCGCCTGCATGGCGCGGCTCGAAGGCCGCCTCGCCGGGCTGGTGGATGAGCTGCACGCGGCACCCGACCTGCCGGTGGAGGAGCTGCTCGGCCCACCGGTGCAGTGCGACGATGTGGACACGCTGCGCCGCCTCTACAACCGGTACGACGACACGTCGCTCCGTGCGAGCGCCCGGGACGACGCGACCTACCGAGAAGGCGTGAGGCTGGCTACGGTCGCTGCGCTTCGCTCGCGCCGAGGCGAAGACACCACCGAGCCGCTCCAAGCCTTGGAGGTACTGGCGGAGGCCGAGGGCTTCGACGCATTGCTGGCGCACGCACGCTTGATCCGCAGCACCGAAACGCTCGACCTGGCGGACAAGGAAGCGCTGCTCGAGCAGGCGCAAACCCTTGCCAACGCCGGGCGCGATACGCAGCTCTCGACCGAGGTCGCGATCATGCGAGCGGACCTGGCCTTGGGGCAGCTGCGGTACGACGCCGCGCTGGCCTTTCTCGACAGCGCGGAAACCCTGGTCCGCTTCCACACGGACGCTGACGCGCGGGCGCTCGATGAGGTTCGCATCACGCTTCTCCGCCAGCGGGTGCGAGTGGCTCGAGGGGCATCGGCGGCGGTCATTCCAGACCTCGAGGCGCTGCTTCCAAAGCTCGATGCGACCACCCCCGAGGCCTTTGCGGTGCGTTCGCTGCTCGCCGAAGCGCTGACCGACCGAGGGCGGATGATGGAGGCACTCGCCCACTACGACGCGCTGCAGGATCACCCGGTGCTCGGTGACCCGTCGCAGTGGATCGGCTTCACGTTCAACCGCGCATTCACCCAGCTGGCCGCGCACCGGGTTGCGGCTGCTCGCGCGTCCTTCGAAGCCATCCCAAAGGCACTCGGCGGCCTCGAAGCCATGCCGCCCGAGCTTCGTGGCTACGTAGAGCTCGGTCGGGCCGGCGCGGCCCGACTTTCGAATGAACTGCCGGCTGCTGCGTCGGAGGCCGCGAGCGCGATGGCGTCCCTTCGCGCCGCCGATCCAGAGCACCCGCAGCTGGGCGCCGTGCTCGACGAGCTCGCGGCGATCGCCGAGGTCCGGGGCGACGATGCGGCGGTCGTCGAGCTCGGCCTGGACGCCATTCGTCGCTACGACCAGGCAAACGGCCCCTCGAGCCTCGAGTCCGCGCTCGTCCGGATTCGGGTGGCGCGGGGGCTGCATCGGCTCGGCCGGGAGAACGAAGCCATCTCGGCTGCAACGAGGGCCGGCCAGACCCTCGCGCAGCGCGGAAGGCCCGACGACGAGCGCGCGGCCGCTGCCCTTGCCCTCGCGCGTGCGAAGGGGACGCCCGATCCGGCGGCGGAGGCGACGTGTCGGCGCTCCGAGCAGCTGTTGTGCGTCGAGGCGCTGCGGTAGTCCGGCCATGTGGAACTCAAACTGCGGGACGACGCCGGGGACGAACGACGCGGCGACGGCGGACGACGGCTCGTCCGATGCCGGGGGCACCAGCGACGCACCGCAGTTTCAGGTCGAGGTCGACGGTGCCGGTAGCGTGCTCGTGGATCCACCGGTGAGAGATGCGCGACCAGCTGCACCCAGGACGGCCCGACCACGGTGACGCTCACCGCAACGCCGGATGCCGGTCTTTCCTTTGCGATGCGGTATTGGGTGATGGCGGCGTGCGTGAGGGCTGTCGCTCAGGCGTCGGTCGGTCGGTTGCGGAACTGTTCGGCCGTTTGTCCGGTCCAGCCGTGAAACGCTCGGAAGAAGGAGTTTGGATCTTCGAACCCGAGTAGGTACGAGATTTCGGCGCCGGAGAGTCGAGTCTCGAGCAGGTAGTGGCGCGCGAGGGCGGCTCGGGTGTTGCCCAACACGGTTTGGAAGGTGGTCTGCTCGGACCGTAGGCGGCGTTGAAGCGTGCGCTTGCTGGTGCCCAGCCTCCCGGCGACGCAGTCCATCGACGACTCTCCAGCGGGCAGCGTTTGCAGGAGAACGGAGCGAACGCGAGCTTCCGTGCTCGAACCGTGGTCGAGCTGGTCGAGGCGGACGTCGAGTCTGGGCTCGAGGGCGGTCCACATCGCCGCGTTTTCGGAGACGAAGGGGCGACGCGCGTCCTCGCGAGACACGGTGAGCGCATTTCTCGTGCTGGGGGTGACGGCGCAGCCCGCGTACGCCTGCGTCGAGGCCTCGTCCGCGATCGGGTTGGCAAACTCGAGCTTCGTGGCGAGAAGGTCGACCCGCGTTCCGATCCGACCGAGGCGGAGATAGAAGAGCAACTCGAACAGCTCGAGGGACGGCGGTGGTGCGGGCACATCCCGTGCCCACCGAAGCTCGAGCGTCAACGTCTCGGGCTGATCGTGCACGTCGAGGAGCATCGGCCCGACCAGGCGCTTGTAGTGGGAGAGCCTACCGGTGGCGATGGTGAAGTTCGAGCTGCTCAGCGTGGCAAACAACAGCGGATGGAATCCGTCGGGGCGATATGCTTCAAGAAGTTCGAAAACGAACGTTCGGCGATCCACTTCAGCCTCCAGCGCTGCCCAAAGGCGGAAGAACTCGGGGGTCCCGAGGCGGATTGGGGCCCTCATGATGGTGTCGATGGGCAGTTCAGCGCGTTCCAGAACGCCGCGCTCCGAGACGCCCAGCGCCCGGAGCACGAGGCGAATCGTGGGGTCGACTTGTACCGTTCCAGCGCGCGCCCTAGCCATCGCCAATCAGCGTATCGGCGGCTGGTCGAGGTGCGACCGTCCGGTTGCGCCAACCGACGTGCAAAAAACGACAGCGAGCGGTGGCACGATCTGCGAGGGGCTTGTCGTTGTCTGCGAGTGTCGCGGTCAAGGGTGATGCCTAGCTTGAAGTCGTTCCGCAATCGGAGAACGACCGCAATGAACGCAGCCGAAGCCATCGACCGTCTCGAGCCCACTCGCTGGGCCTCCGTTTCCCCCGCCGAGCGCCTGCACCTCCTCGAGGAGGTTCGCGGACGCATGCGCGAGTTTGCCGACGAACTCGCCGCCGCGGACACCAAGATGAAGAACGACCTCATGGGCGAGCCGCTGTTCGGCGACCCGATGTCCTTGATCGCGACCATCGTCCCGCTCGCCAATACCGTGACCGCATGCATCGAACTGTACGAGTCGATCGTGCACGGTCACATGCCCGAGCCCATTGCCGTCCGGAACGTCCGGGACGATCTGTACGAGGTGCAGGTGTTTCCCAAGTCCTCCAAGGACAAGTTGATGAACGCCGACCGGCACGACTCGCTCTGGATTCGAGGCACGCCCAAGCAGACGAATCCGATGGAGAAGCCTCCCGGCATCATCGCGGTGCTGGGCGCAGGGAACTACAGCTCGTCGCTCGAGATGGTCAAGGCGATGTTCCTCGAAAACTGCGCCGTCGTGCACAAGCCACACCATCTCAACGGGGAGACCGACGCGGTTTGGGAGAAGATCATGCAGCCGCTGGTCGAGATCGGTGCGCTCAGCTTCTGCAGTTCAGACCAAGGCCGCGTGCTCACGAAGGACCCGCGCCTGTCGAAGATCTACTTCACCGGCGGGACGCAGACCGCCGAAGCGATCATGAAGGCCACCGATACGGAGCTGGTCTCGGAGTGCGGTGGCAACAACCCCTGCATCATCGTGCCCGGTGATCGTCCCTGGACCGAGAAGGAGCTCGAGCACCAGGCGCTACAGATCGCGACCATCTCCAAACTCAACGGAGGGGCCGTGTGTGGGCGGATTCAGACGCTGGTCGTCAGCAAGCACTGGCCGCAGCGCCAGCAGTTCATGCGTGCACTCGAGAAGGCGATCGAAGAAGACACGCCGGCGGCCGGAACCTACTACCCCGGGTCCGCGGAGGTTGCGAAGCGCTTCAAGGACGCCTATCCGCACGCGAAGGTGCTCAAGCCCGAAGGTGGCAAGTTCCGCAACGGCGACTTCGTCGTCATCGAAGACGCCGAAGAGGACGGCTTTGCCACGCAGAACGAAGCCTTCTGCCAGATCATGAACGAGGTGGCGCTCGACGTGCCGGCAGAGGCCGAGGCGTTCCTGCCGGCAGCGGTCGAGTTCTGCAACACGAAGCTCCTGGGAACCCTCGGGAGCAGTATCCTCATCGACGAGGACACCAAGGCTGCGCACGCTGAAGCGCTCGACGCCGCGGTCGCCGATATGGAGTATGGAGGTATCGCGGTGAATACGATGCCTCCGTTCATCTTCCTGAGCCCCTACCTGACCTGGGGCGGTAACGAAGAGGGCAAGGCGTTCGTCTCGGGGCGTGGCAACTTCGGGAACCTGCTGTGCTTCGAGAACGTCGAGAAGTCGGTGATCCACGACAGCTTCATGTCGGCGGGTCACATGCTCAACGTGAACAAACACGCGTTCGACAGCCTGGCGAAGAACATGGCCCGGTTCTCGATGAACCCAAGCTGGATGAACATGACCCGGCTGATTGGGGCCGCCGTCGCGGGCGGCCTTCGTCACAAGGACTTCTAGCGTCTGCGGCTACCGGCCCTTGCAGCGGCGCAGCTCGGCTTCGAGTCGGGCATTCTCGGCCTCGAGGCGATCGATTTCGTCCTCGAGGCGCCCCTCTTCCCGGTTTCCACGTCGCCGCGTGCGGCGCCGGACGCGGTTGCGGCCGAAGCATCCCGTCAGCAGAACGGCAGCACCGCCAAAGACAAGGGGCTGGAAGAAGGCGCGTCGCGTGGTCATCACCTTCACGTTGCCCCATGCCGTAGCGGCATTACGGAAAACGGGATTGGGATGAAATCGGCTGTGCGCGGGGGCACGTCAGGCGAGCTGGACGTCGGTGTCGAACTCGCGCGTAACGCTTTCTGCATTCGGGTCGACCATGAAGACGCGGGCTTTGCCGGTCTGTCCGTCGAACTCGGTCAGCAGCCAGATCTCGATCGCCCAGTCTTCGGTCTCGGCCAAGCACGGCGGTGCCCAACCGATCACGACCGGGCCGCCGAGGCCTTCGGACGTACGCGATGCCGCGGCCTTTTGGTAGCCCTCGTAGGCGCGCACGGTTCGGACGGCACCGTCGGCGACGTAAGGCTCGACCTGCTTGCGCCAGCTGCTGAGGAAGCGGAAGTCCTCGAACGTCTTGGCTCCCGGCTTCATCACGCCGACGTAGGTCTCGCTCCCCTCGATCTCGCCGTAGTCCGGCGTGTCGAACTCCGGGTACAGGTTCATTTCGGCGATCTCTTCGTCGCGACGGGCGACGGCGGCCTGGACGTGGCGATCGGTCTCATCGTCGTAACAGCCGAGCACACGGAGCAAGATGAACTGACTCGGGATCTGGTGGTCCCAGTCCATCAGTACGCGGACCGATCGGAATCGGTGGTCGGAGAATGCCGAGAGCTGCGGGAGTGCGTTGGCCAGCGCCTCGAGCTCACTCTCGGTGGGCGCGTGGCCTTGGTCTCGCAGACGGACGTGGACCTTGAGGCCTTCAATGAGGGACGTCCGGACGCGTTCTGCGTCCGCTTCGCGATCGGAACCTCGGCTCACCTAAGCCACCGATGCCTTTCTCGAGCCGACGGCGTGGCGCAGGTCTTCGATCAGCGTCGACACGGCGCCCTTGAGCTTGAGACTGGCCGGATGCACGACCAGGCGGCTGGTCACGTGCATGACGGTCTCGACCTCGACCAAGCCGTTCTGGCGGAGGGTTTCACCGCTCTCGACGAGGTCGACGATTTGATCGGCCAAAGACGTGAGCGCCCCCAGCTCGACCGAGCCGTACAGCGGAATGATCTCGGCCGCGATGCCTTTGGATGCGTAGTGGCGTCGCGACAGGTTGGGGTACTTGCTGGCGACGCGAACGCTCGCGCCACGCCGCAGCGGGGTGGGGTGGTCGGCCTGTTCGGCGACCGCGAGCCGGCAAGGCGCGAGGCCGAGGTCGACCGGTTCGTACAGGTCGCGGCCCTGCTCCTCGAGCGTGTCGCGACCCGCGATGCCAACGTCGGCGACGCCGTACTCGACGTACGTCGGCACGTCGGTCGGCTTGACCAGCAGCACGCGGTGTCCACCGGGAAGCTCGAGCGTCAGCTTGCGTCCGGCGTTTTGGACCGCGGACTCCACGTCGACGCCCGCCTCGCGCAGAAGCGGAGTCGCCTGCTTGAGGATGCGTCCCTTGGGCAGGGCAAAGGTGAGGCCAGCCACCACGCCGCATGGTAGCCCAGGTTCACGGAAAACGCGCCCAGCAGCGGTGTCGAGGGGGTGTCGCCACCGTTTTATGCCCGCGCTCAGCTCTTGGCGCCGGACAGTCGCCGGATTCGGGCGCCCAGAGGCCGTAGGCGCTTTTCGATCGCCTCGTAGCCGCGGTCGAGGTGGTAGACGCGGCGCACCTCGGTCACCCCGGAGGCGACCAGACCGGCGACCACCAGCGAGGCCGAGGCCCGAAGGTCCGTGGCCATGACGGTGGCGCCCGACAGTGGGTTTCCGCCCCGAATCACGCAGGAGTTGCCATTGACCCGCACGTCACCGCCCATTCGGGCTAGCTCGGGGACGTGCATGAAGCGGTTCTCGAAGATGGTCTCGGTGATCAGGCTCTGGCCGTTTGCGCAGAGCGCCAGGACCATGAATTGGGCCTGCATGTCGGTGGGGAAGCCCGGGTAGGGACGGGTGCTGACGTCGATCGGGCGGATCTCCTCATGGCCGATCACCCGCAGGCCATCCGGCTCGACCCTGCATTCGACGCCTGCCTCCTGCAGCTTGGCGATGGTCGCGTGCATGTGGTCGACCGGCGCGTCCTCGAGCAGAACGTCGCCGCGCGTGACGGCGGCGGCGATGGCCAGCGTGCCCGCTTCGATTCGGTCAGCGATGACGGCGTGTTCGATGCCCGTGAGGTTGTCGACGCCCTCGACCTCGATGACCGAGGTTCCGGCGCCGCTGATGCGCGCGCCCATCTTGTTGAGGAAGCGGGCAAGCTCCTCCACTTCGGGCTCGCGGGCGACGTTTTCGAGTCGCGTGGTGCCCTTGGCCAAGGTGGCGGCCATCATCACGTTCTGCGTGCCTCCGACCGTGACCTTGTCGAACACGAACGAGCCGCCGCGCAGCCGCTCCGCCTCGAGCAGAACGTAGCCGGCTTCGAGCTTGATCGTGGCGCCGAGCGCCTCGAGTCCCTTGAGGTGCTGATCGATCGGTCGCGCTCCGATGGCGCAGCCGCCCGGAAGCGAGACCTTGGCGCGCCCGTAGCGGGCGAGCAGCGGGCCCATCACGGTGACCGAGGCCCGCATGGTCTTCACCATCTCGTATGGGGCTTCGAGGTCGCCGCTCGAGACGCCAACGGGGTCGATTCGCATCGTGTGCGTGTCGAGCATCTCGACGTTGCAGCCGAGCTGACCCAGCAGGCGGCCCATGGTGCGCACGTCGGAGAGGTTGGGCAGGTGCCGAAGCGTGCAGGCGGTATCACCCAGCAGCGCAGCGCACTGAATGAGCAGCGCAGCGTTTTTGGCTCCGTTGATGCGCACGGAGCCCTCGAGTCGGGCGCCGCCTTCGATGACGATCTTGTCCATGAAAAGTGCTCGAGCGAACGACGCCCCGCCGATTGTGCCTATTCCTTCGGCGTTGTGGGGGGCTTGGGAACGATGTAGGGCTCGCCCGCGTCCTCGGGCTGCACGCGCGAAGCCTCGCCGTCACGCGGGACCTTCTTGGTCTGGGTGCGTACGACCGTGGGGTCGGCTTGCGCTGCGAGGTGCTTCTGCACCATTGCGGTGACGTCCTCGGGGCGTGACCAGCCGTGCGCGGCGAGACTTCCTGGACACGCGTCCGCGGCAGACATCTCCCAGACTCGGTGAATCGGCGCCCACGACTTGTCGGCCGTCGGTTGAGCGAAGTTGTGCTGGAGTTCGTGACGGCTCCACATCGGGCGGCCGTGGTCGAGGTTGATCAGCGTGGTGCGAATGCCCCAAATGCCGGTCTCGTTCGCGGGGCCGACTTCACCGTGTCCGTCGTTCCACGTACCCCGAACGAGCGCGAGGCGTTCTCCGTCGTGCTCGAAGAGCCCGACCAGCTGCTCTTGCCAGTCTTGCGTCACGCAGGTGCGGTCGTGGTTCTCGGGTCCGCCGCCGCCGGTCTTGGGATCGACGCAGGCGGCTCGGTTGCATTTGCCCGCCACCCGCAGGCCCGTCCACCGCTCGCCGATGGCCGTGAGCCGTCCAGGGACCTCGGGCCAGCCCAGCGCCATCGCGTCTTCGATTGGGTCCCACGTCTTGGCGAGACAGCCCGCGGTGGGGGAGGCCGGGCCGGCCTGCGTCGCGGAGAGAAAGCTGTCTCGCAGCGCGCCCATCTTCTCGGCGCGAAAGCCCTTGTAGTAGGTGGTGAGCGTAGCGATTTGGCCCGCAGCGAGCGGGCGGTCGGGTTCGATCGCGGGGGCACCGTCCTCGGGCGCTTGGGTGGCAATCGACAAGTACGACGCGCCGTCGACCTCGTGCATGATGTCCGGCTCGTTGTCCACGACGAGCCGGAGTACGTGCGGGCACGTCGTTGGCGGTGCTTGGTACGCAAGGGTTGCGACCTGCGTTTCCGCCACCGTCGGCGTGATGCCGTAAGGCTTCAGCGCTTCGGTGAGCTTGGGCAGCTGTGCATGCGACTCGAGGCCTGCGCCGCCGCAGGCGGACAGGGCCAGGCCGAGGCAAAGGATGAACGTGCGCTGCACCGGGGGTGGAGACTGCCAGCTTGGGTGCGGGGAGGGAAGCCTCGGTGCCCAGACGCCCACGTGGGAGACTGAAGACGATGCGTTTCCAAGTCGATTCCCGCGTGAGGGTGCTGCCGCTGGCCTTCGTGCTGTAGGGCTGCTTCGTGTCCGACAGCTGCGTGGCCGAAGGCGCCCGAGTGCTGACTTCGCGCGGTCTCCGCCCCATCGAGTCCCTGATCGTCGACGACGTGATCCTCTCGGTGGACCCAGCCTCAGGCGAGGCGGTCGCCTCGCCCATCACCCGCATCGTTTCGACCAAGCGCGAGTGCGTTCTGTTGCGCGCCGGCGACGTCAGCTCGGGCGGGTTGACCGTGACCAACGATCCGTCGGTCACACGGACGGCACACGGAGGCAACCGGGGGGACGAGCGGTGGCGCCGGGTCGAACAGCACCGGTGCGGCGGGTTCCTCGGAGACCGGCGGCTCGAGCGGGTCCAGCTCGAGTTCGTCGACTTCTGGATGACCTCGCTCAGGCGCGGTCGAGGCGGGCGTCGGTTCGAATCTGGATGTAGGTGTGGCCTCGCGCCCTCGTTGCGCGGTCTAGGACCGAGGGGGCGAGACCCCGCGCTCCCTGGTAGCGTCGAGGCGTGCAGCGGTGGGCGTTGTTGGGAGCAGTGGCCGGGGTTCTCGCCTGTGATACGGAGTCGCAGGCTGGAACGGACGGAGCAGTCGACACCGAGGGATCGTCCGGAAGCATCGACACGACGGGTGCGTCGGCACCAGTGACGGACTCGGCTGCATCGATGGGCTCGTCGTCGACCTCGGCGGCATCCGCAACGACCTCCGCGTCTACATCCGCGACTGCGACGACGGCAAGCGACGAGAGCAGTGGTTCCACGGGGAATGCCGCGAGTGCGTGCGGCCAGGATGCGCTGCTCCTGATCGACCTGCTCAACGAGTACCGAGTGGAGAACGGCCGCGAGCCCATTCCTGCGAGCAGTTCGCTGTGTCGCGTCGGCGCGCTTCACGTTGCGGATCTGATCGATCAAGCGCCGCACACGGTCGAGAACTGCAACCTCCACAGCTGGTCCGACGCGGGGCCCTGGTCGGGCTGCTGCTACACGTCCGACCACGTCGAAGCCCAGTGCATGTGGGACAAGCCGCGCGAGCTGACCGACTATCCGGGCAACGGCTACGAGAACGCCGCGGGCGGTGGAGGCTCGCTGAGCCCGGCCGAAGCGCTCGAGCTTTGGAAGAACAGTCCGGGGCACAACGCCGTGATGCTCAATGAGGACTCTTGGACCAACCTGACTTGGAACGCCGTCGGCGTCGGCATTGCCGGTGGATACGCCGTGCTCTGGTTTGGCGAAGAGCCGGACCCCGCACCCTGATGGCGGCGTACGGGACTGGAGCGGCTCGGCGGCCGACACACGGCGCCACGCCCATGATGATCGTCTGCGGTGCAGCGGACACTACCGCCGCATGACTCGCTTGCTCTCGATCATGCTCAGCGCTGGGCTCGGACTCTCGAGCGTCTTCGTGAGTGGATGTGACGCCGACGAAGCCCCCACCGCCGACTGCTCGCTGGACGCCGTCCCGTCCATGGTGATTCTCGTCGTCGACGAGAACGACCAGCTCGTGTCCCTGCCGCTCGGAACGGTCACCTACACGCTCGGCGGTGGCGAGACCCGCGTGGTCGAGGCAGAGTTCGACACCGTCGACAACCCGGTCACGATCTACGGCGGCGCGGGCCTGCACGGTGTATTCGTGGCACCTCCGGGCTACGAGGCGGGTGAACTCAGTGCCGACGTAGACGCAACGGCAGACGGGTGCCACGCGGTCACCGAGGAGGTCGAGCTCGTCCTGGAGGCCGTGGAGGCGTGAGGTCGAGTCGGCCTCAGTGAGGCCGCCGAATGACGACTGCGCCGCGCAGGCCGTCGTCCGAGCCATTCAGGACCGCGGCCCTGTCGCCGCGGGCATAGCCGCGAGCCCATCCTGCCGCCGCAAGGCCGATGGCGAGCGCGCCCGTCGCGGCCCCGACGTCACCCCAGCATCCCGCAGGCGCGTGGTAGTCGAGCGAGACGAACGCCGAGGGAAACCGCAGCGCAACGAATCCCCATTCTTCGCTGCGGTACCGCTGCCCGTTGATGTCGAGGTACACGTCGGCCACGGCCTCGGCGGGAAGCGAGCGTCCCGCCATCGCGCAGCGCAGCGCCTGGGTCAGGCCGACGCCGAACGAGCCCGTGTCCGAGTCGGGGAGCAGACCTTCACGTTCGACGCCGACGCCGTCGATCGCCGCCACGCACGGGAGCTGCGCGGTTCTTCGCAGCCGTTCCGGAACGATCAGCAGCGCCGCAGCGGCTTCTCCGGGCGTGAAACCGGACCGCGCTGCTGCGCCGAAAAGCCGCTGCTGCTCGAGCGCCGCGAGGGTGTCGGCATGCAGATAGCTGTCGGCCGCCAGCACGAGCGTGATCGCGTCGTCGTTCGCGTTGATGCCGTGCAGAGCTTCGGCCACGCCAGCGTGTCCGGTGCTTCGCCGAACGTTGCGGGTCTTGATGCCGCGTAGCGTGTCCTGCAGCCGCGAGCCCCAGTCGGCCGCGAGCGGGATTGCATACGACGAGGGCATGCCGGCGCGGGTCGACGGGAATACCCAGTGGATGTCGAGCGGGACGCCGGCGAGGCTCTTCCATACCTTGAGCTGGGCAGCGACGTCGGCGATGACCGAGCGCCCGAGCTCCTGCACGCGGTCGAAGCCCTCGAGCTTGGGGTCGAGCTTGGCATCGGGGACGACGGTCATCGGGTCGCCGTTTTGGTCGATGAAGCCCCACTCCGACGCGCGACGAATGCCCGCCCGGACTGCGGCGGCGCTGGAGGCCGCGGTGAGGCCGACTGGCGTCCGTGCCAGGACGCCTGCGATCGACAGGCCCGTGCTCACGCGGTCACCTCCTCGACGGTCGTCTCGTCGAGGTGGTCGGTGTCTGGGGCCGCGACGCGAAGCGAACTCTGCCAGGTGAGACTGACCCGGCGGGCGTCGGTGTCGATGTGCACGGTGGCGAGCAGCGCCGGCGCGTGTGGTCGCTGCGAACGGCCGAAGCGCGAGACCACCTCGAAGCGTAGCTGCGGCAGCGTGCCGGCGACGCTCCCTTCAGTCACGACGTTGAGCAGTCCCACCCGTTCTCCTCCGACCAGCGGCCCCTTGGGTCGCTGATCCTCGGGGGAGCACAGAGCGAACCTCGCGTCGTAGTCGTCCGGCAGCAACGGCTTCTTCGTCTCGACCCAAGCGGCGTCGTACGTTCCGGCCAGCGGACGCCGGGGTAACCAGCCACGGTCGATCGGCCCAAACCCTGCCGGC
>CAYSPB010000005.1:0-50726 GCA_964432695.1 uncultured Nannocystaceae bacterium
GTCGTTCAAGCTCAACCAGAGCTACGACCGGTGGTGGGAAGCGCGGAAGGTCTGGGGCGCGATCGTCAACGATTCGCGCTCGATCGTGCGACAGGCGCTGTCGTTCCCGAAGAATCGGGATGAGGTTTCACCGCTGATCCGCCGCTTCGCGCACCGGCAGATCGCTTGGTGCTACTGCCTGGGGCAGAGTCTCCGCGGGCAGAACTGGAAGACCCACAGTGCTGCCCACCTCGACGACGAAGAAGTCGAGGCGGCCGGTCAGCAGTCGAACCCCTCCGTCGCGCTGCTTCAGATGCACGCCGAGACCATCCGCGAGCTGGCCGAGCGAGGCGAGCTGACGGACTTTCAGCGGCTGTCCATGGACGAGCTGCTCACGAAGCTCACCGACTCGATGGGCAAGGCCGAGCGCATCCGCAACACGGTCTTTCCACGAACGTATCGGGTGTTCCTCAAGGCGTTCATCTACGTCTTCATCACGATCCTCTCGATCTCGCTCAGTGAAGTCGAGGGCTACTGGGAGATCGTGGTCACCACCGTCATCTCGATCCCGTTCTTCCTGCTCGAGAGCACCTCGAAGCACATGCAGGATCCATTCTCGAACCGCCCGACCGACTGCGCCGTCACGGCGATCGCCCGCACGATCGAGATCAACATCCTGCAGCTGCTCGGTGAAGAAGACGTCCCGGACCCGTACCCGGGTGCCGACTTCTACATGATGTAGCGGCTACTGGAGGTCGCCGTAGACCTCGAATCCAGCGAGCGCGAGGTACCAGTGCTTGTTGGAGTTGAGGTCCGTCATGCGGATGCGAAGGTCGCGATAGGCGGTGTTGGCCGCTGCGGTGTGGACGGCCTGGGTTTGGGTGTCGCCCTTGTGGGTGAGGGTCTGGTCGTCGACGTGCTCGCGGAGCACGGACTACGTGTTGCCGTCGTTCGAGCCCTCGAGCACCCAGTTGCACAGCGCCTCGGTATCCCGACGTACACCCCAGAAGCGACGGCACTAAACGGGTTGGCCGGATTGGAACTCCACGGTTGTCCTCGATCCTGGCGATTTGATCACGGGCCGGCGTCGTTTTTTCTCGGGGTGTACCGGGTTCCCACAGCTGTCGCCGGCGCGGTTAAGCGCGATTAAGCGGGCAACCTCGTGGGCGGAGCTACGGTCTTTTCGCACCGTGAATCGCCCGTTCAAGACGCATTTCTTCGCATTCTGGGGGATGCACTGATGCCGAAGAAGCATGCCATCCGGCGCGGCGAGAGCCTGCTTCAGCTCGCCTACGACGCCGGGTTTGCGAGCTGGACGGACGTGTGGAACGACGCCGCCAACGCCGAACTCCGGGAGCGCCGCGCTGACCCACAGGTTCTCTTGCCGGGCGACGAGCTGACCATCCCCGAGCGCCGCGAAGGTGACGAGTCGTGCCCGGTTCAGAAGGTGCACCGCTTTCGACTCGCGCGGCCGCGGGCGTGGCTGAACCTCAAGATGGTCGGTGGCGACGGCGAGCCGATCGCGAACGCGCGCCACACCGTCACGCTCGAGCGGACGCACGCTGAGGGCACAACCGACGACGCGGGCATGATCTCCGTCGAGATCGATCCAGACGAGCACCACGGCACGCTGCGGCTCTGGTTCGACCCCGATCAGCCGCCGTTCGAAGCTCCGCTCTTCGTCGGCGACCTGGACCCCGCGACCGCGCCCACCGGGCTGCGCGGACGCGCGACGAACCTTGGGCTTGGGTGGAGGGACGCAGACGCTCTGCACGACAACGAGCGCTGCTTGTCTCACCCTCTGGGGCTGCTCTGTGGCCTCTACGCCGAGGGCGAGCCCGAACGACTTCCCGAACGACTTCAAGCGAACCATGACGAGTGAGTACGACGATGGCTGATGGAACCGAGACGCAGAGGAACTCCAACCGGAACAACGAGCAGGTTGAAGACGAGGCCGCCTACGATCACGAACTCGCTCATTTCGGGCCGACCGCAGAGATCGACGATTGGAAACCCGGTGCCGACAGTCCGGAGAGTTCGACAGTCTACGATTCTGAGAGACGCTTGCTCACGATGTATGAGGACGTCGCCGGGAACGATCTCCCGAAGCGAAAGACCTTCGAGGAGATTGCCAAGTCTCGTAACAGCCTCGCGTACATGCACACGAAAAAGGCCGTCCTGATCGCGTGGAAGGCGATTCGAAACGCAAGGCTTCTCCTCCGGCGCGGCCCGCTGAACCAGATGCTGCCGCTCGACGACGCATCCTATCCGGCGACGCCGCTCAACCTCCGCGGGGACATTCCTCCGCGATACCGATGCGCCCCGGATTCACCCAAGTATCTGAGTATCCTTCACGGCGGGATGGTGGACGCTCTCATGAAGTTCCCACCGGCCGCCGCGGAAGGACCGGACGCGGAGGCGAAGTTCGTGACCCCGTTCGAGCGGATGCTGTCGACGTTCTATGCAACCGCATTTTTGGGATGCGGCGTTTGCTCTGACATCTCCGCCTTGACGACCGGCCTGCTCACCATGCTCGCCGTGCCAAAGTCTTCCGCGAAGAAGAGAAGGACGTCCACAGATTCGATCGCCACGATCCTCCGCCTGAGCCATAACAGCAACCACAGCTTCACCTTGTTTTCGTATGGGTTGTCCCCGTGGATCGTCGTCGACCCATGGGTGATGGAGCCGTACGTGGTCGATATCGACAACAATTACTTTCCACGCAGTGGGATCTCGGCGTTCACCGAGCTTCGGGTCTTCGAGTCCATGGAAGCTCCGTTCGGCATCCCGAGCATGGCCGCATGGGATGAAGACACGATCGAGGGGCCGGACAGGGTCAAGAATCTCCTGTTGACGAACGCTCGGATCCGTCAAGCGATCGACGATATTTCAACCCTCGTCGAGACCGAGGCGGGGGCAGGGCTGCACGATGTCGACGGTCCGCCGATCGCGGTGAAAAATGGATGCTGGACGGCCAACCTGGTGGCGGAGCGAACCCAAGGCGCAGGCATCGACGTTTTCGACAAGTTCCGAAACTTCCACGTCGACCACCCGTGGACCCATATGACGAACCACTTGCTCCAAGACAAGGACGCCGAGTACGCGGAATTCCGCGCCTCCAATCCGCCCGCAGCGCATGCCAAGGAATGGGGAGAGGACGTTGAAGACGACGATTAGGCCAAGGCGCCTCGTGAACGGGAACTCGCGTCCGCTGGTCCCTCGTCGTGAGAAGGTTGGCGGCCCGGTGAACATGCGTCCGCTCAAGCCGCGGTTGGGTGGGGAGCCTGCGAGGGCGTCGCGGGACCTAGGCTCGGTACCCGTGCCGGTGGTCTCCGCGTCGACGTGTCGCATTCCAATGCCGGCGGCGCCTCGCCTCGCGTTGGGCCCACCGCCTGAGCGGATCGTCCCGACGTCGCCCCGTCGGACGATGGCAGCACCGCCAGCGCGCATCGAGCCGCTCGTCCCTCGTCTCCCAGTCAAACACGATGCCGCCATGGCGCCGCCGCCGAGACCGCGTCTGGTGCACTCGAACACGCTCGAGGTTCCTACGGTGCCGTCCCCGTCCCTGCTGCGTTCACCGAGGCCGACGGTGGCGCCGCCACGTCCACGTCCACCGACTGCAGACGTCGTACGGGTCGAGCCGCCTCGTCCACGGGTGCTGAGTTTGTCGGAGCGTGCACCGTCACCCGTTCGCCCCGCCGCCTTGCTGCCTCCGTTGCCGGCCGTCGTGCGTCCGACGCCCCCGCCGGCCCTCCGCGGGAAACCTGTCAGTATCACTCCCGTGCGCGTTCCCCAGGTGTTGGCCACACCGTGTCGCGCCCCCGTCGCCGAACCGAGGGGCCTGCGGTTCGTTGCGCCCCCGCGCCGGATTTCTGCTGCACCCCGCGACAACCCGGCGCAGCTCAGTGCGACGGTCGTCATCGTCGAGGCGCTCTCGTCGCGGCCGGATGCGGAGAATCGACCGTAGGGCTGCTAGAGTCCGGCGCTCGGGGCCTCGATGTCGAGCTGGCGTCCATTTCGTGCCGTGACGGCGCTGGTGCTCTGTGCGGCTGCGACGCTCGCGTGCGATCCACCACGCGTGGCATCGACGGCGTTCGGGGCCGTCGACGTGCGGCGGTGCAAGCCGGCCGAAGGCACCACGGGGCGCCCGCAGACGATCGCGGAGGCCGTGGAGCTCATCAACGGGTTGCCTTCACCTGTGACGTCGGCCTGCGTGCTCGAGGCGCTGCAGCGGCCGCTGCAGCTCGAGGTCTCGAAGAGCCCCAACAGTGCTCAACCGGCGGTGGGCGAGCGCAGCCCTCGGGTGTTCATCTTCAGCGGTGACAAGCTCGTCATCACCGCGGCGACCGCCGGCGAGGGGCAGAACCTGATCGAGTTCGGCGAGACCGTCGCGCCCGGCCGCAGCGTGAAGGCCGAGCTCGAGTTTCCGCTGGAGACGCCCTTTGAGGAGTCACTGGCCTACACGCGGATCCGCAACCCCGAGCACGACAACATCACGACGTGCTTCGTCTGCCACGACGACGAGGTCGACGAGGCCGGCTTCCCCGGAGGCCGCAGCTCGATGGCACTGCGGCCGCATGACCGAACGATTCTTCCGCTGTCCGACCTGCAGACCGAGTACGCCGGATGCGACGCGGCAGACGAGCCGGCGCGCTGCATGATGCTGGGGGCCCTGGTTGCGTGGGGTCCGGTCGAACACCGAGCGTTCGACCCCAAGCTGCCTTCGTTCTGACTTATTCGAACTCGACCGACTTGACGTTGTCGTCGGCGTTGCGGTCGATGAGCATCACGATCGGGTCGATGCCGGCCTTGGCGGGCTTGCTGGGGACCTGAAGCGTCAGCGTGGTTTCCTTGGCGTTGAGCTGGTGCTTTTCGCGGTAGAGGAACGCGCCGTCTTCGTCTTGGACGCCGATCTCGATCCAGTCGTTGAGCGGGATCTCGGTCTCCTGGCCGCCCTCGGAGGCGCGGAACTTGGTGGAGTGGACCTTCAGCTCCACCGCCCAGCCATCGCCGGACTCGGTTGCCTTGGCCTCGAGGACGCGGTTGTCGTAAAGGGTGATCGTCTCGAAGAGGTCTTCGATCAGGTAGGCGTACTTGGGCGGGGTGACCGAGCGAAGTGCGTCGACGAACTCGATGCTGTTCGTGAAGGGCGGCTTCTGAAAGCCGACCTGCTCGATGTACTTCGACAGCGCCTCGTTGAGCACGTCCTCGCCGAGGTACTCGCGGAGCGTGTACATGACCAGGCTGCCCTTGCGGTAGTGGATGTACGGCTGGTTCTCCACCAGCATCAGCGGCAGCTCCTTGTCGCGTTCGGTGGCTCGGCCGAGCAGGTACGCGTTGAGCTCGTGCCGAAGGAACTTGGCCATCTGGTCGCGGCCGTACTCCTTCTCCATGACCATCAGTGCCGAGTACTGCGCCAGCGTCTCGGACATGACCGTGCTGCCCTGCACGTTGCCGCCGATGACCTGGTGCGCCCACCACTGGTGCGCGATCTCGTGGGCGGTGACGTAGAAGACGTAGTCGATGTCTTCGGCGTCGCGAAGGTCGGCGATGAAGCCGATGCTCTCGCTGTACGGGATCGTGTTCGGCAGGGACTGCGCGAAGGAGGCGTATCGCGGGAACTCCACGATGCGGACCTGCCGGTGCTGATAGGGGGAGAAGTTGGTCGTGTAGTAGTCGAGCGACTTCTTCACCGCGTCGATCATGCGCGGCACGTTGTAGTCGTGTGGCGCGTGGTGATAGACCTCGATCGCGACGTCGTTCCACTGGTCCCGGGCCACGGTGTACCGCGCAGACAGGATTCCGTAGAAGTTGAGGATGGGGGCGTCCATCTCGTAGCGGAAGAATCGGCGACCGCCTTCGGTCCACTCCTTGGTGAGGTAACCCGGCGCCAGCGCGGTCTGGTCGGCGCTGGTGCTGACGGTGGCCTTGAAATCGATCCAGTCCGATTCGCTGGAGATGTACGTGTTGGCGCGGCCTTCGGCATCGTCGACCGCCCGCATGCGGGGCTTCTCTTCGAGACCTCGCTTCTTGCGCTCGTCGTTGTCGCCCAGCTCGTAGCCGGGCTCGTAGCCGAAGTGCGGCAGGTAGCGGTCGTTGTGAAAGAACGTGCCGTTCTCCACGATTGCCGTGCTCGAGCCGCTGTTCTTGAAGCCGGGCTCGCCGTAGCGGGACTCGAAGGTCACCTCCATCGTCGCACCGGGCGCGAGCGGCTCGGCAAGCCGATAGATGCGGTAGCCGATCTCGGCGTCGTCCACGTCCTTGGCGTGCTTCTCGTCGAGGCTGATCGAGCGCCACTGCACCTCGGAGTCGAGCAGCACGTGCAGCGTCTCGATCGGCGCGTCGGTTCGGTTCTCGAGCGTGAGCGTGCCGGAGAGGTCTAGCCTTCGCTCTTCGGGATAGATCGCCGCGTCGAGGTCGACCGCGGTCACCCGAGGCTGCGGCAGGCCCTCGTACTGCTTGTACTTCTTCTCGTACTCGACCGCGTGCGCCTGCTGGGCGTCGCTGGGCACGTACTCGTTGAGAACGTTGGTGTTGTAGTAGATGAACGCGCCGCTGCCGAAGAAGCCGGCCACCGCGACGGCGAGCATCATGGTGTTGGTTCGGTTGACGCGGTTGCGCGCTTCTCGGAGCCGCAGCTTGAAGCGGGGGTCGCTGCCGCGGACCCACATCAGGTTTGCGATCAGCACCAGCACGAGGGCAGCAAAGCCCCAGTAGCCCCGGAACCAGAGCATGGGCTCGACCCAGTGCCCAAACCCGTTCATGTCGGAGTAGGGGCCATCGCCCATCGAGCCGAACCGGTACAGCCGGTGCTCGAGGTCCAGCATCGGCAGGGCGATCTGGGCGGCGAAGTGCACGCCCATGAGGCCGTAGCCGGCGTAGCGATGGTTGGTGATGACCTGGAAGAAGATCGCCAGCACGCACAGCACGGCCCAGTCGGACCACTGCACGCCGAAGATGCCCGTTACGTAGAGCCCGAGCTCCAGCTCCGAGAAGCCGCGCCCGAGCTGGACGAAGATCGCGGTCACCACCGAGACGAGGCAAACCACCAGCACGGCGCTGAGCAGCGCGCCCAGCTTGGACATCAGGTAGACCCAGTTCGGCGCGGGCAGAGCGTCGAAGACCCGGGCCATGCCGGACTTACGCTCACGCCAGATAAGCTCGCCCGAGTAGAAGGTGATGACGATGAGCAGGTACAGGCCCATCGCGCCTTCGACGACGCGCAGCATCAGCTGAGTCACGGGAAGCACCGGGGTGCCGAACATCGCGTTGGAGCTGCCGTAGGCGTTGCCGATGACGTTGGCCACCGCGAACACGCACAGCACGATGAAGGCGGTGCTGGTCAGCACGCCGCGGAGCTCGACGCGAATCGCAAACATCCACTGCTTGACGTGGCTCAGCGGGTCGTCGCGCAGCGCGACGGTAGGAATGGCCGCCGCCGTGTTCGACGATGCTTCGGTTGCGCCGCGACCCTTGCGACCGACGGTGGGCGCACCCATGCGGAAGCGCAGGACGGTGAAGCCCAGCAGAAGCACGCCGAGCCCCGACCAGACGGCGCGGTTGAGCAGCACCGAGCCCGACAGCGGCACCAGAGCGGTGTTGCGCTCATCGGGCGTCCAGTAGCGCGTCTCGAGCCCGAAGGCGGACATGCCGAACGGGTCGATGAGCGCGGCGATCGTGTCGTTGTCGAGGTCGGACGTGAACGCCTCGGCGACGCCGAACAGCACGAAAAAACCCGCGACCGCGACGTACGACCACAGCATGCGCCGCGTGAGCGTGGCGACCGCGAAGAACAGCGAGCCCATCACGAACAGCGTGGGGAACACGAACACCACGAGCGGCTGGACGAACGTGGCCAGCGAGAACGGCCCGAGCCGATCCGCATCGAGCCACGGCATGAGCGAGCCGAGCATCATCGCGAACGAGCACGTGCCCATCACGAACATCGCCGTCAGCAGCCCGCCGATGAAGCGCCCGATCAGGTAGTCCCGCTTGTGAATGGGCTTGGTGTAGAACAGCTGATAGGCACCGTCTTCGAAGTCGCGGACGACGGCTCCGGCCGCGAACGCGGTCACCAGCAACACGCCGAACACACTCATGATCGCCAGCATCTGGCTGATCACGTAGGGCGCGTTGATCCGGGTTTGGCCGCCGCCGCCGCCGATCTGGACGGCGTCGGTGGTCATGGCGGCGAACGCCAGCGCACCGAAGAGCAGGGCGAACAGGTAAGGGGAGGGCGAGCGGAAGCGGAGCTTCAGCTCGAACCACGCAAAGCCGAGAATCGCTTGAACGCCTTTCATGACGGACCTCAGGCGGCCTTCTTGAGCGTGGTGAAGTAGACGTCTTCGAGGTCGGGGGAGACCTCTTCGAACGAGCCTGCCGGCTGGTCCTCGGCGAACACGTGAATGACGGTTCGGCCGCCCACGAGCCGGGTGGAGATCACCATGTGCTCGGCTTGGTGCGACTCGAGCTCGACCTTGTCGATGACCTTGCGCCACGTCTTGCCGCGTAGGGTCGCAATCGCCTTTCGTGGGTCTCCGGTCTGCAGCACCTGGCCGCTGGCGATGATCGCCATGTCGGAGCACAGGTCGGCGACGTCTTCGACGATGTGCGTGCTCAGCAGCACGACCACCTGCTCACCGATCTCGGCGAGCAGGTTCAAGAAGCGGCTGCGCTCTTCGGGGTCGAGGCCGGCCGTGGGCTCGTCGACGATGATGAGACGAGGCGAGCCGAGCAGCGCCTGGGCGATACCAAAGCGCTGTCGCATGCCGCCGGAGTAGCCGCCCAGCTTCTTCTTGCGGTGGTGCCACAGGTTCACCCGGTTGAGCAGTGCCTCGACTACGCTCTTGCGCTCCTTCGTGTTCGTGATGCCCTTGAGCATCGCGAAGTGGCTCAGCAGCGTGACCGCGTCGACGTTGGGGTACACGCCGAAGTCCTGCGGCAGGTAGCCGAGCACCTGGCGGATGGCGTTCTTGTTGGCGAGGACGTCGATGTCGCCGAGGTGGATGCTGCCGCGGTCGGGCTCCTGCAGCGTCGCAATCGTCCGCATCAGCGACGACTTGCCGGCGCCGTTGGGCCCCAGCAGCCCGAACATACCCGGCTCGATGTCCAGGTTGATGCCCTGCAGCGCCCGAACGTTGCCGGGATAGGTCTTGTGAAGATCACGGATGGTGAGCGTCGCTGCAGCCATGGACCCGCCTTGGACCCAGCCGCGGAACCATTGGTTTCCAGCGGCGAGTCCGGCGTTTCTCAGCGTGAGTTGACGCGCCCGGCCGCGGAGCATTCGAGGCTAGCGGCAGAATCCGAGGCCCGTCGTGCCGATCTCGTCCGTGCACGCGAGGCCGTCGGCGCAGCTCGGCTCGGCGGTGTAGCACGGCGCCGTACAAACACCGTCGGTCACGAAGATTGCGTCGTCGGGGCCATCCTCTGCGAAGCACACCAGTCCCGCTTCGCAGGAGAAGATGGTGGAGCAGGGCTCGCCCTCGGCGAACGGCCCGAGGGTGGCGTCGTCGAGGTCGTTGGGCGGCGGGAACTCGATGCACGCGACGTTCTTGATCGACGGCACCCACAAGCAGGGCTCGCAGTCGGCGGCGATGGGGTCGCAGCCCAACTCATCGTCGACGTCCGAGCCCGACGTCGAACCGCCTTCGTCTTCGTCTTCGCCTTCATCTTCGTCTTCGCCTTCGTCTTCAGCGTCGACGGGAGTGGTGTCGGATGCTGAGCTCTCCGCACCGTCGGAGGCGGTCGCGGTGGTGTCGGCTTCGTCCCCGATGTCGACATCGGCATCGCACGCAGGCGTCAGCACGAGGGCGAAGAGGAGCGTGACGGGAAGGACGTGTCGTAGCGTGGTCATCACTCTCCTCCTTGTCTCTCGATACTCGGCTTTTGCACGGGCACGCGATTTTCTTTGCAAACCGATCCGGCTTTCGATGCGAGGTGATGGCCGCGGTGCTCGACGAAGAAGCGCTTCCTGGCCGACTCGAGCGCGTCGGTCCGCTCCAGCAAGCAGAGGGCTTCGAGCTTCAGTACGTCACGTTGCGCACCGAGGGCCGGCGCTTCGAAGCTGCGCGCGTGCTCAGCCGCAAGTGCGAGAGCTCGGGTCGGGTCGGCGGTCCGAATGGCGGTGCGCATGGCTTCAACCAGAGCGAGCTCTTCCTTCAAGCGTGAGGGCGCGGGCGGGTTCGCCGGGATCGTGGGTTCGGCCACGCGCCGTCGCTCCACCGCTGGTTCCTTCGTCGACGGAGGTGCCAGCGTCGGAACGGCGGGCGGGGGCACCGGTGTCGCTGGCTGCCTCGAAAGCGGGGCGTCGAGGCTCTCGCGTTCCGCCGGATCGGTGTCCGCCACGTCGGCAGCCTGGGTCGGCGTTGGGTCGAGGGCCTCGCCCGGTGGAGAGGGGCGCCACAGGGCGAGGGCCGCCGCAATTGCCGACGCTGCGAGGCATGCCCCCCCGACCCATGCCAGGCGCGGAATGGTGTGCGTCGACGCGGGAGGCGAAGACTCGGCCTGCCACGCTTGGAATCGGCGCAGTGCCTGGTGGGCGTCGGCAGACCGTTCGATGTCGTCACGATAGGCCTGAACGAACGCGTGAATTCGCTGCTCGGTGGCGTCGTCGTGCTGCTCGTCGTTCATGACTCCGACCTCGTTTCTCGTTCGATCGCATCGGCCAGCGAGCGCTTCGCCGCGCGAACGTGTCGGTACACGGCGTGCGTGGAGATGCCGAGGATCTCCGAGACCTCCGCGACCGGCATCTCCTCCACGACGACGAGGTTGAACGAGGCCGCCCGCTCCGGGCTCATCAAGGCCAGCGTGCGGCGAACCAGGTCCGCCTTTTCTCGGCCAGAGACGATCGCGTCGGTCCCTGCCTCACTCGAGACTCGCTCGAACACGTCGGGATCCACGGGCAGGCGCTTCTGAAGGAGGCGCGTGGCGTTTCGGCGGCGGTTCGACGCGACCCGCCGCGCCACGTGGTGGAGGAACCCGCGGGGGCGGTCGAACGCCAGGCTCTCTCGCTTTCGGTACGCGACCATGAAGACGTCTTGAGTGGCGTCGTCGAGCTCGGGCTGGCCCACGCCAAAGGCTGCGAGCGCTCGGAGCACGAACGCATGGTGTTCGACGAACATTTGCTCGAACTGCCTTCGGGGTAACGACGGCATGAGGTCGCCTGATGACGTGCCCTGCGGCTGCTACTCCCCTTGTCGCGCCGCGGCGGGTTTTTGCAGGGGATGCGTCTTTTTGTTCGGCATCTGGTGTCACTTTATTGGGAGGGCGAAGCGGAACGCGACGGTGAGCTCAGCTCGACCACCGAGACGTGGCGTCGTCGCGACGACGCGCCCGGTCGAGGTCCGAAAGCGAGCCTGGATCGGGTTGATGACCATGCTGGCGCGTAGACCGAGTCCGAGGCGTTGGCGGACCCACACGCCGGCGAGGCTCGGGACGATGCTGAAGGTCGTGGCTCCCCCGCTCCGGGAGACCGGTAGGCCGCGACCGCGGCCGCGTAGCAGCACGAGCTCTGCCCCAGCGCCGGGTCTCAGTTCAAAGGTCGGTGCCAGGCGCAGGACGCCGCCGGCGTAGGCGCCGACCGAGGTACCCAGCGTGACGACCTCAATCCCCTCGACGGGTTCCGAACGGCGAGGCAGGTGCGAGAGAACGCGGGCGCCACCCCAGACGGTGCGTCCAACGAGGTCGAGCGTGCCGCCGACGAGCCCGGTAAAGCGGGGGAGGACACCGCCGGACAGACCCGCGGACACGCCCGCCTCCAGAGCGCGTCGCCTGCGAGGCCGCGGAGGCTCGCGCATGTCGTCGGGCGGGCGTGGCGGTGTTCGTGGCGGAACTGCCGTAGGTTCGTCGCGCGGTACGGGCGACAGGAAAGGCTCGGCTGCCGGAGGGGGCTGCGGGAGTGGGACCACGAGCGGCTCGACGTCTTCGTCAGGTGGGTCCTCCGCGGGCGTGCTGCGGCTGCCGGCTTCGGGGTCCCGCGCGATTGCGACGGTCAAGCTCGTGAGGTCAGCGAGCGCGTCGCACGATCCATCGGACACGACCCGAACGTCAGTGGAGCCACCGGCGGTGACCCGAAGCTCGAGCTCGAATCCGCCGCCGTCTTGCGGCTGAACTCGAGCCCGTGCGGCGACGGGGTGCTTGGCGATCGGCGCCAACGCGCGGATGCGGCGGTCGACCTCGGCGGTGTCCGGGCAGTCTACGGGCGCCGACCAGGCCAGGTCGGTTCCCGAGTCGACCGCTGAAGCGGGGGCGATGATGAGCCCGAATAGGAGCGAAACTGCGGCGGGAGGGGACATGGGGGCGGTTGAACGCCGCGTGCCGTATCGCCGCGTCCTGCCATGTATTGACGGCGGCCGAAGAACCTTCGGTCTGCGCGGAAATCCACGCTAGAAGTCGGCGAGAATCTTGGCCTTTTTCGCCTCGAACTCCTCGTCGGTGAGCAGGCCGTCTCGTTTGGCTTCCTTGAGCTCTTCGAGCCGGGCCTTCAGGGTCTTGTTGCCCTTGTGCTGCTTGGACTTCTCGTCCTTCTTCGTCTTGTAGGTGTCGGAGAAGATCGAGCGAAGCTCGTCTTCGCCCAGCGTACGCCCGGACGCGAAGTAGCGCGTGGACGCCTCACCGATCGCCCACGTCAGTGCGTAGGCCATGGAGATGGTCACGAGCCAGCCGAAGAACGGCACGAACTTGGCAGCAGCGATGATGACGTTCTGGGCGACGATGCTGGCGCCGAACGTGCTGAGCATCTCGAGGATGGACTTCTTGTCGAGCGAGTAGCCGTGGATCTTGCCGATGCCCTGGACCATGCCGATCTGGATCGGTGTGATGAGGGCGGAGTCGACGAAGGGGATCGGCTGCACGGTCACCGCGCCGGCGGCGGTGCTGCAGACCTGGATCAGCTCGCGGATGGCCTTTTGCTTCTCGGCATCGCTCGCGTTGTCGTAGTTGCCGTCGAGGACTCGCTTGAGCGTGTCGATGTGGCTGGACATCGCGGTGATGGTAGGCCGCCGCTGCAGCAGCCGCTACATGGAGGCGAGGATTCGCCGGCCGAGTGCCGAGAACTCTTCGTCGTGGTGCTCGTCGCCCCAGACCGCGGTCTGCAGGCCGTGAAGCGCGACGAGCTGTTCGAGTTGCCGGGCTTCGCGTGGCGTCGGCGTGCCGTAGCCGGTCCGGAACGCACGCCGCAGGGCCGGGTCGTCCGCAAAGGTCGTTGCCTCGAGCTTTACCAGGTCCCACAGCGCGAGGTCGGGCCGTGCCTGCCCAAAGTCGACGATGGTGAGCCCGCCGTCCTCATTCCAGAGCCAGTTATTCGGCGTGAAGTCGCGATGACACCACACGCGTGCGAGTCCTTCGAAGGCCCGTACGTCGATCTCGCGAGCAATCCGGAGGAGGTTGGGGTCGCGCGCACGGGCGGACCAGCCTTCGAGGCGACGGGCGAGCGCGTCGGGAACGGACAGCGAATCGTCGTCGATGTGGGGGCGTTGATGCAGCGCGCGCAGCCAGGCGCCGGCAGCCTCGACGGCGTGCGCTTCTATCGAGGCTGAACCCGCATGCCACGACAGAATCAGCGTGCGATCGTCGAGCTGCGCAAGCACTGTGGGGACGGAACCAACGCTTGCCGCGAAGGATAGCCCGGCCCGTTCCCGCTGCGTCTGTGCGACCGATCCGCGCTTGACGATGACCGGGCCCGAGGTGGTGGGCATTATCCAGACCTCGCCCTGCGTCGAGGGTAGTGGGGTGGGGGGCTCGGTAGGCGTGAACCCTGCCTGCGCAGCGCGTGCCGTCCACATGATGGGCAGAGTGCCAGACCGTGACGAGCCGTGCGTGCGTTGAACCGTGCACTGCCGGGAACCCGGTGCTGGTAAGCCCGTGCAACGACGCAGTTCGGATCTTCACCCTCATGCCCCTGTCTCGACGCCAAGCCCTGTTTCGTCTGTCCGTGTCGTCGCTCGTCTTCGGCGCGGCCCGGCAGGTGCGTGCCGACATTCCCCGCGTAGAGACGATCCGCGCCCGGGTCCGGCCCGGACTCGAGGCGCGGTTCGCCGAAGGCGGTCTGTCCTATCCGGCGAAGCGTCTTTTCCTCCGCGCCTTCAAGCGCGAGCGCATTCTGGAGATGTGGGGTGCGAACGACGACGAGAGCCCCATGGCGCTGATCGAGTCGTTTCCCGTGTGCGAGGCTTCGGGCACGCTCGGTCCCAAGCGGCGCTGGGGCGACCGACAGGTGCCCGAGGGTGCCTATCACATCCACCGTTTCAACGGTTGGAGCGGCTTTCACATGTCGCTTCGGGTCGACTACCCCAATCGATCCGACCGCGTCCGGGGAAAGCGTGGCGCCTATGGGGGCGCGATCATGGTCCATGGCGACTGCATCTCGATCGGCTGTATCGCCATCGAGAACGGACCGATCGAGGGGTTGTTCGTCTCGGTGCTCGCGTCTCATCGAGCAGGACGACGCAAGGTGCCGATCCACATCTTTCCAACGCGCTTCGATGACGAAGGGCTGGCACACCTCGCGGATCTTCGCAGTGACGATGCGGACCGGGACCGCCTCTGGACCGAGCTGAAGCGCGTCCATGATGCGTTCGAGTCCGAGCGACGCGTTCCCGACGTCCGCATCGATCCTGCCTCGGGCGCATACGAGGTCGGGTGAGGGCCGCTCACGCCGACTTGCGACGCTCGAGCATGCCTTTGGTGTAGAGACCCTCGAGCAGCTCCCGCAGGGACTGCAGACGAATCGGCTTGGCGAGGTGGTCATCCATGCCGACGTCGAGGCACGCTTTCCGGTCCTCGGCGGTTGCGTTCGCCGTGACGGCGATGATCGGCAGTGACGCGGTCCGCTCCCGGCTTCGGAGCACGCGCGTGGCTTCGAGACCGTTCATGACCGGCATCATGCAGTCCATCAGGATGAGGTCGAACGAGCCGGTGCAGGCTTCGCTGACAGCCACCGCGCCGTTGGGAGCGAGCGTGACCTGGTGTCCGAGGCGCTCGAGCATCTTGTGCACGACGCGCTGGTTCACCGGGTTGTCCTCGGCGACGAGGATGTTGAGCGCAGATCCAGACACGGCACATCCTCTGTAGTGCGCGGTCGGTGGGCCGTCGGGCCTCAAAACAGTCCGCTCCCGGGGGTCGGCGTTCGCGATGGGGGCGTGGTGGCGGCGAAACCCCGACCCCCGGGGGACTGGGCAGCCGCGCGGCGTGGAGGACACCGGGCTGCCAGAGGGGCGTTCACCGGGTTGGACCATCGCGGGCCAGTGCAAAGTCGCGGCGCGGGGTGAGCGATCCGTAAGCGGTCCGTGAAGCTCGGGCCGTGACGGGACGCGCTGCCTCGCGGCCGCGGCATCTTGCCTCGCATGCGCTGCGCGCCGACGAGGCCGTCGTAGGGCTCAGCGAGCACCTTTGTGCGCGGGTCGGATGCGGCGACTGCATCGAACGGTTGGAGCCGTCCCGTCCCCGGTGTGGCACCGGGCTCGGGGAGGGGCAGGACATCGTGACGATCGATGTCTCAGATGCCCTCGGCCCGGTCCGCAGCCACGTCTTCGAAGTCGACTACATCTTGGGAGGCTTCGATGCACTGCGCGTCATGTCCACGCAGAGCGCAGCCCGCGGGCTATAGGGCGCGCGGCCGCGAGCAGTAGCCTCTGCACGGACCCCGCTCGACCTACAGGCGGAAGTAGGCGCGCGTGCGGGACACGCCGACGACGCCACGGGCACGCGGCTGCGCGCTGAACTCGGCACCGGCAACGTCTTCGGGACCACCCGGGCGGACGGTTTCGATCTGGAAGTCGATGGCCGGCGATGGCTCGATGCTGCGAAGGTACTCGAGCGAGTACCGGCGCGCTTCGTCTTCGTCGGCTGCGAGGACCGTGAGACCGGTGGTGAAGCCCTGCGCGTCGGAGGGCCAGTACTCGGGTGCCTCGCCGGCTTCGGCACGCGCCTGCACGGTGAAGGTCTCGACCGCCGGCGCCCGACCGTGGTCGGCCTCGTTCAGCGTGTTGAGCATGTGCGCGGTGATCCAGTCGCGCTGCCCGGCCATCTTGGCGACTTCGCGCGCTTCGCCGAGCCGGTCGTTCTGCCAGAGCGCCTCGAAGACTTCTTCGCACACGAGGCCGGCGTAGCTGGGGCTGAGGGACTCGGAGTCGAGCCGGCGCAGCATGTCGAGCGCGCCGTAGAGGTTGCCGAGGGACTCGTCGAAGTCGACGCCGGTCTCGGGGTCGCGCGAGCGCGAGAGCTGCCACGAGCCGAGCACCGCGAGGGTGAGCGGACTCTGCGGATCGACGTCGCGGGCGCACTGCATCGATGCGAGCGCCTCCTCTTGGCGACCCATGCGGTACTGGGTGATCGCGAGGTTGTACCAAGCGCCCGCGTGCTCGCCGTCGAGGGTGAGCGCGAGCTCGAAGCGCTCGAGGGCTTCTTCGTAGGCGTCGAGGTCGCTCAGGCAGATGCCGTGCTCGACGAGCAGGTCGACGTTGATCGGGTCCTCTTCGAGATAGGCCTCGTAGACGCCGGCTGCTTCATCGAGGCGACCGGTGCGGCGCAGCAGCGCACCGAGGGCGGCGCTCGCTTCATACAGCGTGCTGCCTTCGGTCTCGATGCTGGTGGCTTCGCGGTAGCAAGTCTCCGCGCCCTCTTCGTCGCCGAGTCGCTCGAGCACCGCGCCGAGGTTGTAGTACTGCAGCGCGCCGTTGGGCGAGACTTCGATCGCGGCCTGGAAAGCGTCGCGCGCCTGCTCGAGTCGGCCGAGCAAGTCGTAGACGTTGCCTACGGCGATCTGCACGTCGGGCTCGCGCGGAAACTCGTCCGCAGCACGTTCGGCGAGGGTGCGCGCGTGGTCGAGTTCGCCGACGTCACAGAGCGCCCGAACCCACATGCAGTAGAGCGGCACGAGGTCGTCCGCCGAGAGCTCCGGCTCCCACGAACTCCGCAGCATCCGAACGGCGGATTGAGCAGCGCCCTCGTCGAGGAGCGTCGCTGCAGCATCGAGCTGGGCACGGAGCTTCATCGTCGAACTGGTTTCGATTTGTTGCACGATGCCGACGCGTACGCAAATCCCGATTTCGCGCGGGAGACAGGGGCCGGGCCATGAAGCCGGGTGTTCTGGAACCTTCCGCAACGTGAAGTCGCGCGGCTCGACGTCGTCGACCTGGAGTCGTTCGCGGCACGGCACTGGCACCGCGTCACCATGCACCTCGAAACTCTCGAAGCGCGTCGTTGCACTTCGGGCGCGCATGGCTCCAGCCGTGTTCGTCGCGTGCCCGTGAGCGAACGTCGAGCGCGCGCTGCGCCCGACTTCGGAAACGCTTGCTTCAAGATGTCGCGCCCGCTGAGTTCAAAAACGTACCACGAAGGCTTGACCCTGAAGAGGGCGCGGGCCGAGCATGCGCGAGCGTGCGTAGGGGGCTGAACACGATGAAGCGATGGATGATGGTGGCAGCGCTTGCGTTGCCGAGCGGCTGTGACAGCGGGTCGAGCGAGGGTACCGGTGACGCGGACACGTCCGCGGGGGGCAGTGAAGGTTCGACCAGCGATCCCGTGCAGGGTTCGTCGAGCACGTCGGACCAACCGGACCCGACGGTGGCGGCATCGACCACGGATGCTGGAGACACGACGTCGAGCGATGCGGCGACCAGCGCGGCCGACTCGACGGGCGAACGCCCCGGGCCGGGATATCCTGAGCCCGGCGACTGGCCGCCCCAGACGGGGCCCGGCGGACCGGCGACCACGTTCGAGGCAGGCGACCTGTACCAAAACTGCGCGTTCCTGGATGGTGGTGCCGGCGACGCGGACCACCACAACCTCGTCGTGATGTTCGATGGGTACCTGTTGATGCCTTGGGCGCCCGAATGGGGCGCGGGTGGACTGACGTTTTTCGACGTCAGCGACCCGTGCGCCCCGGTCACGGTGGGTAGCAACACCTCCGGCAACATGCGAGAGACCCATGCGATCGGGTTTTCCGAGGTCGGGGGTCGCTGGTACGCGGTCACCGCTCACGTCGAAGAAGGACTGCTCAACACCGGCGGCGGTGTGATGTTCTGGGACGTCACCAACCCGGAACAACCGCTTCCGCTGAGCACGCTCGAGTTGCCCGGCCACCTCTACCCCGATGCGTACGCGCGCGTCGTGCAGAGCACCTTTTGGCAGGGCGACTATGTGTACGCGGGCGGGTCCGACAATGGCCTGTACATCGTCGACGCCTCCGATCCGCTCAACCCCTCGCTCGTGCACCAGGAAGCCTTCGACCCCACGCTTCGGGTTGGGCAGGTCCAGGTGGTGGGCAACCTGTTGATCGCGACGGCCGCCGAGGGTCCGCGAACCGTGCTGCTCGACGTTAGTCTGCCGGCGCAGCCGCAGCCGATCGCCGGCGGCGATTTCACGCTCGAAGACTCCGAGGGCGTCCCGCGCGAGGCGTACTTCGCCAACGTTGGCGGCGGCATGGTCTGGTACGCGGTCAAGAGCGGCGGTGGCGGCGTGATGGCCTACGACGTTCACGACCCGTCGAACCCCACGCTGGCGGGCCACTTCGATTCAGGAGGCAACGGAGGCTACGTCTTCGTCAAAGACGACGTGGCCGTGGTCGGCGAATCGAGCTTTGCGGGTCTCTACGACGTGTCCGATCTCGGCGACATGCAGCCGATCGCGCAGCTCGATCTCGAGGGAGACCTCGACACGGCGACGCCGATTGGCAACGTCATCGTACTCAGCGTCGATGACGAAGCCAACGCCGACGAGGCCAGCGCCGTGGCGCCGTTCCTCGAAACGCCCGATCAGGATGCGCCGTACGTCGACTGGTCGGTCCCAGCCGACGGCGCCGAGGGGCTCGCGGTCACCAGCCGGATCGGCGTGACCTTCAACGAGATGGTCGCGCCCAAGTCGGCGTGGGCGGGATCGGTTCGGCTGTACGAGACGCGGACCGGAACCCCCGTCGCCGGGCGCTCGACGGTTCAAGAATCGATCGTGAACTTCCAGCCCGACGGGGTCCTCAGTCCCGGCACCCAGTACACGTTCGAGATCCCCGCGGGCGGCATCGTCGACTACAACGGCAATGCGGTCGCCGAGGACTTCTCGATCTCGTTCACGACCGCGGGAGGTTGAGATGCGACGTGCCTCGCTGAGTGCACTCTTCGTGCTGGCTGCGTGCGGAGACGACGGCGCGGCTGCAGGCACCGAAGGCTCGACGTCTTCGGGCACCGCGACGTCTGCACCGACCACGATGGTGGAGGGCTCGTCGTCGGCGGAGGGCGACGCATCCTCGACCGACGGTGGGGTCGACGACACCGGTTCGAGCTCGTCGTCCACCACCGGTCCACAGGGGCCGCTCGAATCGGTCCCGGGCGAGGCGCGCTACGCCTTGGTCGGTGACTCCGTCACGCTCGACGGGTCGGCTTCGACGGGTGCAGTGCTGTACCAGTGGAACTTCGACGACGGTTCCGAGCCCGCGCCTCCGAGCGAGAATCCCACCACCACGATCAGCTACGACACGCCCGGCCGCTATCGTCCAGTCCTGACGGTGTTCGACGGGCAGGGGAACCAGCGCGCCGAAGACGTGACGATCACCGTGACGTTCGAGCCTACCCACACGCCGCGGCAAAGCAGCACGATCGCGGTGGATGCCGACGACCGAGCGGTGGTGGTCAGTCCCGACAGCGACGAGATCACGACCATCGATCGTCGTGGTGACGTGTTCTCGATGGGCGTCCGCGTCTCTACCTGCAGCCATCCGCGAACGGTCGCGTGGTGGGGGACGCAGCCCGTGGTCGCGTGCCAAGACGACGCGCTTGCGGTGCACGACCTCGATGCGGGCACGTATTCGGAGCTCGCGCTGCCGTACGGTTCTCGCCCGTTCGGGGTCGTCGTCCTCGAGGATGAAGCCTTCATCACGCTGCAGGGCTCCGGAAGCGTGGCGCGCATCGGGCTCTCCGGTACGCCCGTGGTGCTGGAAACCTGGCCGGCCATCACCGATGCGCGCGGCATCGCAGTCATGCCCGATGGGCGCCTCGGCATCACGCGGTGGCGTTCGCCCGATGACGAAGGTCAGCTCGTGCTGCTCGATGTGCAGACGGGCGCGGTCGAGTCGGTGCCCCTGCAGTTCGACCCGCAGGCGGCGTCTGACACCGAAGCGGGCGGCGTGCCCAGCTACCTCTCTCAGCTGCTGATCTCGCCCATTGGCGACGTTGCGGCCGTGCCGTCGCTACAGGCCAACATCGACCACGGTTCCTTCGTCAACGGGCAGGCCTTCACGTTCGAGACCACCCTGCGCGGCGTTGTGTCGTATCTCGACGTGGGCAAGGGGATGGTGGAGAACTTCGATCGTCGGCGCCACTTCGACAATCGCGGCTTTCTCAGTGCTGGCGTGTTCAGCAGCCGCGGCGACTACCTGTTTCTCACGGCGCGCGGCGCTCGGGCAGTCGAGCGTGTCGATACGTTCAATGGCGCGCAGGCAGGGGCGATCCTCGACGTGGGGTTCGCACCCGAAGGCTTGGTTCTGACCGCCGACGATCGGTACCTCTACGTCGACGCCTTCATGAGCCGCGAGGTCGTCGTGTACGACGTGTCGAGCTTTGCGGTGCTGCCCGAGGTCACCGCGGCCATTCCGGTCACCGACACAGAGCCGCTGCCGTCCGACGTCGCGCTGGGCAAGATCCTGTTCAATGACGCATTCGACGTGCGCCTTTCGAAGGACAGCTACATGGCGTGCGGGCACTGCCATCTCGATGGGGAGTCGGACCACCGCACCTGGGACTTCACCGGGCGAGGGGAGGGGGTCCGCAACACGATCTCCCTGCTGGGCCGCGGCGGTGATGCACACGGGCCCATGCACTGGTCCGCGAACTTCGACGAGGTTCACGATTTCGAGGGCGACATCCGAGGCCCATTCTCGGGGTTTGGCTTGATGACCGATGACGACTTCGAATTCGGTACTCGCAGCGAGCCGCTCGGAGATCCCAAGGCTGGCGTCTCGGCGGACCTCGATGCCATGGCGGCCTACGTCGCGTCGCTCGAGTCGTTTCCCCGCAGCCCCTACCGCGCTGCGGACGGCTCGCTCACGGCTGAGGCCGAGGCCGGTCGCGTGCTGTTCGAGTCGGACGCCCTTGGGTGCACCACCTGTCATTCGGGTCCACGTCTGACCGACAGTGCGTTCACGGCCCCGGGCGTCCCGCTGCTGCACGACGTAGGGACCCTGACCGAAGCCTCTGGACAGCGATTGGGCGGCCCGCTGGAGGGCCTCGACACGCCAACGCTGCGTGGGCTGTGGAACGGTGCGCCGTTCCTGCACGATGGATCCGCGGCAACCGTACTCGATGTGCTTGCACTTCCCGGGAATGCCCACGGTCAAACCTCGGGGCTGAGTGAGGAGCAGGCAGTGCAACTGGCGGCATACCTGCTGAGCCTGGACGACCAGCTCGACTGACTTGCGCGAACTCGCCCTGTCGCTGGCGGACACGGCCGGGCGCGCGGGAAATCTGACATCACACATTGTGTGTTGGGGCAGAGCCCGATAGGCTGGGGGCATGCGAAGGGGTCGAGCGCGGGAGCGCTTTGGATGGGCGAGCGCCTTGCTTTTGGTCGCGTGTGGGGGCGATCAGGGAGCAGACGACTCGCGAGGCAGTTCCGCGACGGGACTGACCGGGTTGACGACCGTAACTGCCACTGACGGTGGCGGAGAGTCGAGCTCGGATTCTGACAGTGACAGCAATGCCAGCAACTCAGGCAGCCAAAGCGGCTCCGGGCCCGGCACGTCTGCATCGGGCGGCGACACCGACGGAAGCGGTGGCGGCGCGAGCGATTCGGACGGACCCAAGTTCGACATCGCCTCGCCCGACGGCGGCTCCGCGTGTGGCGGTGCCAAAGGCGGCGGCGGCGGTGGCTCCGAGACGTTCTCGTACATTTGGATCGCGAACAGCTCGCAGGGCACGGTTTCGAAGATCAACACGCAGACGCTGGTCGAAGAGGGGCGCTACCTGACGCGCTCCGACGGCGCGGCGGGCTCGCCCTCGCGGACGTCGGTCAACCTCAACGGCAACATGGCGGTGGCCAACCGCTCGGGTGGCATCACCGCGTTCTGGTCGAACCCCGAGGACTGTGACCCGAACGCCAACGGCGTGCCCGGCCTGCAGACTGCGAGCGACGCCAACTTCCTGCCGTGGGGCGAGGACGACTGCCTCCGCTGGCATACCCCGATCAACGCTTCGTCGAACCGCCCCGCTGCGTGGGCGCCGGGCGTGTGGAGCGATTCGGAGTGTCGCTACGTGAACAACAAGTTCTGGACCGCTGCGCGCGGCGGCGACGACCCAGGCACGCGCGTGATGCTGCTCGACGGCGAGACCGGCGTCATCGAGCAGACGATCCAGATCCCCGAGTTCACCGGCATCACCTACGGCGGTGCGGTCGACGGCGACGGAAACTTCTGGGGACACCAGTCCGGTGGCAGTCAGTTGTTCTTCGTCGATCGCGAGACGTTCCAGTATCAGATCTACGATGGGCCGGGCGACAGCTACGGCATCGCCGTCGACGACAACGGCAAGCCGTGGACCTGCTACCTCGGTGTTCACCGTCTCGATCCGGCCACCGGCGTCTGGGATCACAACAACTCGATCAACAGTTCGTACGGCGGCTGCATGAGCGACGGTGCGGGCACGATGTGGCTCTCGCACGATCCGCTGCTGGGCATCGACATCAACACGATGCAGGTCGTCCAGAGCCTGGACATCCCGCAGGACATCCACGGCGTCAGCATCGACTTCGACGGCTACGTCTGGGGCGTGCCGATCGCAGGAAGCGTCGCGTATCGCATCGACCCGACCACGGGCGCGGTCGACACCATCCCCGGACTCGTGGGTGCCTATACGTACAGCGACATGACCGGCTTCGCGCTTGCCAACGCGGGAGCCCCGTCCGGCTGATCCTCAGCGGTTCGCCGAGGAAGGCGTCGATTGCACCAGCGGGGGGTGCAGCCGGCGCTTTTCTTTTTTTCGGCCCCGGAACCCGCTGCCGAGATGGTGTCTCATACTACGCACCATGCGAGGACATCGGAGCCCCCACCGAGTCGCGGCCACACTCTTGGCCGCTGGCGTCGCCCTCTGCGCCGTACCTGCCGTTGCCAGCACGCCCGTCCCGGCCGCCGAGCAGAGCAAGGCCGAGACGAAGCTGATGGCCGACGTGAAAGTCGAGATCCGTCAGGAGAGCGGCAGCGTCGTCAAAGGCGCGGCCACCGTCGAATGGAACGAAGACGGTTCACTTTCCATCGAAGAGGACGGCACCAAGCACGACTTGAACCTTCGCATCGACCGCGAAGGCAACAGCAAGAAGGTCAGCATCACCTTGGCGTACGCCCGCGGCGGCGAGGACATCATCGCGCCGTACACCTTCGACGCGAAGGTCAAGAAGCGCGAGGTCCTGCGCGTCGAGGGCAACCTTGCGATCGCCGTCACCGTCACCCCGAAGAAGGTGAAGGTCGAGCCACCCAAGGAGAAGAAGCCGCGCTTGAACGTGGGCGATGACCCGGACGACCCGCTTGCGGGTCTTGATTGAGCTCGGCCGACTGCGGTCGTGGGGACGCCACCAGGCCCGGAGGGTCGGTGGCGTTCTCAGCTACGCGCGGGCGATGGCGTCGATGCAGGCGGCGAAGCGGCTGGGTCTGCGGGTCAGCGCCAACAGCCAGATCAACCGTCGCAACGTGGGGGTGCTGCTTCCGCTCGCAGAGGCGCTGCCTCAGGCCGGCATCGCGGGGTGGCAGCCGATCCTGACCATTCCGCACGGCAACGCGGCCGACCAGCCCGACCTGATCCTGCAGCCGTGCATGCTCGCCGATGCCTACGCGGCCCTGGAACGGGTGCTGGATCTGTTCGATGCGCACGGCGTCGGCGTGTGGCCGGGCAACAACCTGGGCTACTTCGGTCCACTGGAGCATCGCCTCCGTCGCCGCCAGAACCCGCTGGCGCACTACAAGGGCTGCCAAGCGGGGACGAGCATTCTCGGCATCGAGTCCGACGGCACGATCAAGGCGTGTCCAACTCGCGCGCGCGAGGGGCACAGCCCCGGGTCCGTGCGCGACGTGGAGTGTTCGATCTGGGATCAGGACTGCGGCCGCGGGGAGAAGTGCGTGCCGTGGGCCAACGACGGAAGCTCCGTCTTGAATGCGTCCATCTGCCGGCCGATTCATCCGCAGCCGGGCGTCGCCGGGGAACCGTGTCGCGTGGAGGAGGGCGTCGCGTCCGGCATCGACGACTGCGATGCCCAGAGCGTCTGCTTCGACGTCGACCCCGATACGCTCGAGGGCGTGTGCGCGGCGTTCTGCGAGGGCGATGAGAACGCGCCGACGTGCGAAGCAAAGACCCAGCACTGCGTCATCTCGAACGAGGCGTCGTCACGCTGTGCTTGGACACGTGCGACCCGTTCAGCGCGCCGTGTGACGAGGGACGCAGCTGCGTCGCGGCGGAACCGGACCGGTTCGTGTGCGTGCGACCCGACGCCATCCCGCTCGGCGAGCCCTGCTTCGGCGTGTCCACCTGCGAGGAGGGCGCCAGCTGCGTTGCGGTGAGTGACGGCGACCTTCGCTGCGTGCTCCCGTGCGTGCCGGACGGCGACGCTTGCGAGGATGGCAGCAGCTGCGTTCCGTGGGGGGACGCTGGCGTGTGCAGCTCTGGCGCTTGAATCGGTTCGTCGTCGATCAAGCCGGGCCGCATGAGTTGCCCAACAGGGTCCCCGCACCATTGGCCGACCCAACGACACCCGCGCAGTCCCGGTGTGTTCCACACTGCATCGGGAGCCAGTGGGTGAACTCGCCGGTTTGAGCGTTGCATTGGGGTTGGTACAGCGTGTCGTCGTCGCAGAAACTCGAGACGCACTGCAAACGTTCTCCACGACCGTCGACGAGGCATTGGCTGACGCTTCCAATGTGATTGGGGTCGTTGAAGCTTACGCAACTCAGGTCCCCATGGCCTGGCGGTGGGCCGCTGGGAAGCGGGCAGCTCATGGGCGTCGGTAGGTCACAGAATTCCGGCGAGCGCAGCTCGAGGACGTGTCCTGTGGTACACGCGAGCAGATCGTCGATGTCTTGCGCAAGCCCGAGACACCCAAGATCTTCAATGCTGAAGAGATCGTAGCCACCCCAGTCCGCACGAAGATGTGCCTTGAATCCGCCGGGGGTGGAAAACCAGTGCGTATCGTCCAGCGAGATCAGGTGGACCCAAGGGAACCAGTCGATGTCGGCGAGTCCGAAGGAGTTCGTCGCGGCTGATGTACTCCCCGCCGCTTCCCAGTCGTCGGGGTTGGAAGCATTGGGTGTAGGGACCGTCGCCACGTAGAGGTCGACCGTCCCTGCGGACGCTGGAACGACGCCTTCCACGATGATGCCGTCCATCGAGTCGACGACTGTCTGATTCTCGGGGCTGAAAATACAGCCGGTGCACAGGAAAAGGGCGAGAGAGAAGCAGCTGCGCATGGTGCCGGGGTTGTCGCGTCGGTTGCGAAAAGTGTTCCCAGCGGTGGGAACGTTTTCGAGCCTTGCGTCGACTCTCGAAGCGCCGGCGAGGACGCCGGCACGAAAGGAACAGGAACAATGCGTCTTACATTCACGGGTCTTGCGATCTCCGCGCTGGTCGGAGGCTGCGTCGTTTCGCCTCTGGACTTTGATGAGCTTTCCAGCCGAACGGAACCGGTGCGCTTCCGCGGCTATGCAAGCGCAGGCGAAGCCGAGCTGCGCTTCCAGTGCCGCCAGCCAGGCGCGTCTGCCTGGACGGCGATGGGAACCGACACTGCCAGCGTTTCACCGGTCAATGCTGGCGAATCGACCCTGCTCTACCGATTCAGCAAGAACCTCATCGTCCCCGGCTCTTGCTGGGCGAACTCGGACTTCGGGTTCCGGACGTTCGTCCGCGTGCTCGAGACCGATGCATCGAACGTTCCGCAGCTCTTCACGTTCACGCCTGCGGGCCTCAGCTGTGCGCTCGATGAGCTCGCCGACGGCGAGGAATGGGTGACGGCCGGAGCGGTGTGTAACTCGGGAACCGAGCTGAACTTGTTCGCAAGCTCGTAGCTCGATCCACCTGGTCGTCGCTCCCTCGTGAGCGGCGGCCAGTCGGATCGTGTTCTGGGGTGGCGCGCGTAGACGCGGTACATTCGAAACGTTCGACTGCACACCGGCGACTGATTGACCGAACGCTGCGTTCGGCTCCAGCGTAGAGCGACTGTGGTGCGGACGGCGTATCCTGTTCCGATGCGCATCTTGAACCCGGCAACGCGGGTGTTCAGCACGGATGGGCCGAAGGGAACTCGGGCGCCGTGAGAAAGATGCTCATCGAACGACCTGAGCTGTTACCGATGGTCGCCGCGCTTGCGGCCATCCGGTCGGAGGGCTCCGTTCGGGCTGCCGCTGTGGCCATGGGCGTGTCGAAGGCCACCGTCAGTCGTCACATCCAGGGTCTCGAGGACGCTCTGGAGGTCCGGCTCCTGTTGCGATCGACTCGCCAGTTGTCGCTGAGTGAAGAGGGGGAGCGCCTGGTCGAGCTCTTTCAACCATTGGCGGAGGCGTGGAATGCGACGATCGAGACGGTGACGGATGCAGCACGGAATCCAGGTGGAACCGTGCGCGTCACCGCACCGGAGATCCTGTGCTCGACCTTGCTGGCACCGGCGATTGAGGTGGCGCGTCAGCGGGCTCGTGGTCTCTGTGTAGAGGTTCTCTCGTCGGATGGGCTCGTGGATCTCATCGACGGATCGGTGGACTTGGCCGTCCGAACCAGTCCGCTTCGCGACTCGGAGATCAGTCAGCAGAAGCTCGGATCGACGCGAGAAGTTGCCGTGTGTGCTCCGAAGCTGCTCGAGGCGTACGCCGAGGAACACCTTCGAGACCGGGCGCCGTGGGTTCGGCATTCCTCTCCATCTCCTCCTCCGTGTCTCTGGAAGCCGGACGGAACGCGTACCACTGCTGGAGAACGTGTGGTCGTCACGACCCAGTCTTCGGAGATGTTCCTCCGCCTTCTTCTCGATGGCGCAGGGGTCGGGATCGTGCCGCGGTTCTTCGTTCGTCAGCACTTGCACGTAGGACGTCTGGTCGCACTTCCGCTGTACGGCCGGGAGGTGTCCGTTCATCTGTTGATCCCGGCGGGTCGCGCCGCGCCGGCGCGCGTTTCGGAGTTCGCAGCGGCGATTCGTGAAGTCGCGAGGTCCACGTTCGATCCGTCCGCGCCTGGCATCTACAGGCTGCCACACTGATGGCCGCGCGTCCGTTCGACTTTCGGGACAGTCCTTCCCACCGTTCGAATGGCCGCCCCGGCTCTCGCCGCTACGGTTGTCGGCACATGAAGCTCGAGAACATGTTCTATCGCTGCGTGCGCGCCGCTTCGTACTTGGCATTGGTTTCTTCTGTTGCCTGCGGTTCGTCGTCCGATGAGGGGCCGACGGGTGCGGATACGGATACGGACACGGACGTTGGTCCCGGCCCGGATGAAGACCCGGAGCAGGACCCGGATCAGGATCCGGATCCCGACGAAGATACCGACGGCGCCGACGAGGGGTCGACCGGGGATTCAGCGGGCAACGCGTCGGTGCGGGTGTTCCATGCCGCAATCCGCAGTGATGGGAACGCGGACGCTGGATTCGGAGCGGGTACTGCACTTGAGCTGGATGTCGATGTGTATGTCGACGACGTGCTGAGCGTTGAAACCCTCTCACTGGGAGAGGCGTCTGAGCGACTGGAGATCGAGTCTGGTGAGCATGCAGTCAGCATTCGCGCTGCTGGCACCGAGGATGAGCTGTTCGCCGCAACTGCAACCATTGGCGCGGGGGACTCGACCATCGTCGCGTATAACGCAGCTGCGGACTTCATCGGCGATGAGGTCGAGCTCGCGATCATGGCGATCGATGAGTCGGCGCTCGTGCCGGACGGAGAGGGTGCTGCGTTCTACGCCGTGCACCTCGACGGCAACTCCAACGCGGACGACTTCATCGCGTACAGCGGTCCGAGCTCAGATGACGCCGCCGTGCAGCTCGGCAACGTGCTGACCTACGAAGATGCAGCTGGCACGGGCGTGTACACCGTGTCCGATCTCGAGACGGCGTACCTGGATGCGGATGCGGGGGACTACGACGGTGGCTTTGCGTGCGCGACTCCGGACGTGTCGGCGGGTGAAGGTCACCTTCTGATCTGGGGAACGAACAGCGTCGCACTTCCGGGAACGACGGACGGCTCGTCGAACGCGTTCGTGCTTGGGCCCGACTCTGTGGGCGCGCTGTCTCCGATCGTGTGTCTCCCCCAGGCTCCGGCGGCGAGCGCTTCGGTGCGTGTGTTTCACGCGGCGATTCGAAGCGACGGGAACGCGGACGCTGGCTTCGGAGCCGGCACGGCATTGGAGCTGGACGTCGACGTGTACGTCGATGACGTGCTGGGGGTCGAGGGGCTCTCGCTCGGAGAGGCGTCCGGCCGCTTGGAGCTACAGCCTGGTGAGCATGCTGTGAGCATTCGTGCTGCCGGGACGGAGGATGAGTTGTTCTCTGCCAATGCGACCATCGGAGCCGGAAGCTCCACCATCGTCGCGTACAACAGCGCCGCGGACTTCATCGAGGACGAGGTTGAGCTGGCGATCATGGCGTTCGACGAGTCATCGATCGTGCCGGACGGGGACGGCGCGGCGTTCCTCGCCGTCCACTTGGACGGCAACTCCAACACGGACGACTTCATCGCGTACAGCGGTCCCAGCTCGGACGACGCTGCCGTGCAGCTTGGCGATGTGCTGACCTACGAAGATGCGAGCGGCACGGGTGTCTACACCGTGTCCGATCTCGAGACGGCCTATCTGGACGCAGATGCGGGGGACTACGACGGCGGATTCGCGTGCGGAACTCCGGGCATCTCGGCGGGTGAAGGACACCTTCTGATCTGGGGAACGAACAGCGTCGCCCTTCCAGGAACGACGGACGGCTCGTCGAACGCGTTTGTGCTCGGCCCTGACTCCGAGGGAGCGATCACTCCTAGCGTTTGTCTCCCGCAGTAGCGGTCACACTCGAGTCGAGATCGTCATGGTCGCCGCTCCCGGAGGGAGCGGCGACCATTTTTCTGTTTGACGACGGGAGATCGTCGCAGAGCACATCGACGGCGCCCGCTCGGCGGACCGCGTCGTGACGCGAAACAACGACCGGCGCATGTCGGTGAGATTGAGAACCTGAGGAGACGGCCCAATGGAGCTCTTGGCGAATGAGGACTTCTCGCAGGATGGGAGTCGAACGAACAACGGGCTACCGGCTGCTCAGAGTTCCTGAATGCGGGCGACCCGCGACCGCCCCCCCCGAACTTTCTTCGCCTCGCTCCGGATTTCGGATCGATCCGCGACACATTCTTCGCGTATGTCGACGGCGACGCCGCTGGCCGGGCAAGAGTTGGACACCAACGCCTCTGGCTACCCCGCGGATGCCGAGTTGGCAAACCGTTGCGCCGAGGGTGAGGAGCGGGCCTTGGCGACGCTTTATGACCGACACGTGGGTCACATCCGCCGTTATGCCCAGCTCATCGTAGAAGATGAGGCTAGCGCGGAAGACCTCGTCCACGACGCCTTTCTTCGGGCCATCGAACGACTACCCACCTATCGAGCGGACACTTCGCTGAGCGTGTGGTTGCGCCGAATCGTGCTCAACCTCGCCCGCAACCACAACCGAAAGGTGCGTCGGCGCCGATGGCTGCTCGCGTGGCGGCGCCGCCATCCGGTTGACGCTAGCCGGATTCAGCCGGCCGAAGGGCGCGTTCGACTCGCATTGCCGGAGCGTGAAGCTTTCGCGCTCTGCTGAGTCGAGCGGCTCTCGATTGAAGAAGCGGCAGCGGTCATTGGCGCCGCGCGCTCGACCGTCGGCGACCGCGTGTTGCGAGCCGAGCACAAGCTCCGTCGATGGATGAACGGAGAGGAGGCATAGCGATGGGAAGCACAGATAAACTAGACCTGTTCGACGTCTGTATCGAGCGACTCCGCGCGCATCTGATGCATCGTCGCGGCGATGAGGACTCACTCCGCGCGCGGATCATTGCGCAGGGCCGCTGGCAGAAGGAGCAGTCGCGGCGACTTCGGCTCGCCCGACGCGTCCTCGCTGTTGGCACGTTGCTGTACGTCGGGTTGTTCGGGTGGCTGGGCTCCACTTTCTTCAGCCATCTTGAGATGCTCGAGCACGCCGGAGAGCTTTCTGCCAGCGCTCGTATGACCATCATCGTCGAGTTGGGGTTCGGCGTGTCGGTGCCGATGCTCATCGCAATCGCGGGAGTCTGGTCTGCGCACCACTCCAGCATCATCGGACAGCTCTCTGCGCGGGCGATCTACTGGGGGCTCAGCCTCGTCGTCGTTTGGAGCCAGAGCGTACTGCTGACGACCACCAATGGCCTGGAAAACGAAACGGGGACGCTCCCCATCTCCTCCGCGATCACCATGGTCGCGAGCTTGACGTGCGTCGGGGTATTGGGCGCCTTGGGCGACCACGGGTTGCGCTCGCCGCTCCGCGCGGGGTTCGAGCCGACTGCCTTCCGGGGCTTTCTATTGCTGTCGCTCGTCATGGGCATGGCGGACGCGATGCTCCTGGGGTTCGTCGGCCTCAACTCGCTCATTTTCAGCGGAACGCTCGTTCCTGCTGCGCTGTGGCTCGCGTTGTGGCTTGGCGTGAGTGCATGGGGACTCTTGCGGCTGAGAGTATGGGGCCTGGTTGCAATGGCTGCGGGAAACCTGCTGGAGCTCGTCGCTGCTGGCACGGGGGGCCTTGAATCTCTCGGCGACCTCTTGTTCTTCCTCATCACGACGGCCGTGGTCCAGCTCCTGCTGCCGCTCCCCGTCTACCGCGCGATGCTCTCCAAGCAGGTCCACGTCTCGGACCGGAGGGCTGTGCTGCACCACGCGCCGTCGGCCGTCCTCATCGCCGTTGGCGGATTCGCGGTGGCGCAGTTCGTGGGAACGCTTGTGAGAGGCTGAGCGAACCCGCAAGGTTTGGGCCTGTTGAGCAGCCTCGGATCGCGAGGGTGCACGGTCGAGGAGGTGCCAGCATCCCCGTTCCAGGCTCGCGGTCCGGAGCCCGGGGCGGCGGGCGATGGTGGGCTGAGGAACTCGCGAAGGGGGCGGGAGCTTCGAGTCGGGACGGGGGTCGGCCTGGATTGGGCCGTCGGTAGGCGACACGCATACGCATAGATGCAGAAGTGTTTCCCGGTCGGGACAATCCACGCGGCGACAGTCGGCATGAAGAGACGGTGGGACCGTCGAGCTACGAGCTGTTGTTCATCTGCACGGGAAACTACTATCGAAGCCGGTTTGCCGAGTGCTATCTGCGGAGAGAGGCGGCACGACTCGGGCTTCCGTGGTGTGCAACGTCTCGCGGCTTGGACATTGACCAGCCGCAGAACGTAGGGCCGATGTCAAAGTACGCGCTCGCGGCACTTCGGGCGCTGGATGTAGACCCGGCGCCGCTACGGCCGCCCCTGCAGCTGCGCGATGAGGATCTCGAGCGAGCGACCCGAGTTGTGGTGGTGGATCGCCAAGAGCATCGTCCGATGATGGCGCGGCAGTTCGGGGCGTGGCTCGACCGGGTGGAGTACTGGCAGATCGAAGACATCGATCGCGCGACACCGGACGATGCGCTGGTGCGCTTGCGGATTGAACTCGACGTGTTGATCAGCGGGCTGACGCCCATGAAGGCCGCGGGGGGGCGATGAGGGGGAAACGATGGCGGTGACCGAAGCAGAGGCGGCTCGTGCGGTGAGCCTGTTCCATGGCGTGGCGGACGACGCCTCGCTCAGCCGGCTCGGCGACGGGTTGATCAACGACACGTTTGCCGTGCGCTCTGGGGACCGCTCGCTGGTGTTGCAGCGGGTACACGAACTCTTCCAACCCGAGGTGCATATCAACATCGCTGCGGCGACGAATCACCTGCGCGACCGAGGGTTCCCTGCACCACAGCTGTGCCTCAGCTCGGTCGACAACTTTCCGTGGGTCGAGCTCGAAGGCAAGGTCTGGCGGCTGATGACGCGTCTGCCCGGCAAGAGCGTGGAAACGGTGCAGACGCGGGCGCAAGCGCAGATCGGCGCGCGAGCCTTTGCGCGGTTTCACAGCGCGATGTGGGACGTGGCGTTCGACTTCATCGCGTTTCACACCGACGTGCACGACACGGCGGGGCACCTTCGAACGCTCGAGACGGCCCTGGAAAACCACCGCGGACATCGGCTCTACGACCAGCTTGCACCGATGGCTGAGGCGATGTTGCGTGCCCCGGAGACGGTCGAGATTCGAGATGACCTGCCCAAGCGAATCGTGCACGGCGACCCGAAGATTGGCAACGTGCTGTTCGGAGATGATGGCGAGATTACCGGCATCATCGACTTCGACACCGTGGGTCCGCTTCCGCTGCACCTCGAGCTGGGCGACCTGTGGCGTTCGTGGTGCAACCCCAACGGCGAAGACGCCCCCGATGCCTGCTTTGACCTGGGCATCTTCGAGAGCTCTCTGCGCTCATACGCCGAGACGATCGCCTTCATCCCCTCGCCCCAGGAGCAGGCTGCCATCGCTCGAGGCGTGGAGCGCATCACCCTCGAGCAGTCGGTTCGGTTCGCGGCCGACGTGCTCCGCGAGTCTTATTTCGGCTGGGATGACTCTCGATTCGGCAGCGCTGGAGCGCACAACCTGGCGCGTACGCGGAACCAGTGGGCTCTGCATCAGCAGGTGATGGCGACCCGGCCCCAGAGAAACGCGATGATCGACGAGGCGTTCTCGCCGGTCCGCGCTCGTTCGGCCTGAACCCCTCGAGCGTTCGATACGCGCGGGCACCGTGCACGAGAGCATGCGGCAACGGTGCTGGAGCAGCTTCAGTTCTGAGCGGACTCCTCGCCCATGGCTAGCTTCAGCGCGGCGCGGGCGATGAGGCGGTCGAAGTTGGCGTCGACGAGCTGCAGGCGCGCGGCGACGTAGGTCGACTGCGCATCGGTGAGCTCGACCAGGCGCGCGAGACCTTCGCTGTAGCGCGCGGCGAGGGTGGTGAGGGCGACCTCGGCCGCTTCGACGCCGGTCTTCGCAGCGACGACCGCCTTGTCGGCGGCGCGCACGTTCGCGAGTGCCTGACGAACCTCGACGACCACGGCTTGAGAAACTTCGTCCCGCGTCTCCATGACCGAGGCGATTCGGGCATCGAGCTCCTCCTTCTGCTTGCGGATGCGAAGGCCCTGGAAGATCGGCACGCTGACGACGATGCCGATGTTCATGTTGAGGTTCTGGAACGAAGGCTCGTCGGCGGGCCGCGGCATGAGCTGTCCACGGGAGTGCACGCCGGCCATTGCGTCGATGCGCGGCAGCTGCTGGCCACGCGCGCCTTTCATCGAGGCGTCGAGTTGCTTGCGGTTGGCATCGAGAATCGCCAGCTCGGGTCGATTGGTGAGAGCGGCTGCAATGGCCTGCTTCTCGCCGGGCAGACTGGCGGAGGACACGTCGACGCGCGCGGGTTCGTAGTTGCCCATCGCGTTGCCGAGCGCTCCGGCAAAGCGAGCCTGCGCAGCCTGCAGCGCGCCTTCGGCACGGACGAGGCGGACCTCGGCCGTGGCCACGTTGGCTTTCGCGCGCGTCCCTTCGCTGACGGGCTTGAGTCCAGCGCCTTGGCTCGCGTTCGCCAGCTCGAGAATGTTCTGGGTCGTTACGTAGACGTCCTTGGCGACGTCCACGGCTTCGCGTGCGGCGAGCACGTCGTAGTAGGCACGCGCGACCTCGAAGGTGATCTGCTGTTCGGCTTGAATGCGCACGTGCTCGGCAGCCATCACGGCGGCCTTGCGCTCTCCGACCGCGCCTTGGGTGCGGCCGAAGTCGTAGATCTGCTGCTGTACCGCAACGCCGACGAGAAAGTTGTTGAACGAGTCGAAGCCGCGGACCCCTTCACGGCGGCCGCTGCCCACCCGAGACAGGCCGCGGACCGAGTGGAACGACACGGTGTTGCCGTTTTCGGTCGCCCGGACGTACTGCGCCGAGCCATCGACCCGTGGGTAGTAGGCCGCCTTGGCTTGGTCGACCTGGGTGCGAAGCGCGGTGACGTCGTGTTTGACCGACTTCAGTCGAGGCCGCTGCTTGAGAGCTAGGGCGATGGCTTGCTCGAGCGTCAGGGTCGTCGCGCCCGATGCGGTCTCTTCGGCCGGCGCATCTTCGACCGGGGTGACCTCGACCGGTGACCGAATGGCGTCGGTTTTCTCCGGTGGTGCCTGGTCCCCCTTCGGCTCGGGCACCGGTGGGTCCGGTTCTGGCTCCGGCTTGCCCGAGTCGGGCTCGGGCTCGGGCTCGGTTTCGGGCTGAGCGGGTGGCTCGGCGGGTCCTTCGGGTGCCGGTTCGGATGCGGGAGCGAACGCCAGTGCGCACGCGAGGAGGAGAGAGCTCGAAGCAATCATGGGGTCGCGACTGGCGAGGCCGTCCTACGCGGCGTCGATGATGGCATCTTCGCGCTTGCGCTTCTCGGCGTCGATCGGGAAGCGACCGTCCACGAGCGCGTACAGGACCGGAATCACGTAGAGCGTCAGCCCCGTGGAGGCGAGCAGGCCGCCCATGACGGCGCGGGCCAGCGGCGCGTAGAGCTCTCCGCCGGGGCCCCCGATCGACATCGGAATGAGGCCGACGATGAGCGACAGCGAAGTCATCAGAATGGGGCGGAAGCGGACGCGGGCGGCCGAGAGCGCTGCCGTGGCCGCGTCGTCACCCTCTTCGCGACGCCCGTTGGCGTAGTCCACCAGCAGGATGCCGTTTCCGACGACGATACCGACCATCATGATGATGCCCATCATCGAGGTAGCCGAGAACGTAGTGCCTGTCAGCCACATCGCCACGAACACGCCCACGAGGCCCAGTGGCACCGTGAACATGACGATGAGCGGGTGCAGCAGAGACCGGAACTGTACGGCCATGACGATGTAGATGATGAACATCGCCAGGCCCAGGGCGGAGACCAGACTCTTGTTGGTCTCCTCTTGGTCCTTGGCTTGGCCGACCAGGTTGATCTGAAAGCCCTGCGGGACGTCGATGTCGGCGATGCCTTCGTTGATGGCGTTCGCCACGGCCGACACGCTCGCACCGGGGGCGATGTTGGCGGTGACCTCGGCGACGCGTTCGATGTCGCGGCGCTCGATCAGCAGCGGGCCCGAGCCGCGCTCCATGTCGGCGAACGACTTGAGCATGATTGGCTGGCCGTCGTTTTGCAGCGTGATCTGCTCGAGGTCGCCGATCTCGTCGCGGTGCGGTTCGGCTAGGCGCGTGATGATGTCGAAGGGGAAGCCGGTCTCGGGGTCGACCATGAACGGCGCCTTGGACATGTTGCCGAACACGCTGCCCAGCAGCACGCGGGCGACGTCTTCTTGCTCGATGCCGAATCGGGCCGCGCGCTGGCGATCGACGTTGATCTGCAGGTTCGGGTAGTCGTCTTGCCGGATCGACTTCACGTCGGTCAGGCCCGGGATGCGCTGCATCAGCTGCTCGATGCGCTTTGCGACGGCAGAGCCCTGGGTGAGGTCATAGCCACGAACCTCCACCACGATCGGCGCCTTGTAGCCGAAGTTGATGATCTGTTTGATCGTACCGCGCGGGACGAACACCACCGATAGCCCGGGGAACTCGGTCGCGGCGCGGCGCCGAAGCTCGGTGATGTAGTGCTCCATGTCGTGCTCGCGCTCGCCAGGTGGCGTGAGCTCGACGCGTAGCGTGATCTCGTGCGGGCCACCGTTGGCGGCCAGCATGGCGCGAAGGCCCTGCTTGGCGGCGCCGATGGAGGTGTTGGTGCCCACGAGGACGTCGGGCGGAACCACGTCTTCGACCAGGTCTTGCACCCGCTTGGCGAGCACCTCGGATTCCTCTACGCGCGTGCCGATCGGGCCGCGAACCTTCACCCGGAACTCGCCCTCGTCGATGGGCGGGAAGAAATCAGAGCCCAGGTCGGAGGCGAGCACGAGCGAGCCCGCGAACGCCATCGTGACGACGGTGAGGAACAGGCCCTTGCGGCGCATGACGGCCGCGACGGTGGTATCGAAGATGCGCTCGTTGAACTGCTGCGCGCGCTCGAAAGCGCCGAGCAGGCCCTTGGTGGGGACCTTGGCTTCGCCGGCCTCTTTCTCGCTCTCGGTCGGCTCACGACCGAACTTGCGCATCAGTACCGGGATGACCGTCAGCGACACGAAGTACGACGCGAACATCGATACGCTGATGACCAGGCCCATCGGGCTGAAGAGGTACTTGGAGATGCCGCTGAGGAAGAAGACCGGCAGGAATACGATGACCGTGGTCAGCGTGCCGGCCAGAACTGGAGACGCGACCTCGCGCGCGCCGTCGAGCGCGGCGACCAGCGGGCTCTTGCCCATGCGCTGATGCCGGTCGATCGCTTCGAGCACGATGATCGCGTTGTCGACCAGGCGCCCGATCGCGAGGGCCAGTCCACCGAGCGTGAACACGTTGAGCGTCTCGCCGGTGAGGTAGAGCGTCGCGAGCGTGGCCATGAACGACAGCGGCAGCGACAGGCCGACGATCATCGTGCTGGAGAAGCTTGCCAGGAACAGCAGCAGCGTGATCATCACGATGCCGGCACCCAACATCGCGTCGATCTGCAGCGACTTGATCGCGTTCTCGATGTAGGTCGACTGCTCGAACGTGGTGTCGAGCTTTACGCCCGGCGGCACGTTGTTGAGGGTGGGCAGCGCTTCACGCAGGGCGGCGACCGTCTCGATCGTATTCGCGCCCGGCTGCTTGTAGACCTTCATGTAGACGGCCCGCTCGCCGTCCACGTGCACGACCTGGCTCTGCTGGCGGTGGGAGTCGGTGACGTCGCCGAGGTCCTTGATGCGGATGGGTACCTGCGACTGGGCGTCGGTGGCCGGCTCGACCGTCTTGACCACGACCTCCTCGAGCTCCGCCTTGGTGGTCATCTGGGAGTTCGAAAAGACGTCGTACTCCATGCGGCCCGCACGAAGCGTGCCGGAAGGAACGAGTACGTTGCTCTGCTTGACCGCGTGCTCGACGTCGAGCAGCGATAGGCCGGTCTTGCGCAGCTCATCGGGATCGAGGTCGATGTTCATCTGGCGACGTCGACCACCGGAGACGGTGGCTGCGGCGACGCCTTCGACCGCGGAGAGCTGGGGGGCGAGAACGTTGTTGGCGAGCTCGAAGAGCTGGCGCTCGTCCAGGCCGCCACCCTTGACCGTGACGAAGCTGATCGGCAGCGACGACAGGTCGAACTTGGAGATCATCGGCGCCCGCGCGTGCTCGGGAAGCTCATCGCTGATGGCTTGCACCTGCTGCTGCACGTCGAGCAGGGCCGCGTCGATGTCGCTGCCCCATTGGAACCAGGCGTAGACGACCGACAGGCCCTGACGGGTGGAGGACGTGACGGTGTCGATGTTCCAGGCCTGCGCGACGGCGCGCTCGACCGGAAAGGTGACGCTTTGCTCGACCGTTTCGGGCGGGGCGCCGCGAAAGCTGGTGCCGACGATGATGACGGGTACCGAGAGCTTCGGGAACAGATCGACGGGAAGTCGCTTCGCGCCGATGCCTCCGAGCAGGAGAAGCGCGATCGAGAGCATCAGGACCGCGACCGGATTGCGTAGGGCTGCCTTGACCATGAAGAACCTCGCGAGAGCGACGGGTTACGGTCGACCGCTGGGGTTGGGGGACGGGACGTCGTCGGGTTTCTTCGCGACGGTGTCCTTCGGAGTCTCGGCAGCGGCCTGCTGTTTCTTGGCGGCCTTGGGGGCTTCGTCGTCGGGTTTCTTCTTGCGACGCCGGGCTTTCTTCTTCGGCTTGGGCGTGCCGGTTTGGTCGGCCGCCGCATCGTCGAGCGGAGGAGGCGGTGGCATTTCGCCATCGGTATCGACCTCCGTCTCGGCTTGCTTGTCTTTCTTGCCCTTGCCGCGGCGTTTTGCCTTGGTGGCGGCCTTCGCTTCGGCTTCGGCCGCGTCGGCAGCCTCCTGCTCGGCCTGGCCCGGAGGCTCGGCAGCTTCGCTCGTCGGCGCGTTGGTCTCGGGCTTTTCGATCGCCGCCATCGTGTCGGAGATCTTCACTTCGGTGCCGTCGTCGACGAGTTCACGACCCACGTAGACGACGTTGTCCGAGGGACTGATGCCGCTGGTGATCTCGACCCAATCTCCCAGATCCACGCCCAGCTTCACTTCGACGCGGCGCGCCCGCGGCACGCCCTCTTCGTCCTCGCGAACGACATACACGTAAGCGGTTTCTTCGAGCTTGAGGACCGACGTGAACGGCACGAGCATCGCGCTGTCGTTGGTGTCGATCACGATCGACGCGCGGCCGGTCATGCCCGGCAGCATCACGTCGGTGCTGCGTGGAATGGACATCTCGACACGCAGGGTTCGCGTGGCGGGGTCGAGGGCGCGACCGATGCGAGCCACCTGCGCTTCGAATGGATTGTCGGGATAGGCGTGCAGCACGACTTCGGCCGTGGCTTCTCGCTTCACCTTGGGCGCGTCCTCCTCGATGATCGAGGCGACGACGCGGACGTCTCGGGACTTGACGATCTTGACCACGGCCTGACCGCCGGGGCTGACCATGGCGCCGGGATCGAGGAAGCGGTCGGTGACGAAGCCGCCGAACGGCGCGGTCATCGAGCAGTAGCCTTGGCGTTGCCCGGCCTCGGAGAGCTTGGCGCGGGCGTCGGCAAGTTCGGCCTCTGCGACGCGGGCATCGGCTTCGGCGCGGTCGATCTCCGCGGGCGCGACGAGGCCCTCACCCATCTTGGTGAGGCGGTCGAGCTGGCTTCGCGATTCTTCGACCTGGGCTTTGCGCTTGGCGATCACCGTTTCGGCCTGCGTACGCTTGGCCGAATACTCACGGCAGTCGACCAGGGCGATGAGCTGGCCGGCTTTGACTTTGTCTCCTACGTCGACCAAAACGCGCCGCAAGAAGCCGCTGATCGCCACTGGGGTGATCGAGACGGCCTCATCGGCCTGCAGTTCGACGGGATAGTGCAGCTTGACCGGAACGTCCTGAACGAGGGGTGGAGCCGACTCCACGACCACCGCGACGTCGACCAACGGCGTGTCTTTGCTGCAGCCGGTGAGGCATGCAGCGGCCAAGCAGGTGCGGAGCAGGAGTCGTCGAAGTCTCGCCACGGAGAGGGCTTCGAGCGTACGCGGGGACCTGGAGGGTGTCGACGTGGTGACCGACGCGTAGGCAAGGGCGCGACGATTGGCCGTTGCATCGTCACGTGGTGGGCGACACACGTTTTTCCCTCGCGACCGTTCGTTTTCTGCGGCACGTAGCCCCCGATGCGGTCGTGTGTGCGTGCGTCGGCCGAACGGCGAACGGTCGCTAGCGCTGCGTGAACAATGCGTAGCGACCGATGTCGACGTTCGTCCCGCGGGCCGCGGCGAGATGCCCCAAATCGAACGTCAATGCGTCACATCGAGGTCACCGACGGCGACACGATTCACTCGATTTTTTTTTGGATTTCGCTGCGGATTCGCCGCTCATCCTCGTCGGGCCCTCGAACGAGGTCATCAGGCAAGCGCGCGACGTTGGACTTTCGAATCGGCTTGCTAGAGTCGCGCGGGCGTGCTGACCCTCGCACTCGCATTGTCACCGTTGGCGGCGGCTCCTGCTCCGTCGTCTCCAGCGGTCGAGGATACCGAGGTCGTGGTCGTGCTGGCACCGGCCACCGGGGCATTGCAGAGCGCTGGGTATCTCGATGCAAGCGCGGCGCACGGTGGAGCGTCGGGGCTGGAGGTTCGCGGTGTCGAAACGGAAGCCACGCGTCCGCTGAGCGAGATTTTGGCGATGGTGCGCGCAGAACCGCTGCTAGCGGCGTTCTGGCTGGATGTCCGGGGGGACGTGCTGTCGGTGTATCTGCTCGATCCGCGAACGCTGGCGGTCTTCGTGCGGGAACTGCCGCGCCCGGGCCCCGAGGACGAGGCGGCGACGATCGAGGCGGTGGGTTTGATCGTCGCGTCCACGTCGGTCGCGCTACAGGCCGGCGAAGACGTCGCGATGCGCAAGGTCGAAGAGAAGGAGTTGGCCGCCCTCGCGCCGGAGCCAGAACCCGAGTCGGAGCCAGAACCCGCAGCGGGGCCGGAGCCGGAGCCGGAGCCACAGCCGTCCTACGAGCCGACCCTCGAGCCCGCTGTGTTGCCGGTGGGTCTTGCGGTCGGGTACTGGGGCGAGGGTTTCAACGCGACCGCGCCGTGGCAGTCTGGCGTTCGAGGTCGCGTGTGGGTTGGGTTGGGTCCGCGTGTGTGGATCAGCGCCGGCTACGGGTGGCTGGCGAGCGCGTCGATCGCTCGAGATCCCGCACTCGCGCTGGTGCGCCACGACGTGGTCGCAGAAGTCGGAGCCGCGTGGCCGCTGAGTGACCGGGTGGCCGTCGGTGCCGCGGGCCTGCTTGGCGCCGAGCTGGGCCGTTGGTCGGCGCAGGGCCGGGGTGACACCCGGGTGCGAGGTCGAGCCGGTGCGCTCGCAACCGCATCGATTTCGCTCGTCGGCGGGCTCTCGTTCGACCTGCGTGCAGGTGCGATGGTCGGCTTCAACGACTTCGATTTCGTCGTGTGCGCGTCGGCGGACGCAGCCTGCACGGGCGACGCTCGTACGGTCGTTGCCAGCGGCTGGCGCATGGCTCCGCGAGCGAGTGCGGGATTGTCCTACCGCTTCGAGGTCACGCGTCGTCGCTGAGAAGAAATCGTCACCCGGTTTGATGCGGCACCGCCTCGCATTCATGCGCGTAGGGAGACGTGGCCAGCTATGGCATATCTGAGCGAGGCGTGGGCGACCGGAAACCCCAGGGGGCATCGGCACAGGAGCGTGCGCTCGTCGAAGCCGCGGCCCGTGGGGATGACGACGCCCGACGCCGGCTGCTCGCGGCGCTCTTGCCCACGCTTCGCGCTGCCACGCGGGCGGTTCTCGGTGGGGGCGCCGATGCGGACGACGCGACGCAGCAGGCGGCGATCGACGTGCTCCGGGGGCTCGCCAGCTTCCGGGGGGAGGGCTCGGTGAAGGGCTGGGCACGTACCGTCGGCGTGCGAGCGGCACTTCGAATCACGCGCAGCCGTCGTCCGGTTGCCGCGCTCGACCCCGATACGATGCAGGCGGGGGAGGACGTCACGTCGATGCGCGACAGCATTCCGGGCGAGCTGCGGGCGCACTTGGACAAGCTGCCGCCGCTGCAGCGTGAGGCGATCGTGCTGCGACACGGCTTGGGCTACACCGTGCCCGAGATGGCGACGCTGCTCGAGACGTCGGCAAACACGATCAAGTCGAGGCTGCTGCAGGGCCGCCGAGCGCTTCGCGGCGAGATTCGTCGAGCCACGCTCGTTGCGGAGGCGCGCGGAAAGGTGGGACGCCGATGACCTCGCGTGCACCGGAGGAGCTCGACGCGACCTGGCAGTCGCTGCAGGACGCGCTGGCGCTGGAAGACCCGCTGCCCGAGGAGCTCGAGCAGCTCGAGGGGGTCGAGGACGCGCGCTGGGCTGAGGAAGAGGCCTTCTACGCGTCGCTTGCAGCCTCGATGCAGGCCGAAGAGGGCGCGGAACCGGGCGACGTCGACGTGGTCGGGGCAGCGCTCGCCGCCGTTCCTGCATCGACCCAGCGACGCGCGCCGGTGGGGCTCGTCGTGGCGGTTCTCGCTGTCGCGGCGGCACTCCTGCTTTGGGTGGCTTGGCCCGTGCAGTTGCACCTCGAGGGCGCGCGCGGGATCTGGACGACCGAGGACGGGGTCTCCATGCAGGCGGGTGACGTGCTGCCCGAGCGGTCCGAACTCATCGCGACGCAGGCAGCGTGTCTGTCGAGGGGGGATGCGGTGTTGTGTGCGTCGAAGGATGCGCGGCTGGTCGTCGACGATGCGCATGCCCGGGCGGTCACGCTGCGCTCGGGCGCCGTCGATGTGGAGGCGGGAACATGGGCCGTGACGATGGCAGGCGCAGAGCATCGGCTCGACCCGGGAGATCATCTCGAGGTCGCGTTGTTCGCCACGCGCGCTGCCGAGCCGGCACCCGTCGTGCCACGGCCGGAACCCGAGCCGGTCGCCGACGCGGCCGAGCCCGATCCCCCCGGCGGGACCGAGCCCCCCGGTCAGACCGATGGGGCCGCGCCGTCGGAGCCTGCGGTGAAGCGGCCCACGCTGGACGCAGCGACGCTGCTCGAACGCGCTCGAACGGCGCGTGGGATTGGCAACGTCGCCAAGGCGATCCGGCTGTATCGAATGCTCGTGCGGGAGCATCCGCGCTCGCCCGAAGCGAAGGCCGGCCGCGTGACGCTGGGCCAACTCGAGCTGGGCCGTGGCCGGGCGAAGGCGGCGCTTCGGCAGTTCGAGACCTACCTGCGCGCGGGCGGACCGCTGGCTGAGGAAGCGGCGTGGGGTACGATCCAGGCGTTGGACCGCTTGGCTCGCAAAGACGCGCTCGCTCGCGCGATCGATGCGTTTCTCGCCAAGCATCCGCGCAGCGTCTACCGCAGCCGGGCGCAGGGGATGCGCCCATGAACCGCAGATGGCTGGTCGCATGGCTCGCACTAGGCGGATGCGACGATGAGGTCGTCGGGTTCGCTGACTCCGGGTCGACGGATGGCGAGGTCGCGGTGTCGTCCTCCTCGGAGACGGGCGCATTGCCCGGGGTGTCCTCGAGCGGCTCGACCGGCGGAGCTGCAGGACTTCCAGACTTCGTGGTGTACGGGCTCGAGGCAGGGCTCGCGGCGTCGTTCGATGCAGGCGCTTCGTGGCAAATGGTCGACGCGTCCGTCCTCGAGGGCTTCACGCAAGAGACCATGATCGCGGGGCCCGACGGACTGCTCCTCGCTGGCGGCTACGTGATGGCTTCGAGCCCCGACGGGCTCTCGTGGACGACCCACGCACTCGACACGTCGCTCGGCTACGTCCGCCACCTCGCCTCCAACGGAACGCGCTGGGTTTCGGTGGGGCTCGATCACCTCGCGTGGTCGGAGGATGGCATTTCGTGGACCGACGCACGAAACGACCTCGAGGGGTTCGACATGTTCGAGGTCGCCTATGGCGGGGGTCGCTTCGTCGCGCTCGGCTTCGACACGATGCTCACATCTACGGATGGAGCCTCGTGGACGAAAACGGGCCTAGGCGGCTCCAAGCTCGAAGCGATCGCGTATGCCAACGGTCGCTTCGTCGGCCTGGGAGAGGGAGGCCGCATCATCGTCACCGCCAACGGCGAGGACCTGCTCTTCAACGAGGAGAACGTCTTGCCTGGACTGACGGGGTCCGTCCGTGCGTGCCGAGGGCGCTTCGTCGCTGCGAGCGAGGGGGCCCTGTTCTTCAGCGATGACGGCCAGACGTGGACGGAGACGCCCGCGCCGAGCTCGGGTCTCGTCGCGTGCTCGGAGGACAGCGTTGTGACCATGCAAGGGCAGGTCACACACCACGGCGCAGACGCGCTCGCACTCGCCTCGGTGTTCACGTTCGACGGTACGGTCCATGCGTTGGACTATGTCGGCGGCGTGAACGAGTAGCATCCGAAGAAAACCGTCACCCGTTTCTCTCCGCCGCCGCATCGAGTCGGTGATGAAGGTGGGAATCATCGGCAGCACGGGGCTGACCGCGGTTCTGCTGCTCGGCGGCTGCTACGACGGCAGCGCTGGGGGAGCGGAGACCGACGGCGGGGGCGAAGGCACCGACGGCGAGGGCACCGACGGCGAAGAGACGGACGGCACGTCCGCGGACTCCGGAGATACGTTCGGCTGCGCGCCGGACATGTGGCCCGAGTCGCTCTCGATGCGGCGGCTTTCCGAGGTGCAGTACCGCAACACGGTCCAGGCGCTGCTGACCTGGGCGGCGGGGCCCGAGGTCTTCGTCGCGGTGGAGCCCACGCTCGCGCGCATGCCCATCGACGTGCGGCAGCCGGTGCACGGTGCTGCGCGGGGTGGCTTTCGACGGCTCGACCAGAACGTTCATCAAGAACACATCGACGGCTCGTACGACGTGGCCGTGGCGGCGGCGCGCGAGCTGACGCAGGCGCATCTGGCCGCGGTCGCAGGAGACTGCGCCATCGATGGCGACACCGGCAACGATGAAGCCTGCATCGACGCGTTCATCGACCGCTTCGGAGCCCGGGCGCTTCGGCGACCGCTCACCGACGAGGAGCGTACGTTCTACCGCGAGGTGTACGACGCACAGGGGGTGACCGAAGGCACCGAGCCCGAGGCGTTCGGCGACGTGATCACGGTGATGATGACGTCGCCTTCGTTCCTCTACCTCGTCGAGCACGGAGACGAAGAACTCGAGGACATCGGGGGCGTGTATCGCCTCGGCGGCTACGAGCTGGCGCAGCGGTTGAGCTATCAGTTCTGGCAGGCCCCGCCCGACGACGCGCTGTTGGCCGCGGCGGCCGACGCTTCCCTGCTCGACGACGAGGTCTACGAAGCCCAGGTCGACCGCCTGCTCGACGACCCGCGCTCGGTCGCGGCGGTCGAGACGTTCTTCGGCGAGTGGCTGTGGGTCGAGGACCTGCCCGCCGTCGACGCGCGGCTCGGGACACCGGTCTACGATTCGTTCCTCGACCGTTTCGAGGTCGGCCCCGAGACCACGCAGAACATGGTCGACGAGGTGCTCACCAGCGCCAGCTACTACGCGCTGGATACCGACGGCACGTTCGAGGACTTCTTCCTCAGCGACCGGTCGTTTGCCACCACGCCGGACCTGGCCGCGATCTACGGCGTGCCGATGTGGGAGGGGGGCGAGCCGCCCGCGTTCCCGCAGGCCGAGCGCGCGGGGGTGCTGACGCGAGCGGCGTTCGTTGCCTCGGGCTCGTCCAACACCCGTCCGATCATGAAGGGGGTCCGCATTCGCGAGGCCGTGCTGTGCGACGAGCTCGCGCCGCCGCCGGACAACGCCGCGGGCAATCCGCCCGATCTCTCACCCGAGAACACCACCCGCGAGGTCGTCGAAATGCTCACCGAGCAGGAAGGCACTGCGTGCGCGGGCTGCCACGCGACGCAGATCAACCCGCTGGGCTTCGTCACCGAGCACTTCGACGCGCTGGGCCGCTATCGGACCGAGCAGATTCTGTTCGACGACGACGGCAACGTGACCGGCGCGCGCCCGGTCGACAGCACGACGACGCCGCGCATCGACTTCACAGACGACCGCCAGGTCTCGAGCATGCCCGAGCTGAGCGAGATCCTGCTGGAGAGCGAGCGGGTTCAGGCCTGCTTCGCCCGCAACTACGTCCGCTGGACGTTCGGGCGGGAGGAGGATGCCGCGCAAGACGGCTGCATGCTCGACGACACCACCACGGCCCTGCTCGAAGGGGCGCCGCTGCGCGACGTGCTTCGCGACCTCGCCCTGCGCGACGAATTCAAGACCCGAAAGATCGAGGAGTAGTCATGAGCCGCTTCAACCCCACCCGTCGTCAACTTCTTCGCGGTGCAGGCGGCTTTGCGCTCGCGCTTCCGATCCTGCCCTCGCTCATGGACCGCGCTGCAGCGCGCGGAAACTGGAGCATTCCGCCGCGGTTCATCTCCTTGTGCAGTCAGCACGGCGGGGTGTGGACCGACTTCATGCACCCCTCCGAGGACGCGCTGACCGAGTCCATGGCGTACGCTGGGCACCAGATCCGCCGTGGCGACCTGGCCCTGTCGACCGAAGGGGACCGCGCGAGCCTCTCGCCCGTGCTCAGCGGCGCGGCCGATCGGCTCACGCCTGAGCTCGCCGCCAAGATGAACGTGATCCGCGGCCTCGACATCCCCTTCTACATCGCGCACCACCGCGGCGGTCACCTGGGAAACTGGGCCGCGAACGACGGCAACGGCGAGGACGGTGTCGAGCAGCAGGGCGCGCCCACGCCTTCGATCGACCAGGTGCTCGCGTGGTCGCCCCGCTTCTACGGCGACCTCAGCACCACGCTCGAGCGCAGCCTGTTGGTCTCGGCAAGCCACTCGTACGGCTGGTCGAGTCCACAGTCGCAAGCCGGCGAGATCCAGCAGCTGCCGGCCGAGTTCAGCTCGCTGGCGCTCTTCAACCGGATCTTCGTGCCCGAGGAAGACGAGGAGTCGCCCCGTCCGCCCGTGGTCGACCGCGTGCTGGAGAACTATCGCTCGCTTCGCGAGAGCAACCGCCGACTTTCGGCGCGCGACCGACAGAGGCTCGACGAGCACATCGAGCGCATCGACGAGCTGCAGCGACGGCTGTCGGTGGCCGTGTCGTGCGGTGACGTCGATATGCCGCGCCAGGACGCCGAGTGGCTGTGGGGGGACGGCTCGTTCCACATCAACCCCGAGCTGCAGTCCGACTACTGGGCGCTCTTCAACGACGTGGTCGTCACCGCGTTCTTGTGCGGCACGAGTCGCATCGCGGTGCTCGGCGTGCTCGACCACTTCTCGACGTATGCGGGTGACTGGCACCAGGACGTCGCGCACCAGGCTCACCTGCCCGACGGCGACCGGCAGTTCGAGCTGTGGTCGGGCAACCAGGGCACGTTCGAAGGCGTGATGCTGGACTTGATCGCCAAGCTCGACGCCGTGGACGAGGGAGACGGCTCCACCCTGCTGGACAACACGCTCGTGCAGTGGACGCAGGAGTCGGGGCCGATGACCCACGAGTCGATCGACACCACCATCGTCACCGCGGGCGGGGCTGGTGGGTGCATGCGGACCGGTCAGTACATCGACTACCGCAACACCAACGCGCTGGCCGAGGAGGAGTTCTATCAGGGCACGCCCGTCCGCCTGTACGCCGGCTTGCTGCATCAGCAGTTTCTCGGGTCGGCGCTGCAGCTGATGGGCTTGGCGCCCGAGGACTACGAGCTCGACGCCGGCGGCGGATATCCGAACCTGTTCATCGGGGAGGGACGAGACTTCCTCTACCCGGAGTCGGTGCAGAACGTGCGCGGGGAGATGCTGCCGTGGCTCGAAGCCTGACGCTGTGCCTGTTGGGTGCTCTCGTCGCGTGCGATGCCGCGGACGGGGGCAGCCTCGAGACCGACGACGGCACGAGCACGAGTACGGGAGCAGCGTCGTCGAGCACCTCGACCGACCCCGGCACCACGGGTGACACCACGTCGAACCCTGCGCCCGAGACGACCGGCGGTGGGGAGGACGGGTCCACCAGTGCGCACGGTTCGACGGGCAGCCCACCCGAGGGCGTTCCGGTGATCGTCTCAATCGCCCACGGCGGCCAAACAGCGCGCAGTTGCGATGGTGGGCAGAGCTGGAACGACTTCAACGCCTTCGGCATTCAAGACGACCACAGTGACTACGCTGCGTTCGGCGGCATCACGTTCGGCAACGGAGCATTCGTGGCCGCCACGGGGTGGGGTGCCGACGCCCGCGTGCTGCGTTCGACCGACGGCATCACCTGGGAAGACCTGCCGGACGAAGCGTTCATCTCCGAGACCGGCGGGCGCCCGAGCAACGGCGCCAGCGGGGTGGAGTTCGTCGGCGACGACTTCGTGCTGTTCGCGGGCGGCGGGCTGTGGCGCTCACCCGACGGCGCCAACTGGACACGCTCGACCACCGACAACCTCGACGCGGCCGGCAACATCCGCGAGGTCGAGTACCTGCCGAGCCTCGACCGGCTCGTCGTCGTGATGGAAGGGTGGGACGCCACCGGGTGGGTCATGCAGACCAGCGACGACGGCGGCCACACCTGGAGCGTCGGCACGGGCGCCACCGAGGCGTGCATCGGCTTCGTTCAGCACAACGGAGGGCTTGCGGCGCACGACGGACGCATCCTGCTTGCCGGCGGCGACGGCCCGGTCTGCGTCTCCGACGACGGCGGTCTCACCTGGTCCGAAGCCGGCACGCTCGGCGCGGGCGTGGCCGATGTGGGCAGCAGCTCCGAGGGGTTCTTCGCCCTGACCTGGAGCGGCGAGCTCCGCCACAGCGAGGATGGCCTGACGTGGTCGACCTCGGGTAGCACCGGCCTCGCCGAGGGCCGTCTCGATTGGCACGAGGCCTTCGGGTACTTCGGTGAAGGCCCCGGCTACGTCCACTCCAGCGACGGCGTGCGCTGGGCGCCGAGCCGGACGACGCCGCCACGAGGGTACGGCGGCGTCCGAGAGTTCGCCGCTGGGGTCGTTGCCCCAGAACATTCGTGTTTCTAGCGGTTTAGGGCCGACCAGAAGGCGCTCGAGTCAATGGCTCGGGCGCTTTTTGTCGTCGGTTCGTTGACATGAAAATGAAAAGCATTATCAAAGCAGCATGGGCCGTCTGATTCGCCACGCCGCTTCTCGTCCGTTCGTTCGCACCGCCACCGTGGCGCGGGCAGACGACCTGTCGCCTCGGATTCGCCGGCTCCGGCTGCGGGTAGACGGCTTGGTGCCCGGCTGGGTCCCCGGGGACAAGATCAAGGCCAATGTCGCGCCCGGGGTGTATCGCTCCTACACGTTCTCGGCGGTGGACGCCGAGCGTGGCACGGTCGACGTCGTGGGGTTCGTGCACGGCAACGGTGCCGGGAGTGCGTGGGTGGCCGGTGCATCTCCAGGAGATAAGGTTGAGTTCTTCGGCCCCAAGGCAAGCCTGGACGTTGCGTTCTCCGGGTCCGCACCGATCCTGTTGCTCGGCGACGAGACGACGCTGGGTCTGTTCGCTGGACTGCAGGCTCCACAGGCCTCCGTGAGCGGCATCGTCGAGATCGATCCGATCGATCGGCCTGCAATCGACGCGCTCGGTCTTCCGGTCGACGTGGCGTATCGCGTTCAAGGCCAGCCCGGTTTGGCGCTGTTGCGTGCGCTTGAGCCCCGAAAGACCTTCCCCGCGGGGACCCGCGTCATCGTGTCCGGGCACGCACCGACCGTGCGCGCGGCCGTTGCACTTCTCGAGCAGCGAGGCGTGGCCGAGCTGCGCGTGAAGCCGTACTGGGCCAAGCGCTGAGCGCTCAGGGCTCGTCGAATGACATCTCGAACGTCACGTGGTCGTCGAGAACCTCGCGCGTGTGGACGCGAACGTCCGTCGACTCGCTGAGGGCGATCGCTGCCTAGACGCCGGTCGCATAGCAGCGCGCCAGCAGCTCGGGAACCAGGTGTGGCGGAAGCACCAGCGACCATGTCCACGGACGCCCTTCGGTGCTGACCTCCAGCGTGCTGCCGCGATGCACTTGCCGGTACGCAGCGGGTGCAGCCCGCGTGATGCGGCTGGTGGCCAGTGCCCGGAACAGCAGCTCGTAAATCGGGCTGCATTGCAGGTTCGTGTTCCGCTGCCGCGCGTCGTGGACGAATGCGTCGTCCGAGGAAAAGAACAGCTCGCGCAGCGTCAGATACACGACCGTGGCGTGCGCCTCGGGAACCCAGCGCGTGACCGGATTTCCGGTCTCTGAGAGGTCGCGTACGCGCCCGGGCAACGCGTCCCGAAGCTGTTCGAGGTCGTGGCCCTCGGTCCAGATCCCCAGCACCGAGTACTTCACGGCAACATCCGGATACGAGTCGAGTCCGTCCGGGAGCTTGGCCAAGAAGCCGTTGACACGTGCGATGGAGCCGTCGCCCATGAGGCCGACGATCGTACCCGACCTCACGCGTACGAGGAGCGTTCGCGCCGCGGGTGTGAGGCCTTCCCGCGGCCATCAACTGGGGTTATGACGAAACGGGAATTGCTATGATCCTCGCCATGGCGTCCGGACCGATCGAAGCACGAGCATTTTGGGTCGAAGCGCCCGGACGCGGCGCGCTGCGAGAGATCTCCGTGCCCCCGCCGAGTGCCGGCCAAGTCCGGATCCGCGCGCTGTACTCGGGTATCAGTCGGGGCACCGAGTCGTTGGTCTTTCACGGCCGAGTGCCTCCCTCGGAGCACGAACGTATGCGAGGTCCGCACCAAGAGGGCACGCTCGCGCTTCCGGTGAAGTACGGCTACGCGCTCGTCGCCGAGGTCGTCGACGGACCCGGCGCAGGTGATGCGGTGTTCTGCTTGCATCCTCACCAGTCGTTCGCCTGCGTAGATGCGGGCGCGGTGAGACGCATTCCGTCCTCGGTGCCGCTGGCCCGCGCCGTCTTGGCCCCCAACCTGGAGACGGCCCTGAATGCGACGTGGGACGGACGGGTCGGTGCGGGCGACCGGGTCGTCGTGGTCGGCGCTGGCGTCGTCGGATGCCTCACGGCGTACGTGTGCGGGCGGACCCCCGGGTGCTCGGTGCAGCTGGTCGACGTCGACGGGCGACGGTCTGCGCTCGCCGATGCGCTCGGCGTATCGTTCGGGGACCCCGAGCACGTGTGGTCCGACGCTGACGTCGTCTTTCACGCCAGCGCGAGCTCGGCCGGGCTGCAGACGGCGCTCGATGCCGCAGGGGCGCAGGCTCGGGTGGTGGAGCTCAGCTGGTACGGCGACCGGGACACCACGGTGTCTCTCGGCACGGCGTTTCACCCTGGTCGACTCCAGATCATCGGCTCGCAGGTGGGGACCATTCCCCCGGACCGCGCACCCCGCTGGACCTACGCGCGTCGCATGGGCGTGGCCCTCGACCTGCTGGTCGACGACGCCCTCGACGCCCTGATTTCGGGCGAGTCTGCCTTCGCCGAACTGCCTGAAACCATGGCGAGACTGGCCGCACCGGCGAGCGAACACGCCGAGCCGGTGCTCTGTCACCGAATCTGCTCCTGAACCGGCATGTTCACCGTCTGCGTGCGCGACCACGTCATGATTGCCCACAGCTTCCGCGGCGAGGTCTTCGGCCCTGCGCAGCGCCTGCACGGGGCCACCTACGTCGTCGACGTCGAGTTCCGCCGCCCGACGCTCGACCCCAACGGCCTCGTCGTCGACATCGGCCGCGCCTCTGATGCACTCAAGGCCATCGTCGGCGAGTATGCCTACCGCAACAAGGCCGAATACCCCTACAAGGACGCCGACGGC